>CAYZDL010000001.1:0-41304 GCA_964477345.1 uncultured bacterium
AAAAGATGCTGCTGGGGCACTGGGGGACGACGCCGGGACAGAACTTTATCTATGCACATTTGAACCGTGTCATAAAAAAATTCGACTTAGACATGATTTATATATCGGGTCCTGGTCATGGTGGCCCTGCGCTTGTGGGGAATACCTATCTTGAAGGCACGTACAGCGAGGTATATCCCAACATCACTCAGGATGAGGCCGGTCTGAAAAAACTATTTACGCAGTTTTCATTTCCGGGGGGGATTCCCAGTCATGTGTCTCCAGAATGTCCTGGTTCGATTCACGAAGGTGGAGAACTCGGCTACTCTCTAGCCCATGCTTTTGGCGCCATCATGGACCATCCGGATTTAACCGCTGTTTGTGTTGTGGGAGATGGTGAGAGTGAAACCGGCCCTCTTGCGGCAAGCTGGCAATCGATTCGATTCATAAACCCCTTGCGAGATGGTCTTGTCCTCCCCATTCTTCACCTCAACGGCTATAAAATCTCGGGCCCTTCTCTTCCCGGGCGAATGAACGACTCTCAGTTAAATAAATTTTTTGAAAGTTTTGGATACCAACCTAGATTTGTTGAAGGAGATCATGAAGCCTTTTGGAGGTGTTTGGATTGGGTTCAAGAGGAACACAAGAAAATCAAAACAATAAGGCCCCCTCTTAAAGAACCGCTACCACTGCCTTTGATCATACTTCGTACTTTGAAAGGATGGACAGGCCCCAAGGTTGTCGATGGGAAGAAAGTTGAGGGGACTTTTAGATCCCACCAAGTTCCCGTCTCTGATCCTGTGAATAATCCAGAACATCTAAAAATCCTCGAAGGGTGGCTTAAAAGTTATCAACCCGAAGAACTATTCGACTCCTCCGGCAAGCTTAATCCCAAAATTCTCGCGATTGTTCCTGAAAAACACTTGAGAATGGGAACGTCTCCTTATGCTAATGGAGGAGTTCTTCTAAAACCGTTGAATTTTCCTGATTTCAAACAATATGCTTTGGCAGTGGCTGCACCAGGTATCTCCATAGGAGAAGCGACAAAGGAGGCTGGGAAGTTTGTCAGGGATATCATGAAACTCAACTCGACCAATTTCCGGATTTTTTGTCCCGATGAGACAAACTCCAATAGACTCAACCATCTTTTTGATGTGACAAGTCGAATGTTTGTCGGAGATATTTACGAAAGTGATGACAAGCTTTCTTACGACGGTCGTGTTTTGGAAGTGCTTAGCGAACATCTTTGTCAAGGTTGGCTTGAAGGGTATCTTCTAACTGGAAGGCACGGCCTTTTTCCGTGCTATGAAGCGTTTGCGCTGATTGTCGACTCGATGTTGAATCAACACTCGAAGTGGTTAAAAGCCTGCTTAGAGCTTCCTTGGCGAAAGCCGATTGCTTCATTAAATTACCTACTCACTTCCCATGCATGGAGACAAGACCACAATGGTTACAGCCATCAAGGTCCAGGATTTATTGATTCAGTTATGCAGAAGAAAAGCTCTATTGCGCGGGTTTACCTACCACCTGATACTAATTGCCTCCTTGCTATAATGGATCACTGTTTTCGTACGACAAACTATGTCAATCTGATGATATCGGGAAAACAACCAATGCCACAATGGCTTAACATCGATTCTGCGATAAAGCATTGTCAAAATGGAATTGGCGAGTGGAAATGGGCGAGCCGAGAAAATGGAACTCCTGATGTCGTTTTTGCCGCAGCAGGAGATGTTCCGACTCTTGAAACGCTTGCTGCAATTCAACTCCTCAAAGACCATTTTTCCGATCTTCAAATCCGAATGATTAACGTCGTCGATCTTTTCACGCTGATTCCGAATAAGTTCCACCCTCATGGCCTCGATGAAACCACGTTCGATCACCTCTTTACTGTCGATAAACCAATCGTCTTTGCCTTCCACGGTTACTCGCGCATCATCCATGAACTGACTTACCAACGAAAAAACACAGAAAGATTCCATGTGCAAGGATATATAGAAGAAGGGACTACAACGACTCCCTTTGATATGGTCGTCGCAAACCAAATTAGTCGATTTCACCTTGCTATGAAAGCGCTAGAATACATTCCTAGGCTTAAAATAAAAGCAGGTGACTTTGTTCAAGAGTGCAACCAAAAACTCAAGGAACACAAAATCTACATTCACGAACATGGCGTTGATATGCCAGAGATCGTTAACTGGAGTTGGAAAAATGAGTAACCATATTATCACCATTAATAGAGGCTCTTCATCGATTAAATTTTCTCTCTATAACGGCAAGCGGCCCCTTTTGAATAAGAATATCTCCCATTCAAAGAAAGGGAATGAAGCGATCATCAAGGAAATTAAAACTCTCGGAAAAAAGATCGATGCTATCGGCCACCGGATTGTTTTTGGGGGCAGCGAATTTACTCAACCAACCCGAATCGACCCAGAGATGATCGAAAGACTTCGAAAATTGAGTCGCTTTGCTCCTCTTCATATGCCCGATGAAATTACCTTGATACAACAATTGCAAGAGATTTTTCCCAATATTGTTCAAGTTGCCTGCTTTGATACTAGTTTCCATCAGACTCTCCCTCCAAAAGCTTACATTTTCCCGTTTCCTCAATCGGTCCAAAATGAAGGAATCAGAAGGTATGGATTTCATGGCCTCTCTTTTGAATCGATTGTCGATCAATTAAATCCCATGCCTGAGAAATTAATCGCCTGTCATTTAGGCGGCGGCGTCTCCCTTGCGGCGATTAAAAACGGAAAATCTATCGATACCACTATGGGTCTTACCACACTAGGAGGAGTCGTCATGGGAACCCGCACTGGTGATATAGATCCCGGCATAATCCTCTATCTTTTGCAAGAGCAAGGTTACACCCCTGACGAACTCGAACATATACTCTATTATGAATCAGGCTTAAAAGGCCTTTCAGGTCACACTTTTGATATGAAAACCCTCCTTCAAGAAAAAACACCCGCTTCAGAACAAGCCATCGAGATCTTCTGTTACCAAATCGCAAAAATGATCGGCGCCTATCACGTCGTCTTAGGAGGTGTCGATGCTCTGGTTTTCACTGGAGGCATTGGAGAAAACTGCCCCGAAATCAGGGATCGTATTTGTAGTTATCTTAAATGGCATCTCACACCTCAGGTGCTCCCCTGCCAAGAAGAACGAATCATCGCCAAGCACACTCTTCATCTTATTTCAGGGGCTTAAGGACGAATTGGCTGCCGCAGCTAACCCAGAGTGTTGCGAGGATTGAGGCCCAAAATGGGCTCACCGTCAAAAGAAAAAGACAAGGGATAACCCCCGCCACGCCCACTAAACTTCGCTTGATAAAGGCCCCCACATTTTTTGCAGGGGGAAGAAACACCCCGGCATAATAAGTGATCACAAGACCCACACCCATACTCATGATCACTGCTCCATAGAGAGTCTTATAAAAGATCAAACCGATGATTTCGCAAAATCCAATCAAGTAGAGAGGGGCTTTTTTTTCAAGCCTCTTTTCAAGAGGAATGTAGAGGTATCGAAAGAGAATTAATAAAATCGCTCCCACCAGCCAACCTCCCAATATGTCAGAGACATAGTGAGCGCTGATGTAGACACGCGAAAACGATAAAATGGGAAAATAGGTTGCAGCAATCAACCACTTCCAACGACTTTTGATATAGATAAGAGACAGTCCTGTCAAAATAACTGCAGATTGAGCCGCACCACTGGGGAAACTATAACCTGTGACATCAATCAAACCGACACTCGGATCGATCTGAAGAGGTCTTGGCTCTTGAAAAATGGCTTTTAAGGAGTAGTTGACAATTGAGCTAGTCATCATGATTAGGCCGACTCTTAACCCCCACCTCCAATGATATCCGATCCAAATTATGGAAATCACAAGAAAAACGAACCCTTTCGTATCAAGAAGGTTCATTAAGGAAAAAAATTGATCGAGAAAAGGAGTTCTAATTTGGCCAAGGGTGATGATCCATCCCATTTCAACTGCATGCAGAGTCTCAATGAACTTTCCGATCCTTAACCACCTTCTTAGGAACGAATAAAGAACACGTTATAGCAGCAATCATCAAAACAGAGAGAAAGAGAAGCATATCATTATAGCCAGCTTCGAATCCTTGATGTAACCAACTCAGTATGGGAGATCCCTGATCGACAAATTTTTCGGCAGCGCGTGGATCGGAAATTAATGAAGGGGTATGTTCTTTGAGCACAGTTTGAATCTCTTCCATCTTTGGGGATAAAAATCGATTCGTACCGATACGAAAAGTCATCCCGGCGATAGCAAGACCCAAAACTCCCCCAATCTCTTGCAGAGTCATGAACATCCCTGAAGCAACTCCGGCCATTTGGTGCGGCAAAGAAGAAAGCGCTGAGGATGCTGAAGGGCCCCAAGTCAACACCCAACCCAACCCAATCAAAAAGCACGAGCCTTCAATGGTGAGTATCGGTTGGAAGAATACCGAGATAAACAGAATGGTGAACCCAAAAATCAGGGGAAGCTTGGCCCCAATCTTATCATATAATTTTCCTATGACTATCGATAAAGAGGCAACCGGAACGGTAATGAGGAGCATTTTGAATCCCGCTTGAAGAGAAGAGACCTCGGCTTCATTTTGCAAATAGAGAGGAACAAAGAAAAAGATAGCCCAAACAAACCCAATCAAACAACCGTTGCAAATCGAAGCAAATAAAAATCCTTTGTTGGCAAATAGACGGGGCTGAAATAACGGTTCATCGCTATTTTTTTCGACCACGACAAAAGAGATGAGTGCCACTAGAGTCAGCATAAACAATCCAATGATTTTCCAAGAACCCCAGCCCCATGTCGGTCCCTGTAAAATAGCACTCACAGTCCCTCCCACAATGGTGGCAAGAAGCAAGACTCCACTCCAATCGCAGTGGGATGAAAAGCTTTTTTCTCTTTTGACAAAGAAAAAGACAAGGAGAAGAGCAAGAAGTGCTACCGGAACATTGATCAAAAAGACCCAGCGCCAACTCAAATACCTGATCAAAACCCCTCCTAAAAGAGGCCCCAAAGAGGATGCAATCGAAGTGGCCGTTGCCCAAAGAGCAATCGCTGTCGATTTTTGACTTTCAGGATATTGATGAACCATGAGAGCTTGTGATAAACCGAGCACTGAGGCGGCTGAAAGACCAAAGAGTGCCATAAAAGCAATCACCCAAACCGGTGAATGGGCAAGTCCTGCCCCCAAACAAGCCAAGGCAAAACCGAAAAGCCCCGCCATGTAAATCCACTTTCTTCCGTGCGCATCCCCTAATTTTCCTAAAGGCAAAAGAGCCGTACAAATAGATATCCCATAGAGATTCATCATCCACTGCAGCTGCAGCATCGATGCACCAAGCTCCGTTTGGATTGAAGCAAGCGACACATTGATGCTCGACCACCCAGCAGCTAAAACAGCCATACCGAGCAAAATTCCTACTACAGCTAAAATTCTCATATTTTCTTACTCTATGTATAAAAGGTAACTCTTCAGATAATCACTTTCAGGATGGTAGATGTTAATAGGATGATCCACCCCCAATATATGGCGTCCGATGATTTTACTCTCTCTTTTCGCCTCTCTTGCCGCTTGAAAAAGCATCTCCCTGAACATTTTTTCATCAATATAGTAGGAGCAAGAACAAGTCAATAAAAGGGATTTTTTAGGCATTTTTTCGATCGCTAAGCGATTGATCGTCCGATATCCATTGATGGCACTCGGGATATCTTTTTTCTTCTTCGCAAAAGCTGGCGGATCTAGAATTACAAAATCGTAGTCGAGATTCTCTTTCGTGACAAACTCGAACACATCTTGGCAAAACACCTGATTCCCCGACGTATCAAATTGATTCAACTCAAGATGTTGACTAATTGCTTGGGCCGCCCTCTCTGAAATATCGATCGAATCGACCTTAGAGGCACCTCCCTTTAGCGCATAGATCGAAAATCCCCCCGTGTAGGCAAAGGCATTTAAAACCTTCCTCCCCTTAGCGTACTTCATCACAAGTTCACGCATCGGCCGTTGATCAAGGAAAAAGCCAGTCTTTTGCCCATGTCGCCAATCGACTAAGAACTTAAGCCCATTTTCGACAATCGCGATCTGCCCCTGATCCTCACCCCAAAGAACCGCCACCTGATCCTGCAGAGACTCTTCTTTTCGTGATCCACCGACTGATTTTTCATAAATACCGGTAAATTTTCCTGTCTTTGCAAGAGTTTCAACGACAAAGTTCTTTAATCGATCCATTCCCAGAGTGCCACTTTGAATCACCAGAGCCCGATCATACTGATCGACAATTAAACCAGGAAGCAAGTCTCCTTCTCCATTGATCAAACGATACCCATTGGTCGCTGCATTTTGGACAAGCTTTTCGCGTAAATCAATCGCCTGTAAGATATTTTGCTTCATGACAACCATCGGATCGCCACTTCCAAAGGATATTACCCTTCCTGACAAACTCATTCCCCTATGGAAATAGGCATAGCCGAGTACCTCTCTGTTAAAATTCAAGACTGGACGAACCTCTCCATCTTCGAAATCATCAGGAAACGACTCAATTGCACCAGAGAAAATCCAAAGATGCCGGTTTTCGAAAAATCGCTCCTTACCCTTTTTTAAAACTACACCTTTTTTCATAGGAAGGCAGCTTAACAAAAAAAATCCCCCCTTGCAATAAATCTTTCAATCTAAGTAGAATTTCGCCCAATTAACCACCAGGGGTGCCAGAGTTTTTGGCTGAGAGAGTCCCTTAGAGGGTGATTGAGGAATAAAACTTTGTAGCTTATTTCTCAACTACTCTCCTGAACCTGATCTGGGTAATACCAGCGGAGGAAGTGTGAATGAATCGAGTTTCTAATAACTCTCTGTTGAACGCATGCTTGGGAAATCTTCTTGAGCATTACGATACGGCCCTCTTTAGTTTTCTCTCCCCCTTTCTCGCCCCTCTAATCTTTCCGAAGCACGATCCGATCGTCGCACTCATCTTGACCTATGCACTCATCCCATTAGGTATGCTTGTGAGGCCTCTCGGATCCCTTGTTTTCGGATTTATCGGAGATGCCTTTGGCAGACGACAAGCCTTGTTTCTCTCATTAACGGGAATGGCAATTGTCTCAACATGCATCGCATTTAGCCCCACCTACCTCCAAGTAGGGCTTCTATCACCAATCATCTTTTGCATTGGAAGAGTCCTGCAAAACTTTCTTGCCGCTGGAGAATCGATGGGAGGAGCGATCTTTCTTTTAGAAAATTCATCCCCCAAACACCACGATTTTCTTAGCAGCATTTACAATTCCTCCACTTTAGGAGGGTATCTTTTAGCCTCCCTCGGGGTCTTTACCATCGGCTACTACAATGTCACTGATCCAGGTTGGCGAGTCCTTTACCTATTTGGTTCACTAACAGCTCTTTTTGGTTCATTCATGCGAATCACACCCCTGACCAAACTCTCACCTATCACATTTTCTGAAACTCTAGATCGACTAAAAAATGTCGTCTGGACCTACAGAAAGCCTCTATTTTTTATCATCGTCAGCTCTGGATTTGCCTACGCCACTTACACCATTGCTCTCGTCTTGATGAATGGCTTCGTCCCCTTAATTTCGGGCCACACAAAAACAGAGATCATGAAAGTCAATACCTACTTAATTCTCCTAGATCTTTGTGCGCTTCCCTTCTTTGGATGGTTAGCCTCTAAAGTCTCTCGAGAAAAATTGATGATCGGAGCCTGTTTGGCTGTCCTCTTCTTCGCGATCCCACTCTTCAAATCTTTAGAGGGAGCCTCTTTAACGACAGTGATCCTCTTAAGATGTTCTTTTGTCATCCTTGGAGTTGCCTTTTTTGCCCCATTTCATGCCTGGGCAGCGGGACTCATTCCCAACAACTGCCGCTACGGCGTCATCTCCCTAGGCTATGCAATAGGTTCCCAACTTCTAGGAAGTCCAACGGCGGCTTTATCGCTTTGGTGCTTTCAAAAAACAGGAAAAATTTCGAGCGTGGCCTGGTATTGGATGGCCCTTGCCGCCATGACAGCCCTTACCTTGTGGTTCACAATGCGACAAAAAGAGCGATTCCAAATTGGAGAACTACTCCATGAATAGTCTCTCCGATCTCTTAGAAAGCAGTCTCTGGGGTATTGCAAGAGGCTACGCTGTCCAACCGTTTACTTTTCCTTTAGAAGCGATTAAAGCCAATCAACAACTCTCCTCACCACCACAAAATGCCCTCACCATAACAAAACAACTCTATCATGAAGGGGGCATCCCTCGATTTTATCGAGGGCTTTCCTCGGAGTTAACTAAGATCAGCATCAAACAATTTTGGTGTTGGCCCATGATCACAGGACTTCCCCGTTTTTTGGCACCTTACCGACTGAATGATTTAACCATACAACTGATCACTGGATTATCTATTTCAACCACACACGCCATCATCGCAACCCCGTTAGAAACAAGAAAAATCACCTCTATTTCAACAGGCAAAACCACGACACCCTTCTACAAAATCGACAAAGAAGGTTGGAAAGGTTTTTCGGTTTACTGGTCAAAAATCTCCGTCAGCTGGGTCTCATTTCTCACAGCGCAACAATATCTCAGAAGCCGGGCGAAAAGGTCTACCGAAGCACCACTTAACATGACCCAGCTGATGGTTATCGGCACTCAAACAGCCGCTTTCGTCAGCATCATTTCGGCCCCCTTCGATCTTGCGACCACCCTACGACTAGCAAAAAAACAGCCCCTCCTTACCCACCCATTCCGAGGCTTACCTCTAAACGCACTATCGCTCGTGATTCAAAATATTGCCTCGATTGCTCTCATCGATTGGCTCGATGTACAGTAATTTTTTTGTGCGCTTGGACTTATGCAAATACCCCTATATTTCGTCGATTCGAATATGGTGGTGGAGGTAGTAAGAAAGTGGTGCACTTAAAGACGCTTAAAGCTTTTTTAGAAACTCTAGATTCGATTGAGCTACTTTTGCCCCTAGCATACCTTTTTTGCATGTATAGCCTATCGTCGCAATCGCTTTACTCAAACGGAGAAGCGGCATGATGCGTTCATAGTTAGGAAGAGGCCGGACTGTTTTGTACCCTTCCTTAAAAGGAGTAGGCCATTCACTCGCGCAAAAATCTTCCTCAGCAAAACTTGCCCGAGCCCCTGCCCAATCGATAATTCCCTGAAGCTTTCCCTCTTTTACCATGATATTCCCTGGTCTGTAATCACGATGGACAACACAGGGGCCATCGACATCGAGCAAGAGATCGACGTCTTTTTCAAAACGGCTCCAGCACCGGTCAAGAAGGTCAACAGGCAAGTGACCCGCACATTCCTCTAACCCTTCTTTAAACTTAAAGATAAAGTAGCTCCTAGGATCATTTTTCAGCGCCTCTTGCATCGGATCGCCATAACCCAAAAACCGCTCCTGATGAATGATCGCAAGAGACCTTCCCAATTCAAAGGCAAGATCACCGCTAATTTCTTCCGATTTCAAAAGATCGCCGGGGATACATTCCATTAAAATGGCCCCATGAACTCCCTTTCGAGGTTCACACACCTTGATCACTTTCGGAACGGGCAGCTTTCCAGCAAAACGGTTAAGAAAGTAGAGCTCCCTGTGATGATCAAAGGGACGATCGCTAATTTTTAAAATGAGAGGCTTCGCTCCGCCTATAGTCACCTTGTAGACAACCGCAACGATTCCCTCTTCATGCTCAATGCGAATAAACGTCGCCGTTTTTAGATCTAACAGTTCTCGATATATTTCATTCATAGTGTGAAGACCATTCCTGTCCCAGATCCATTTTATATAAAAATCGAGATGATTCCTAAAGCAATGATCAAGAGTCCCGCCAAGCGATTAATCCATCTCATAATCTCTTCGCTCAGTTTCTTGCGGAAGAAAGTGACTACCTCACTCAAGATGAGCCACCAAAATGTTGATCCTACAAATACCCCAAGAATCCCTAGAATAGCTCCGGAATAATCTTGGGCTGAATCGATAAAACCAAGACCAGTAAAGACAGCCAAGTAAGAAAGTATTGTCATCGGACTTGTAAAGGTGAGGAAGAAAGTAGAGACAAAATCCCCTAGAAGGCTCGCATGTGAAACCCTTTTTTGATTCCGATGAGGATCGCTAAAAAATGTTCTGAATCCTAAATAGAGCAAGAAAATTCCTCCGACGGTCCTAAGCCAGAATTGCCAACCCATGAGAAACGACGAAATTGCTGTAAGTCCAAAAGCAGCAATAGCCCCATAAGCCGTATCAGCCGCCGCCGCACCCAAACCGGAAAAAAAACCTGAAAATCTACCAAATTGAAGGGTTCTTTTTATACACAACACCCCAATTGGGCCTACTGGAGCTGCTATAGAAAACCCTAACACCAGCCCCTTTAGAAAAAGATGGATCTCCATGACAACACCCTTAACTTTGGATCCCAATTCTTGCTAAAAAAAATCGAAATAATCAATAGATTTCTTACTGAAGAAACGGCCTTGGATCATAAAAGAGCTCAATTTTTTCCACGAGTCCCTTCTTAATGGTTCAGATGTCCTTTTACCTCAAATCGACTACTCAGATACTCGAATAAAAAAAACCGTCTCCCAGTAGCACGAATCTGATCTTTGATTGATCCTCTAGTATCTGAACTCTCTAAAGATGAGATCAGGCAAACGAAAAGAATCAGGCTTCTCACCTACTTCCGTTGTTTAGGAAGGGTGATTGTAGAAAATAGGGGTCTATGATCTGAAAGAGCATTTTTAGGATCCTCAAGTCGAATAATAGGAATTACTTCACATTTCACTTCAAGTGTCTGCCTGTTTTTATGTTTAATCTCCAAAACAGCGTCAATCCATTCTAAAGGAAGGGTTCCTTGCGACAAAGCCTTTGCATATTTCTCGGAATTGAACCATGCATCTCTTAGTTCGCAGCAGGTCCATTTATTTTTTGCCCACTTATAATGATTAGTAAAACTGGGAACAACAACTCTTTCATATTCATCACCCCCATACTCGATGTTCAAATCTGCAAATATGCAAGTGGGAAGAATCTTTGAAGCACGTTCTTGTATTGCCTTGAGCTGATTACTTCGAATGTTCCTATCTCTCTTATCATCACCAGGTTGCAAATGTGTGGTACATACACAAAGACGATCAGAAAGATTTGCCATGAAAATTCCATACCGTCTAACAAGCTCAGTCTCTCCTTTAGACAAATCGTAGGGGTAAAAAGAGGGATCTTCAAGGAGGTACTTACTTGCGACAAAAAGTCCACTAGAGAGCTTTCCAAGCTTCTCGGGATCAAATGAATATTCTCTGGGACCAATATTCAAATAGAAAAAGGCGTATTTTTCTTTCAACCTCTTGTATAGAGCATGAATAGCTTCCTCAGAAAACACCTCTTGAAGACAAACGATATCGCTATTTAAATCGAGTATTTCGCGAACGATTCCCTCCATTCTCTCAGGCCAAGGCCGTACACCCCCATAAAGCATAGGAAGCCCCCCTGAGAAACAACAAATGTTCCAACTCAGAACGGTCACTTTACGATCAGCGGGTAGGACTTTAAAAGGAGCGGCTCCATTGACACAGGTAAATAGCGGCCTTGCCACTGAAAATTTCGGGACGACCCCTAAAAAAACTTTACAACGCTCTTTTAACTGAACAACGTATTTTGCAGCTAAATCTTTGACTTGCTGCGGAATAGGAATGATCGAAAAAGTTAATGACTCGAGAATGGAAGTTTTTACTACACAATCCTCAACAAGTCTATGAGAAGCGGTAGTATCCTTGGGCGATTTACTCAACGCTTGTTGGGCCTTCTCTAGATCAGTGAAAGCCTCTCCAGCAAAAAGCTCAACCTCTTGCGATGTCTGTGGAATTACGATAGGTGCTGCGCTAGTCAAGGGTCCTGACAATAAGGTACTCATCAAAATCCAAGAAAGCAATAAAGATCTTAACTTCATAATCACCCGTAAATAGCATGACTATAGGTGTTTTTCCGATTTTTGTACAACTTCGAGCAATTTTGCTTCCCAGCTATTCTTCTCTTTGTTCACAAAAAAGTGAACCGGCTTACAATTATCGATAATCCAATCATGCCCCTGAATGTTTAGCCAGTAACAAATGGCCCAATGTATTCCCCCATGGGCGACAATTAAAACAGGACCAGGGTGCTCTAACGACTTATTGACAGCCTCCTTAGCTCGCTCAAGAAAATTTCTCACAACAAAAGGACCTTTATCAAGGGCCCTGACTTCCAAAGATTCAAAATAGCGCCAAACTTCAGCCGAGCACTCGTGAAGCTCCTGAATTTCAAAATGGTCTCTTTCAGGAATGATAAGACTCAAAGTTTCTTTAGCCCTTTTCATCGGACTACAGCAAATCGTCTGAAAAGGGAGCCCTCTCACTAACGGAGCAATCTTTTCTGCCTGAATCCTACCGGTGGAATTGATCGATATGTCCCCATGATCTGTTTGAATTAAATACTTATTTCCATCCGTTTGTCCATGTCGAACAAAGTAAAACTCTTTTCTCAAGATCATGTTAATCTCCACTAAACTGTTTTTTAATCAATTGGTAAGCTCTTTTATAGGGAACTACTGTATTCACTTGAATCCATTTGCTAAGAGACCCATTCTTTCCTGATGAAAGTGCGCACCACGGCCAAACTCCCTCTCCAGGCATATCAGGTGTTTCTCCTCGAACCCCCTTTTCTACCAATCAATCAGGCACTTTCCCCATCCGAATCTAGACGGTAAAGATCATGAAAATCACGATTCCTCTTGTTGATTCCAATGAGAGCGGTGTTTTTCTCCGAAGCTACTTTTAGTACCTTAACATGTACATCGGGAAACTCCCCCACATAAGCGCTTTGATCTTTTGTATCGATATGAATTCCGTAACAGATGATCAATCATACCCTACTCTGAATTTATCAACAACCCCTTCAACTCACGACACTTGGTACCTAGAGGGATAGAGAACCTTTAAAGAGTTCCTACATACCCCAGTTTAACCATTAGCTCTGCATTGAGGATTGCGCACCCTGCCGCACCTCTTATAGTATTATGTGAAAGTACGATAAATTTCCAGTCGAAGAGCGGGCACTTTCGCAATCGCCCTACCGATACAGCCATCCCCCCTTCCAGAGATCTGTGCAATTTTGGTTGTGGATGCCTTTCATCCTCTAAATAGATCACAGGCCTAGCCGGTGCTGAAGGAAGTTGCAACCTTTGCGGCTCACCCTTAAAGCCTCTCCAAGCGTTGATAATTTCCTCCTCAGTAGCTTTTTTCTTGAGTTTGACAGAGACGCAAGCCAAGTGTCCATCAGCTACCGACACCCGTGTACATTGAGCACTAATACGCAGGTCACTCCCCAGTATTTTTAAAGGTTCTGTTTCCACCTTGGCTTCTTCACCCGCAATGTAGGGGATGACGTTATCCAAAATATCCATACTGGCTACACCAGGGTATCCAGCACCTGATAGCGCCTGTAACGTGACGACACTGACCGCCTCTATCCCCCACTTGTCAACTAAAGGCTTCAATGCCATTGTGATCCCAACCACAGTACAATTAGGGTTGGTGACGATGGCCCCTCCACCAAATTTTTGCTGATCGATCAGTTTGAGGTGATCGGCATTTACTTCAGGAATCAAAAGTGGCACATCGTGGTCCATCCGGTGATTGCTCGAATTAGAAATCACCTTGTACCCCCTCTTTGCAAAATTTTCCTCAATCTCCCCTGCAACACTCGAATCTAATCCTGAAAACACAATCTGACAAGGAAGGTCGGGTTGACACGGAGCGACGAACATCTTTGCGAACTTCTGCGGTAAAGGTGACGTCATCCCCCATTTCATAGCCTCACCAAAAGGTTTACCCACAGAGCGATCCGAAGCAGCAAGCGCCACTATTTCAAACCAAGGATGATCACTTAACAACTCTACAAATTTTTGCCCTACCATTCCTGTAGCACCAAGAATGGCCACTGGTATTTTACTCATTTTTTCTCCTTAAGAATTGCAAGAACTAGTTTGATGAATCATAAGACCATTTAGAACCAGGACCTGCAGTAAAAACTTTCCCATTTGGAGTATAGAACAACCACTGCTCTTCTTCAGTTGTATCAGTTGAAAATAATTTCAAGACATATTGATCCTCAAATTGTATTAACAAATCAAATGCATCATTCACTACAGTGATTTTTAAAATTTTCTTGTTGTTCAATACAGATATCTTCTTTTGAAGAATGTTACGATCATCATGTGAAGCGAGAAAAGGCATTTCAGATAGATCTATCCGCCATGCACACATATAGACCCATAAATACCACTCTCCAAAATATATAGTTTCTTTACCTCTTCGGGTTTCTATTTCCTTAGGAATATCCTGACCAAAATCAAATGTAATAAAGCTACCTACTCCAAGCTTAACCCTTGTAGGTTTGAGACCTACAATTTGTTTAAATTGTTCTTGAGCTACTTTTAACCCTTCATTATTCATAAAACAACCAATACCCTTCCTCAACAATATCATGGTACCCGTAATTTCGTCCCAAAATTTGATCGTGTAATTGTCGCCTTTCCTCTTTAGTTAATTTTTTTTCCAAATTTTTTTCTATCTCCTTACAAGCCCCGGCGAACTGATCATTTTGCGCCTCAAATGTAGTCTCTCAAAACCTGAGCATGATCAAAAGCTAGTTCAGACCAAGGAATGTCCTCTAACTTTACTACAAACGCTTTTGCCGCATCATCCCCTGCAGTAGGTAATTGAAACGCCTTTGCAGTATGAGCTACTTCTACAGAGTGGTGTCTAAAATCCCGCGCAGGATCGGAATAGACATGAAATTGTCTCAACTCCTCCAGAGAAAGATTTACCTCTTCTAGCATCTCACGCCTTACTGCATTTTCGACCGTCTCGCCATACTCTACTTTTCCTCCCGGGATAGCTTTGCCAAAGGGTGGTTTGCCACGCTCAATGAGAACAATCCCTTTGAATTCATCATTTTCATAAATTTCAATGATAGCGGTTGTAGTAAGAATCGGCGGTTTATGAGCCGGTGCCGCGTGACCCACTACAGACATGAAACAAATCACAAATATTCCGAATGTCATCTTAGAAAATAAGAAAGATTGCATGGCAACCCCAGATAATTCAGAGACCTAAACACTAATATTTTGCATCTTTTTTGAAAACCATTTACATTACTCGGAATATAAGGCGGCTTGTGATGACTAATTTAGCTTTAACAATTCCAATGGTTGCGGTGAGTAAAAACTTCGTAATGTACCCTATTGTGCCTTCTGATGCCGCTCAGGGTTGGAAATTAGAGTTATTCGAGAGTAGACAAATTGTTCCGACTCATTATCATAAAATTAAAAGGCAATACGTCTTGATTACAGAGGGGTATTTGGAAGTGCTTTCAGGAAGAGAAAAGCCTCTCATGATGGAAAAAGGGGTGATTATTTGCTTCGATCCTGGAATGGTCCATACTCTTATCCCTAGAGAGAGTGTCCAATTTCTTGTGATCGACTTACCTGAGTTTGAATTTCCCAACGATGTTTACTTAGAAGAAGTGGCAGAACCAGAACCCTGGATCCCAACACCAGTGACCCCTGCGCCTTTCCTTGATTCAAAATATTTTCCAGCACCTACCGATCACGGAGATTATTCAGTGTACGATCTTATCATAGGCCAGCACACAGATGAGAAATGGAGCATCGCCCTGTTAGAGATTCAAAACTCGCCTAGACACTTGCATAAGATAGAACTCGAACATTTCATCGTAGTGCAGGGAACACTAGCGATAGAGGTTGATGGAGAAACCAAGGTGCTATCTTTTGGCGAGATGATCACCATCCATCCCGGATCTGTTCATCAATTAAAATCGGCGAATCATGAAAATGTCCGAGTACTCTGTTTTAGCTTTCCCGCCTTCGATCAAGAAGATTTTTATCCACAGGATTCTAATCTTTCAATAGCCCATTGAATCAGCTCTCTATTGAATTCCTGGTGCGATTTCGATTCAATAGCCTAGTAGTGCCAATAGAGTGGTACCTCCCAAACCTTAATTGAGGCGCTACTAAGACGAGTCGTTACCGGAAAAGCTCTGTGGAATATTTGCAATCTGGTCGATCTTTACAACTGCCCCTCTGTGATCCCCCTAAGGCCACCTCATGCCAAACATAATTCTAAATATGTCACTTTAGCAGCAACCGGCTTATGATCACTCATGTTTGTCCTAATGCAATTAAGACCAACACTTAAAACTGGAATATTTCTGATAGAAGCCTTCGTTGTACTACTTGATTTTAAGACGATCCAATCAATGCGCGTATCTAGTGCCTGATAAGGATTTGTACATGTGGATTCCAAGAAATTTTCATAATCAATTTGATAGCCAGCATTCTTAACAAGATTTAAACGAGGATGAAGAGAAGTCACGTTCGAGTCCATTCCAATAATCATAAGATCCGATCCCTTTTTATCAAACAATTGTATAATCGCTTGAAGATCCCCATCTCCTTTTGCAGAATCAGGTTTTCCTGTTTTAGAATCTTTATCGATCTGATAGGGATTACACCCTCTGATATGTGCCGAAGCAATTAAAACTGTTTGACCAGTTTCTTTATCTAGCAATTGAACAACAAAGGCTCTCCCTTGAATGTCCCCCACGTTTTCAATTAATTCAAACCGCTCTTTATTCCATGCAATCCCATTTTTAGAATGGGCAGTTTCTGCAAATAAAACAGCATAATTCTGAGGAAATATTGAACTATTAAGATAATCAGCTTCCTGCAAGCAAATAATATCATGTTTAAGATGATAAGCAAAAATTGTCCTGGCCATCTTTGTGCGGACTTTTTGTAAAAGAGCTATCATGTCATCCTCTTCATCATCGACGCTTAAGTCCTTAAGATGCTCATGAAGCATTCGATTTACTGTTTCGTCCTGAATTAAAACAGGACGAATTTTATAAGAAGTAATGATTTCATTTACTTTTTGATTCCAAATTTTATTTAGACTCTTATCCTCCATTGGAGATGCCGTTAAATACCTAACGATGTTTGAATATCCCTTTTGATCCCATTCTTGCTCTGCAGCTACTTTTTCCTGGGAATCGGGTGAAAACAGAATTTTTAAGGCAAGTTTCTGGATCTTTTCATTAAGGGCCATGTTTTCGGGTTCTGCAATATATCTTTCTTGCATCAACTTTTCCATGCTGGCGGCACGCAAATAGTCATAATGACCTGAAAGACCTCCACAATTGTATGAGCTAACGGTAAATTCAGCAGCAGAAAGCATGCTGCATACAAAAAACCAAAAACTAAGAATAGGTCTCATTAAATTACTTTACCTTTTTTATTGTAGTGCAATACCGATTCCTACCCCTCCTAAATAGGGATTCGCCGAAATAGCCGCGATCGCATTGGCAAAATTCCCGTTAGGGGCGAACAATACCCTTTTTACAAAATCCCCTTCTAAATCATTCACGTAAATCATCAGATTTTTGTTGGTATCAATACCCACAGTGTAGACATCAGTAGAGGTTAGACAGACTCCAAAAACCATACTATATTGCGTATCCAAAGGGATGGCTTGAACTTGACTGCCACAATGGACAAGTCCAGCACTTTCGGCACAGATAGCACTCACAAGAAGCAGACTTAAAAGTGATTTGATACCTCTTTTTATACTCCCTCCTATTGGTTAAAATATATGTTAATATTTAATTGAATTGTCGTAAAGAAGATCAAGCACTTTTAAAATGTCTCTTTCACAATTTATGAGCAAAATCCCTATGCATTACGGTTTTAGCAAACGGGGTAGTATCGATGTCAATCTCCACCTTTACGAAGAGGGGCACCCCGAAATCGAGCTCAATCTCACCTTTCGTAACTTTCTTAGAATTCACCACGATCTTCGCGATGAGTATGCTGCTATGAAGTTAAAACTCCTCGAGGATGAGGCTTCCTTTGAAATCAACAATTCGATCTATAGTGGTTATACTTTAGGAAAAAATGATTTCATTCAGAAAGTCCTAAAAATGGCCGGCTTTCAACGTTTACGTTTTCTCAAATGTACTCATTATAGTGAATGGCAGGCCGTCAAGCGGATGCGTCAACGGTACTTCTTTGATAAAGTACCGATTTTGGATCCGTATGAATGGACCTTTGATCATCCCGACCATGCCCATCTCGTCTTATATCGTGGGGTTGAAACCATTGGATATGCCCATATTCAACTATGGCCAGAATCGAGGGGTGCTATCCGGATTATTGTAGTAGAAGAGTTGGAGCGCAATCGCGGTTTTGGGAAACAATTCCTTACTTGGATCGAGAGCTGGCTTAAATCGAAGGGCTATCTGAGTATTCATACATCATCATCTTCTGATGCAGTCGATTTTTACAAGCAAATGGGGTATACAGTCATGCCATTTAATGATCCTGATGGCCACGAGAAAGATCCCAGGGATACTCCAATGGGTAAACTACTCTCTTTCCCCTTGCAATAAATGCTTTTTTAATTAAAGATTTTTCAAATCTCAGATCAGGAATAGTATATGGCTCTACACCAACGTGTATTATTTAGCCTATTTTTTTTTACAATGATCCCAGGATTTGCTTCTATTGCTTCGAACGAAACTTTGATCAATATTCTTGCCAATCATAACCAATACAGCACAGAAGTCGTCGAAGCTGCATTTAAAACTCTCTCTGGCTCCTCTTCAAAAACAGAGCCTCATTTCATTTCCTACTGTAAGGAAGATGAGATTGCGATCTTTGAAGAGATACCCTCCTCCATTTATAGAGAAATCGTCAAAACCATGATCATCTCTTGCGTTGATGTCTTTGTCTACAATTTTGAAAAAGAGGCCTATTTAATGGTTAAAAGACGAACCCCTCCTGCCGAAGGGCTGTGGTGGCTTCCCGGAGGGAGAATTTTCAAGGGGGAATCGTTTTATGAAAGTGCTGTCCGTAAGACAAAAAATGAAACGGGCATCAACATTATTCCCCTAGCGCAACTTGGCACTTACACTACCTATTTTACCGAATCAGCTTGGGGCGCAGATGTTCCTACCGACA
Organism: uncultured bacterium; assembly: GCA_964477345.1. Lineage (GTDB taxonomy): Bacteria > Chlamydiota > Chlamydiia > Chlamydiales > 2-12-FULL-49-11 > JAJZEO01. Next base: position 19,078 of record CAYZDL010000001.1, read on the forward strand.
CGAAAAACACTGTTGTTCTTGCACTATGCAAGAATGAAGAGACATCATTGGATCGGTACCACGAAGATTTTCGTTGGGTATCAATAGATGAATCGCCTATTGATCGTTACAATTTATGTGCCTACAAAGAAGCAAAAACCAAACTATCAGAGCTAGGATTTTCTACAAAAACATCGCGAGGAGATTAATAAAATGAGAGCCATCTTGATTCACGGGAACGGGAAGAGCAAGCCCACAGATAATTGGCTTCCCTATCTTAAGAAAGAGCTTGAAAATCTTGGCATCAAAGTCGATGCACCACAATTTCCCGATACTGATTTAGCAAGAAGCTCTTACTGGCTCCCATTTCTCAAAGATGAGCTGCAGCCAGATGAAAACACCTTCATCGTGGGACACTCTTCAGGAGGTATTGTAGCAATGCGATATGCAGAAACCCATCGAATTTTGGGTTCTGCTTTAGTAGGTGTCTACCACACAGATCTTGGCTATGAAACCGAAAAACTTAGTGGCTATTTTGATACCCCCTGGAACTGGGATGCAATTAAGAAAAACCAGAAATGGATTGTTCAGTTTGCAGGAGTCAATGATCCATGGGTTCCCGTCGATGAGGCACGTTTCGTAAGAGATCATCTCAAGACAGACTATTATGAATCCCCCGATCAGGGTCACTTCGGTGGAGACTACTACAAAGAGACTTTTCCAGAGCTATTACAAGCAATTAAGAGGCATATAGCAAAATGAAAATTTGGATTGTCGATGCATTTACCGATAAACCTTACAAAGGTAACCCTGCTGCAGTAGCGCTGGTCGATGAATTTCCTGACCAAAAGCTCTGTCAGCTAATAGCCACCGAAATGAATTTGTCTGAGACAGCATTTGTTAAGAAAATCAAGAATAACCGCTTCCAAATTAGATGGTTTACCCCCAAGGTAGAAGTCAAGCTTTGTGGCCATGCAACCCTCGCATCAGCCCACATACTTCATCAACAAGGAAAGATCGCTGGAAGCCAGATACTATTTGATTCCTTAAGAGGTTGAACTAATCATGGTCCAACTAAAACAGAACTAACGAACAGCTTTATAGGCGGCAAGAGCTTCTTTTGCTGCCTTTTCATGAATAGTCATGGGAGCCGGATATTTTGTAAATACGTCGCGGTATTTTTCGTCGTACCATGAATGAATCGCTTTAGGAGAGACTTCGGCAAGTTCAGGAACCCATTTTTTGATATAGAGACATTCAGGATCGAATTTCTTCTGTTGGTTCCATGGATTGAAAATTCTAAAATAAGGTTGAGCATCGCACCCAGTACTCGCGACCCACTGCCAATTCCCGTTGTTGACAGCCGGGTCATAATCGATCAAAGTTTGAGCAAAATACTTTTCGCCCCATCGCCAATCGATGTGCAAATCTTTGATGAGAAATGAGGCTGCAATCATCCGAACCCGGTTATGCATAAAACCGGTTTCATTCATCTCTCTCATCCCTGCATCGACAATTGGAAAGCCAGTAGACCCGTCGCACCATCTTTGAAAAGCCTTCCGGTCATCGGACCACTCAAGTTGATCATATTTGGTATTGAAAGCCCCCTTAAAAACATAAGGAAAGTTAAAAGCGATCGATGTGAAAAAATCCCTCCAGTAAAGAGACCGAATCAGCTCGTGATGGGCACTTAAATTGCGACATATTGCCACATAAACTTCACGTGGTGAACAAACAGTGAATTTCAAATAAGGAGAGAGCGAAGTAGAATACTCTTCTGCAGGAAAATCCCTCAACTTTCCGTATTGAGTAAAAGACCCTATTTTTTTGAGAATTTTTAGAGCTTCTGATCTCCCCCCCACCAGTCCATTTTCAAGGGTCAGCTTTGGGTAGACCGATTTATTTTCTGCAAATGGAATTGATCCATGGAAATAATTCTTGCATCGGTTTTGCACAGGGGGCAATACTTTATGTTTCGAGGCGTTTCGAAAAAAAGGGGTGAAAACTGTGTAAGGCTTTCCATCCTTTTTGAGAGTCTCCTCCGGTGAGTGTAGAAGAGCATCATCGAAAGAATAAAACTCAATATTGGCGGCTTTGCATACTTTTTCGAGTTTTTTATCTCTTTGCCGACTATAAGGAGTATAATCCCGGTTCACAATCAAAGCTTCGATGTTTAATTTATTGATGCATTGGCTCACCACATTTTCCGGTTCATCCTTGAAAAGGAAGAGCTTACCACCTTTTTCCTTCAGCTGATTTTCAAGATCTATGAGAGACTCAATCATAAATTTCAGGCAATGATCGCTTCTAAAACGATTTTTCTCAATTTGTTCTGGTGTAAAAATAAAGGCAGGAATGACCTCTTCTGAAAATTGTAATGCAAAAATAAGTCCTGTATTATCCTCAAGTCGCAAATCGCGTCTGAAAATAAAGAGAGATCTTTGAAATTCCTTACCCATTCTTATCCTGTTGCGAGCCTTTTTGCCAATTTTCTAAAAATGATGAGATGAAAAGGGTAAAGACTATACCAATAAAGCCTCCCAAAGACACCACTCGGTCGAAAAGTTGCTGTTTGTTTGAGAGTGCCACCACCTTCATGAGGAGTGATCTCAAACTCAAGCCACGCCTCACCCGGTAGTTTCATTTCGGCATAAAGGACGAGCCGTCGGTTTTTTTCATCGGCCAGTAAAACACGCCAAAAATCGAGTGCATCTCCGTCTTTAAGCCGTGTTGGATGAGTTCTTCCGCGACGAAGTCCAATCCCCCCCACTAATTTATCGATGAATCCCCTCAATTTCCAAGCCCAATTCATCACATACCAACCCTTATCACCCCCTATCGACCAAACCCTCTCTTGCGCTTCATCTGCAGAACCTGAAAAGGCAACGACTTGATTATCGCTCAAAATCCCGAATTTAGGCACACGAAGATAAATAGAGAGATCAGGATTTAATGAAGAGCCACTTAGGCTATCTTTCCAACTTGAAGGTACCCAATCCTCTTCAATACGGGTAAAAGCTAGTTTAAGCGCCTCTTCATAAGTCATTAATTTGATAGGGAAAAGTTGTCGGATTCGATTTTCTTTGCAAACTGCATTGTTAATTAAGCTTTCGACCAAGAAACGGGCCAGTGAAAAATTTGTGCTCGTCACAAAATAGAGCCATAAGGAAGAAAGGTGCGGCGTAAGAACTGGAACAGTAAAAATTTTTCGCTTTAAACCTCGTACTTTAGCAAAGTTTATTAGAAGAGCCTTATAGCTCATTACATTGGGCCCTCCGATCTCATACGATTGCCCAAAGCAAGTCTGATTACCCAAAACAAGGGTCAAGTAAATTAAGACATCGCCAACCGCGATTGGTTGTGTTAGCTTTTTAAGCCATTTCGGAGCAATCATTATGGGAAGTTTTTCAACCAAGTCCCGGATAATCTCAAACGAAGCGCTTCCTGAACCAATAATAATCCCTGCCATTAAAATGGTTACAGGGACTTTTCCACCCCTAAGGATTTCTCCCACATTTTTTCTCGAACTTAAATGTCTTGAAAGATGATCCTCGTTTGACAGCCCACCCAAGTAGATGATTTGTTTAGCTTGTGTCTTGCCCAATCGCTCGATAAAATTCTTTGCAGAATCTGCCTCCAATTCGGCAAATTTCTTCGAATAGCTCATCGAATGAACTAGATAGTAAGCGGCATCTATATCATCGGGGATTTTCGATAATGAAGAAGGATTCAAAAGGTCCGCTTCAATAATATGAAGTTGAGATTCAAATTTCTCAGGAATCTCTATTCGAAAACGACTCCTTACCAAAGCATGAACCTCATGCCCCTCACTCAACAAACGGTGAAGAAGACGGGTTCCTATGTAGCCATTGGCTCCGGTCAGTAAAATTTTCATAGTTTATTCATCCGATTCTAAAGACAATTTTTCCAATCCAATAGGTGATCAAGGCTACAGCCCCCGAAACAAAGGATCCCCAAAGCATATCAAAAAATGCCAATGTCGCGGGCCATTTGTCAAGAGTCGCAAGATTGGTAAGATCGTAGGTCGCATAGGCGATGAAACCGAAGAAAGCCCCACAAAGAAGAGCTTGAATCCAGCTATTTTCACGAATGGCGGGTGCTATGACAAAAAATACAAGCCCTAAAATATAGACAAGGTAAAATGAACCAGCGGCTCCCCATCTCATTTCTTGAGCCATTAGATGACCCACATGCTGCTTGAAAACGTCTTTTGCAACCAATCCAATCCACAAAGCGTCAAGCACTAGTAAAATTGGCAACGCGACAATATACAACTTTATAAAAATCATCATACAAGAATCCTAATTGAATACTTCTATTAGGATTCCATTTTTTCGAAAGAAAGGCAACGTCAAAGGAGAATTGTAGAACGCTGAAGAGTGCACTACCGAAATGCTCAAAGCAATGATCGAAGTCGCCTTTGAAGAATCTAGTGTCACCAAATTAGTTGCAACGGCTGCTACGGCAAATCCTGCTTTGCTAAGAATTCTTGAAAAACAGGGATTTCAAATCATCGGTGTAAAAGGGATACCCACTACTAAGGGCACCCCTTTGATTTGTCATTTGCTCGAAATCGACCATTACTTTTCAATTTGACTAAATGTTGAAAATATGGGATTTGAAATTAAAAGGTCAGCGCAAGTAGTTTATGCTTGAAACCGTTGTGGTTTTAGCTTTAGGAGTTAACCGCATGTATGAAAAAACCCATTTCCCTATAGCCTCTTTTAAGGTCTTTATCCGGCGAGTGATTTTTAATTTACTCATCGGTTTTGTTGTGATCGCATTCTCTTTGGGTCTGGGCATGACCGGTTACAGTTATTTCGAAAATATGAGCATAGTCGATGCCTTTGAAAATGCTGCCATGATTTTATCAGGCATGGGGCCCGTAGACACCCTAAAAACGACAGGTGGGAAGATATTTGCAGGCACCTATGCGCTCTTTAGTGGGATCATTTTTCTTGTGGTCATTGCTATTATTATAGCTCCGATTTTTCATCGCTTTTTCCACCAATTTCTAATTAAAGACCGTTAATAAAAGATTGGAATCTAACCCAGTTAGTTTTCCAACCTTGTCGAATACCTCAAAAGCTCGACGACTCTTGAAATCAACTGCCCGCCATCTATTTTTTTGTCCCTTTAACTTGCTCTGCAGGGTAAATTTTCAAAGGAGAATTAAGCCACGCCTCTGTGAGGCCGCCAGACATGTCCTGATTCCCATACTCCAGTAACTCCAAATACCTTTTGAAGGTATATCAATGGAATTAACGCTAGTAAGGCCTGTATATTAATACAGGTAAAACGTGTGGGGGCGATTGGACGCGTTCAGAACTTTTGATTGGTCTGGAATGAAGGAAAGGCTTCATGTTTTGACCTGCTTAGCTACTGGTTAATTGCTAGTTTTATGTGTACGGGGGCTTTATCCTTTCATAGGAAGGAGAGAACGTCTTCGGGCTGCATCTTGACTAATTGACATTGTTCCAAAGTTTGGCCATGTGATCTCTTCGATTTCGTCATCTCTTATGTAAAATCTGGAGCACTAACATTAAATTGAGAAGATAAGTACTCAGACAAGTCTTTCATTAAATTTTGGCCTGCAGCAGGGGTTTTGGCGGGATGTTTAGCACCAGATAAAAGAAGAGCCATATTTAGGCAGTTTTGAGCTTTCTCAAATAGTACCGGATGATGATGGACTAGGGGCTCATTGTACACTAAATTTTCTAGCGCTTTGGTTACAAATGGATTATCTTGGTTGCCTACATACTTAAAGTTAATCTTCAGTTCAAAAGCTAATGATTTAAGCCGATTTGTGAAGCGAATCAATGCTTCCTGTTTTTCCTTCCTATTGGTTAGGAAGAGAGTAATCTTACCTCCGATAAATCCTGATATTATAGCTGTTACTAGTGTACTTGCAATAAAAGCTAATAAGTGAGGCCAAGTTTCCATATGAATCTATATCCTTTTAAGGAAGGATTTTTACAAACTCTGTGACCTCCCAATACATTGTGGGAATATTGTTACGAGTTCATATATTCGCGTAAAAGCGAAAATGCCTGCGACAGGACCCAAATTGCGACCATTAGAAGAAATGCCCATTGATCTCTTCGAAAGTAGATCTTCCCTAAAGCCCAAATTGCACACGAAAATGCTGCCAGAACTTGGACTAATAAACTGTCCCAAAAAACCAGCATCACTACCAATAAAATAGCGGCTGCTGCGCACTCGATCTTTCCTTCGATGCGCCACCATTTTAAAAATCGTTCTTTTTTAGATGGTTTATGTGTTATTTCCAAATTTGCCACCAACTTTTTTGTTCTTCTTCACTTGGGAAATATTGCCTTTCTAAGGCGTCGGCTTCTCGCTGACATTCTACTCCTTCCATATACTCTCCGCAAGATTTAACTAAATGTCTAACCGACTGGACTTCTTCATAAAGAGCAATAAGTTCCGCGCCGGTCATAAAAGTCACACCAGCGGCTGCTGCTTCCCCACCAGCTTGAATAAATAGTTCTCTAGCTTGATCTTTGTGTTCCTGTTCTTCTTCCCGCAAAGACTGGATCTGGCGGGCTGCATTGTCTTCATTGATTTCGTCCTCGTAATAGCGTCCGTGCATTGCTAACATGGATATATTTATTTTGGTTTTTGTTATAGATGTCGGTTGTGATGATGTGACTTGGGCCGAATGATATACCTTGTTCCATTGCTTTAATGCATCTTCCAATTGTTGCATCACATCGATGATTTCCGGAGAGTTCTCCAGCCCTCCTTGTTTGGCACAATCCCGTAATTTTTGCATAAATTTGGCTTGATTTTGCTCGTCTGCCAGCCATTTAGCTACTTCGTCTTGCAACTCTTGTTTTGTTTCGGCATAAGTTGGCATTCCCAGTTCGATCAAAAGCGCTTCGGCTGCATCTAACTTTTGTGGGTCCATGTTCTTGTATGCCATTGCATCTTTGAAAGAGTAGCTAAACAATGCCAATGGTATCAACAACAGGGGAATAATACGCCTCACAAAAACCTCCATACATAGTGAATTTTTCCAACCATATTGAAAATGAATAATTTAATACAATTCATAGAAAATAATTTAGATTGGATTCTCAAGGTGTTGGAAAGTCGCCTGCTAATCGATATTATCCAGCAGCATAGCTATTTGTTCGGGAGAGGGGGGCTCCTTTTGAAGGTCCTTTTTTTATTCTTAATCTGTTCTTTGACCGACTAAAGGTGGTTTTGTTAATATTAACTGCATGGATTGCATTGTAAAAGTTGATCAATGGATGGATTACATCCCATTTGTAAGCTTCATTAATAATGGAAGCGTTCTAGCTGTCAAACTAGTTTTAAATGTATTGGGGTGCTGCATCCCTTCTATACATGAGAAAGCAAGGAGTGTTGCATTGGTTGATCGTTTGATCTATCAAAAAAATGCTTGCTTATGCATTCTATTAGCAATATCATTCTTAAATATGCTAGTAGCATTCGCGCGAGATAACCCAGACGCCGCAGTGAGGGCAGTTCAGGCTACCGAAACTCCACAGGTACCATCAAACTTTGAGCAAAGACTTGCCGCCCAAACCGCTGAGCTAAAATTTTCTTTCCAGTGTTATAGATTTTTTGCTAATCTCCTTAGAAAGAGTTTATGCCTGAGTTGCAAGCTAGAGAACTCATAGAAAAAACTGGGATCAGAACTTTTCCTCGCCCATCTGGAATCCCAGAAAATTTTAGAGTTCAAATTTCAGATAAGGGAGCTGGAATGAAGTACGTGCATCCAAACCATAATCATACTTATATAAGAGTTATGCCAGGTAAACCACACAGCCCACTCTTGCATCAACAAAAAACCTATGTTACTCAGGTAAGAAATGGAAAAGCGCTAGATAAATTTGGTAATATAGTGGATGCAAAAGATCCTGCAGCTCATATTCCAGTTGAAGATTTTATTTATAGAGATTGATATATGCTAACAAATGAAGATAGAAAATATATTCTTAATCAGCATTTAAGAACCATTTATGGCATTTCAAGTAAGGAATATCAAAAGAGAGTATGGATTCTTGGAGAAGGCCCTGAATGTGATGATTTTGATGAAACGTGTTGTCATTTTTTTGACGATGGCGATCCAATCTTAGAACATTATCAAGATTTTGGTATCTCAGAAGGGCAATATCAAATTTTGAAGAGCTTTCGAGATAAATTCAGAATGTTTTCAGATAATAACAACTGGCCACAAAAATTCATCGATACCCCTGAATGGAACAAGATTACTGAAATGGCTAAAAAGGTATTAAAGGCGTTTCATTACTCAGAAGCTCAGAAAATGGAGGGCCAATAGCAGGCTTGAAATTTGAGCTTAATCAACGAAAGAGCTAGAGCAGGTTTTTTGAAAAGGGATCTTTCTTATGAGAGATCTTTTTTTCTGCATCCGAAGTGAATGAAAGTGACTTAGGTTAAACACACTAATTACTGTTTATTAGAAGACGATTGTCTGGACTTTTTAGTACGAAGAGTTCGTGGACATGGGCAATAATTCGCCTTTGCTCTGCCCAAACGAGTCTAGTTTTGGCTTCTTCAAATGGAAGCCATTCATAGGTGTCGTGCTCTTCACTGCAGAGTTGAACATTTATCTCTTCTACGAATGCAACAAAAACAGGCACAAAAATGACTTTATTTTGTGAGTGTAAAAAGAAGGTTTCCACAGCGTCTGCTGAATAGAGTTTGACTGGTATTAGACCTGTTTCTTCCTGAATTTCTCGAAATGCAGTTTGGACCGCTGTTTCGCCTTCAATTGTGCCGCCTGTAACCATTTGCCATGTACCGTTGAGGTATCCTCCACAGCAACGTCGTATCAAGAGATACCGAGGACCTTCCGATGTGTGACAGATAACGTAGGCAGTAATGCAAGAAGGAATAATAGATGAGGTCATGGAGTCCTTTTTAAAAGTTTTCGTTTTAATAGTTCGTCTCGAATTTGCTGAGAGGATTCAAATACAATACCATCGATGCCCATCTTTTTGGCAGCCTCAACATTCTCAAGTTTATCATCAATGAAGATAACTTCTTCTGGAGAGAGGGCTAGTTCTGAAAGGAGGAGGCTGTAGGCTTTTAAATCTGGTTTTAATGCACCAATTTCTGTAGACAGTAAACATGGATCAAACGGTTCATAAATTCCGCAATCTCTCAGCAAATTTGTGAATTGGCCGTCCGAATTAGAAAGTAGTCCTACTCGAAGATGTTGTTTCAATTCATTGACCAGTTTGTACATCTCTATATCCATTCCAGCTGCGTCTCTCATAATTGTTTGAAAGGATTGATACCAGTCATCTGGAAGACAAATTTCTTTTTCCTTTGCAAAATCAATTAAGAATTTTTCATCAGATTCACCTTGCTTTAAAGCTAACAGCCTTTGCTGATTCATCTCAGCAAATTCGGATTCCGACAAATGGAAATGCTCTTTAATAAAATCTGCAGCTGCGTTGAATACTCTTGCTGAATGATTAGCTTCTACGGTCATAACTCCGCCAAAGTCAAATACAACTGCACGAGGCGCAGCGAAAATCGGAAATATAAAGGCTATCAAGAAAGGAATCAAAAGAAGGATATTTTTTTCATAGGCTTATTCCATAGTCTCTTTTAAGGCATCTCTGATCTCAAAAAGAGCTTCTTCTTCAATTTTAAATGCTTTATCGTAAGGTGAGTACATTCCAGCGTTCAAGACGGCACATTTCAGCGTAAAAATCGCGCTTGATAGAGTCTTTGATCGGGATAAGAGCAATGAAATGAGTCCAGCTCAATTGTCGTATCAGCGATACGACAATCTCTTCTTCAGAGAATACCTCGGCGAACTGGATCATGCGGCGTAAGTTCTTGTCTGTGAACCCACTCCCATACTCCAGGACCAATTGTCGTGACAATGAGTGGAATGAGTGCTTTAGAAAAATGGGGCAACTTGGACTTGAACCAAGGACCAGCGGGTTATGAGGGAGGGAGATTTCCCTTCCATTCAGCACGATCCAACCGTTATGAGCATAAGTATAAAAGACTTGTTTGATGGATGCAACTGGATTTTATCGGATCAAACTCAAAAAAGTTGCATTTCGCTGCACCGCCTGTGCACCGAAATTTCATTTCGGATAGTTTTTATGGAGAGAGACCTTTGAGCTAAAATTTTCTTTCCAGTGTTATAGATTTTTTGCTAACCTCCTTTTTCTTAAAGAGGATGTATGAAATTTTTTCCTAGAATAGTGCAATCTGCTCTTCTTGTCAAAACTCCTACGTTGATTGCTTACCCGACACACGAATTTCCCAGATTTATTGTTCAACAGGTAATCATCAGCCAATCCAAATTCCTGATCTACGCACACTTTCATATGATGAGGTTCTCGACCTATTGAATAAGATTGAATCGGATTCCTTTGACGAAAGGTATTCTGAAGACGAGTTAGATCAAATCAATCAGTTTGTATCGCTTCTGGCCATGGAAGGGGCAACTGATGACGAAAAACCCGAAATGGAGTACGCCGTTGCTTCTTTGTTCAGAAAAGACGACATCCAATACGCCGTATTTAATCCAAGTGTCGGATATACTATTAAACCAGCTATCTACATCGAAGGGGCCCAAGATTTCGTTCTATGTAAGAGTTGGTTCAAGAAGCAGTGGGATCAAACAAGATCTTTTGTTAAGAAGCACAAAAAAGCCATCATTATTGGTGCAATTGTTGTGGTGGCTGTAGCTGTTGTAGTTGTAGCCGCTGTGGCCATTTCTTCTTCTGCTGCTAGTGCAGCTGCCGCAGCGGCTGGGGGGGCTGTGGCAGGAGCGGAAGAAACAACTGGCACACCTACGGGATCTTCGAGTTCAACACATGAAAGGAAGGGCCATTCTGAGCCGAAGGAAACATCATCTAATGAATCACTAGTTTCTTCATTACAAACCCAAGTATCGGAATTTAAAGACACAATTGCACAAGAGCAATTTGCTGCCGTTTCCGAATCAAATGGTATTTCCATGGAAGAAAACGGCAGGATTATTGGCTCTCTTTTTACACATAAGGCAGTAGATAATCTGACCAATAGCTTTGCTCAAAATCCAACATTCGCAACCGAGTTGAAAGATTTTGGGTTTAATTCACAATATCCGACCCCAGGATGGTTACAAACTTATCCAGATAGCTCTACAATCATGCTACACCCTTCAACGGACCTAGCTTTTTCTACCGATTATACAACCTCTTATGCAGGAAATTTCGGTGATTTGAATGCTATGTCCTATGAAGTTAGAGGTGATTTGGCATTACACTCCCAATGCTATCTCCAAGCGGTGCAAGATTTCGGAAACGCAATCTCGCTGGATCCAAACAACCCAACTTTGTACTTGGAAAGAGGAATCGCTAATTTTGAACTGGGAAATTATGAGCAATCAATCGCTGATTACAATCAATTTGTCGAGAAAAAATCAGAGCCTTTCTCAGTGACAGATTTTAGTTTAGGCTTTGCCAAGGGAGTACCAAAAGGCGCCTACGATTCAGGAAAAGGAGCCCTCTTATTTCTCTCCGACTTTGTAACTCACCCAGTTCAGACCTCCAAGCAGGTAGTCGACTCAATAAGTCAACTGGCTACTTTAGTTAAAAATGACGAGTTTGGCGTTGTAGCTGAATCACTCTCTCCAGAGCTGCATCAACTTGTAACCCAGTGGGATACTCTGCCTTCTGAAACAAGAGGAGAGTTGGCGGGATATGCGGTAGGCAAACTTGGGACCGATCTTCTTGCCCCTGGAGCTGTCGCTAAAGTCGCAAGTAAAAGTGTGAACAGTGCAAGGGAACTAGTAGCAGTTTGTAAAAATCTTCAAATCGCCCAAGAAACTCTCGTCCTTGAGACAGCAGCTGGGATTGGTATTCCTGCGAAAGTTGCCGAAATAGTCGAAATGGGAAAAAACAAATTAACTTTTGGCGAAGGGCTTGGAGTAATTAATAAAGAAATAAAATTTTCAGGATCTGGTTTAACAGGTATTCAAGAAAAAATCTTCCTTTCTTCTGCATCAGAAAAATATAATGAGCATTTAACTCAGTTGGCTCATGCTTTGTCTAAACACAGTGGTAGAAAAAATACATTTTGGAATAAACCAACGGGACCTATGAATACTTGGCATGCACAGGCACTTAATCAAATCGAACAAATTTGTAATGCTCCTGGTGAATTCAAAAAAGTTTTTGATTCATCTACGGGATTGACATGGATTGAAAAAAGATTGTCGAATGGACAAGGGATAAGATTAAATCAAGATTATACTTTTAAGGGATTTTTGGACTAATTATGACTGATCATTTAATCGAAATCGTTTTTAAAGGAATCTCTACACAAAAAATAGGGTCTCTATTAATAGATTTGATTTCTAGAGGGAATGGAATTATAAGCTATAATATTACTTTTGAGCATCCTGAAATAGACTGGAATATAAAAGAAATAAATAAGATTTTCATCGATAACAAGTGTTTCGGGTTGTTTGTTAATTTAAATAAATTAAAGGCTGGGAATGTTAGCTTACCTAATTGCGGTCTGGCCATCTATAAATACGAAAATACTGTCGATTTAGAGATTAATTTTCAGTTATCTGATTTAGGTGATGTTCCTCTTAAAAGTTTGGGAGAAGATTTAATGGAATTTGCTAAGACTATCGCACATCAATACCAAATAGATCAGTATTTGTGTGGTATCGAGCCAGCTCATGATCTACAAACAAGACTCTTTACCAATGAAAAACTTGGCCCTTTTTCTTTTGGAGATAAAAAAAGCCATTGAGATCTTCTTTCTAAGGCAATTATTATAGAGCAGGTATTTTTATACTGGAACAGAAACTGCCGAAGAGTCGGTAGCTGATTCCTATGAAAAATTAATTTTTTTGCCGTATACTCAAGAACTTCAATTTTGAGGGGTTCCATGATGTCAAAGAAAAAAGCAAAGCGAGAAGGTAAGGACGTAGAACCTTGCAATTTGGTTGAGGTTCCTGTCCCTGCAGATTATCCATTTGGTCCTATACTATGCAAGAAAGAGTATGAGGGTGTTTTTAAACAGTTATTTCCCATCTCTTCTGAAGCCAAAGCGTTGAAAGAGGATAAACAGACTGAAACCATATGAGCGTGAGAAAATTTAAAGAGTATTTAAACACCCAGGATGATGATTTTTTGAGAGATGAGCTATTGACTCTCTACAAGACATTTGATGTTGTCAGGCAATTTTATACGCCTCGGATAGAACCCTCAGATGTGGAGAAGGTTGTACAGAAGTATAAAGAGATACTTGAAGAGCAGTTCTGTCCTAAGGCTGCCAAATGGGATTTTCCTGAATTGAATTACTCTGTTGCGCGAAAAGCCATCAGCGATTTCAAAAAGGTCAACTCAGACCCAAAAGCGATCATTGATCTTCAGCTAACCTATGTTGAATACGGGGTCAATGCACTCTTGGAGTACGGAGATATTGACGAGAGGTTCTATAACAGCATGGAAAGCATGTTTCGCAAGACGCTGAAAGATATGGAAGAGCATGGGTTGTTAGCTCTATTTGAAAAACGTTGTTTGGCAATCCAGCACAAGACGCGCGATTTGGGATGGGGTTTTGGAGATGCAGTTACAGAGCTTTGTGAGGAATATTTTTCGTCGATAATTGGGAGATGAAAGATGCTTTGTGGGATGCTTTTTTGTGTGGCGATTCAGTAAACATGACACATTCTAACAAAAATGAAATCAGTCGATTTGGCGCTTACGGCATTTTGCTGCAAAATTCTGCAATCTTGCTTACTCGAAAAAAATCTGGCCCTTATAAAGGATTATGGGATTTACCTGGAGGAGCTATTGAATTCGCGGAAACGCCTGAAGAGGCTTTAAAAAGAGAGTTATTGGAAGAATCTGCTCTTTCAATCGTGCGATTTGAATTTGCGACTACAGCTACAGCGGTGGGCGATTATGAAGATGATGGCGTTCCCTATCGATTCCATCACGTTGGAATGATTTACAAGGTAACAGACTGGACTCAAAAATCGGATCTAGTGCCTGAAGAAGAAAATCGCTGGGCTCAACTCAACGGTCTTCATCCTGATGAACTCACACCTCTTGCACAACAAGCTGTAGCCTCTCTGGTCATAACTCCGCCAAAGTCAAATACAACTGCACGAGGTGCAGCGAAAATCGGAAATATAAAGGCTATCAAGAAAGGAATCAAAAGAAGGATATTTTTTTCATAGGCTTATTCCATAGTCTCTTTTAAGGCATCTCTGATCTCAAAAAGAGCTTCTTCTTCAATTTTAAATGCTTTATCGTAAGGTGAGTACATTCCAGCGTTCAAGACGGCACATTTCAGCGTAAAAATCGCGCTTGATAGAGTCTTTGATCGGGATAAGAGCAATGAAATGAGTCCAGCTCAATTGTCGTATCAGCGATACGACAATCTCTTCTTCAGAGAATACCTCGGCGAACTGGATCATGCGGCGTAAGTTCTTGTCTGTGAACCCACTCCCATACTCCAGGACCAATTGTCGTGACAATGAGTGGAATGAGTGCTTTAGAAAAATGGGGCAACTTGGACTTGAACCAAGGACCAGCGGGTTATGAGTCCGCTGCTCTGACCAACTGAGCTATTGCCCCATGCAGAAAATCAGCTACTATACTGCTAAAAGCAGTATCGATGCAAGAAGAAATTCACCACAAAAATATTTTCAAAAAAGTCGGGGCTGGATACCATTAAACCCATGAAAAGGAGGGGCTATATGATCGAGAACCTGTCCAAAGACGGGAAAAATTTTAAGCGGGGTATTTATCAACATTACAAGGGCGACATGGCTTTTGGGCTCGCCCCCTTAAGATGTTTACTGAAATTATTGAGACCAAGGATATCACTAGGCCTCGCTTCATTTATTTAGGCGAGCCGGGAAGCATCGAGCTGCCCCATTCTTAAGATCCTACCCCTCAACCCCCATCATTCCCGCCTGCATAAGTAAACATGAATCCTTTACAATCATTGATTAAACATTGTGTTAATGATAGACCATGTTGCCACTACGCTAGCTGCTGTTGTAATTCCGCCATATGTAGTATAAATTTTATCTGCTTCTTTAGAGGCTGCTTTAATGTTATTGTTTGGATTTGGGATTTGTGGGTCAGAGACATTTCTTACAGAGCACCAGGCAATGTTCGGAAATCCTTGCATGACTAGTCCGAAAATTCCATCATCCATTTCGCAGCAATTTCCTAATCCCTGAAGTCCATAATAATTAGTCGAGTCATCGAATGCAAATATATCGGTTGTGACGATAGTTCCCATGATAAACTGCGGATTTTTCCTTGGGCTACCGACCGGCGCCCCTGCTAACTTTGCAGCATTGGCTTGTGTTAGAGTGTCAGGGATTGAATCAATCGCTCTTTGAGGTATTTGAAAGGAGGTGTAATTAGCATTTGCCCATGGCTCATTCTTAAACTTTCCAGTACAATGAAACAGTACCTGATTGGAAATCACCACGTCGCCTAAATGAATATTAGACCCAATTCCACCAGCCGTACCTGTGGTAATGAATAGTTTAGGATTTACAGTCTTTGCAATCACTTCAATTAGGTTTTTAATAGGACATTGCGGTCCATCGGTATCCAAGTGAAGTCCAGATTTCATTAACAAGACTTTTGCATTACCAATTTCAATGGGGAAGTAAAGAGCCATTGTATGATAGCTCTCAGTAGAGCGCTTATCATTAAAAGGAGCCCTGGAGCTTGTCACCAAAGGGATGAATTCTTCAACATTGTATTGATATTTATACCATTGTGCGATGGGATACTTAGGTGTGAACATAGCCGCCAAACTCTCGGCTTCAGCGGTTGTATAGGTAATCACAACCGCATCGTATCCCTGAAACCTAGAAAGATCATCAGAGAGTGCCGGCGGAGGGGAAAGTGGAGTGGCCACGGGTTTACTGGAAGTCGGCCATTGGGGAGCTGTTGGCGTTTTACCTCCCGCAAATAAGGCTACTGTAATTGCCATTAAAAGGATGAAACTCATAGAAGATAAGCTTAAACGAGTAGCTAGGACTAAACTTTTCACAGGATGTTTTTTCATTTTAACCCCCTCTATAAAATTTTCATTATATCATTCGATTGTTGAAACTGTCCATAGCAATGAAATAACATTAAAATGTTTGCTGAAGAGATCTACAACTTACTTTTTGACCTAGCGATAAAAAAGGATTTTCAGTATTTGTGGCAATATGAGCCTTTTAGTTAATTCTCCAAACTGGATTTTTTCCTGCTTTCTTGTTGTCATTCCTACAATAATTTTCTCATTAACAGTGCTTTTGGTCATCAGAAGAGCGATTTCTCATGAAAGACTGCGTAAGCACCATGATGTTGCTGGATTTACTTTTAGCATTGTCGGAGTTCTCTATAGCGTCATCCTAGGATTCATAGTCATCAATGTCCAAGAGCACTACAATGCGACTGAAGAGACTATCCACACTGAAGTGACCATGCTTTCGGATTTGTACCGCGATGCCGACTACTTACCCTTTGAAAGCCGCGCTCCCATTAGAAGTTCCCTACGCAAATACGTCGATTGTGTCATCAAAATCGAATGGAAACATCTAGGTAAGGAAGATAAGGATCAACGCCTGGAATCCCAAAAAAAACTAAAGGAACTTTGGAATAGTTATTATTCAGTAAACTTGGATGATGCCAAGGTGCGGATCTGGTATCAACAATCGATCGCAAAATTGGATCAATTAATGAATGCCCGCCTTTCTAGACAATTTAGTGCCCGGGAACATTTAGGTGGAATGATGTGGAGCCTCTTGATCATTGGAGCTACTATTACGATTGGATTTATGTTTTTCTTTAGTTTGGAGAACGTCCGAAGTCAGATGTTAATGACCGCCCTTTTATCCGGTTATCTCTCTTTTATGCTATACCTAGTCTTTTCACTTGACCATACTTTTACAGGCCCCAAAGCCATTCAGCCTGCCGCTTTTGAGCAAGTTCTCGTGACCTTTGATCAATGGGACCAGAATACCTAAACACTAATTATTGATGGGGCACTAACTTAATTTAGATACATATCCGATCTCTTTGAAAGCGAATTGATGAAAACGCTCCTTATTTCCTTAATAATACAAAGGTTTTTCATTTCCACGAAATATCTCAACACACCCTACTAATATAAACTTATCCACATGATCATAGAGTTCATGTAGCCTAATGTCCAAAACATCTAATTCATAAAAGAAAAGAAAGGCGTCATAAACTTTAGAATGGACTGGAGAGAGCCAAAAACTTCTAATAAACTCGACACAATAAAAACTAATGTCTTCAGTCTCATAAGTCTATTCTATAAACGTTGATGCCTTTCGGAAAACCATAATTGTATCTTTAAACCAGGGAAGACTTGATACTTCTCGTAATTTACGTTCTGCTTCTAGGTCGTTTATGAAACCGTACTGCGCCATTTTTTCTTTTATGTAATCATTATTTTGCTCATTAAAATGACCACATCCACCTTGGTTTTTAACTGCCCAGCTTAAGAGTATACCCTTCTTGCAATGACGAATCAGATTTTCTACAAAAATTGTTTCATATTGCGCTGGAAGATGCTCACCTACTTCTAGACTTACTACCCAATCAAATCTCTCACCAAGATCAAACGGAGCACTTAAATCCATAACACTCGCAACACCTCCCGAAAGGGCAAACGTATCAGGATTACCATCATAACCTATAACATTAAACCCAGCATTTTTAAGCGTTTTAACGTAATCACCTAACCCACAACCAAAATCAACGATTAACTGAGCTTTTTCATCGTTAAAAAAATCAACTAAACCAAGGCCAAGTTCCCGATCGTAAATATGGTAATGAAAGGCTTCTTTTCCAATCCAATATCCTCTTGGATCAATCTGCATTTCTTCACAATATGCTATTTGCGATGACAAATAGACAAAACCAAAAAACACGTACCAGGCAACTCCCTTCATAAAACCTCAAAATTTGGTAAATTTTTTAATGTATAGGCATTTTGCATAAAACTAGGAACATGATCAACAAAAAATATATTTTTATATTTACGATCGGTACTTATCGGTGTTTAATAAGTACCCAATTTATGATTGGCTCCCTCTTCATCCGCATCAATAGGCACCTAGTCGTGGGATCCCATTCGGGGATGAACTCCTCGAGCTTTTTGAAGCCCGCCTTTTCGTAAACATGAATCGCTCGTGGATTGTCGACGGCAGGGTCGATGAAGATATCGCTCGCATGGAGGAATTTTTGCTGGAGCAACTCTTGAATCATGATGTGGGCTAGCCCTTTACCTAAATAGCGGGTATCGCCAATGAATAGATCTAATGTGATCGCAATTGCCTCAACATCGCAGTACTGCGCGTAGAGGGGGTCTTTTTCTAAATCAATTCTTGCCGTCTTTAAGTAAGCAAAAGGAATTTGCTGCTCATAGGCGATCCAGATATGAAAAGAAGTCTCTTTCCCACTCACGAACGTCTCAATCGACTTCAAGGTGTTTTGGAGCCCTACCCCATTCCAAAATTGTGCGACGTGTTCTTGCTTAAACCACTCTAGAACCATACCGACTTGCTCTTTTTTCAAAAGCTCAAAGTACATTCAAGACACTTCGCCTTCTTTCTCTATGAAGAACTCGGGGATCGAGATGGAGCTCGTTTTCCCGCTTAGCAGCGAGCTGGCCACAGCCGCCGCTGATATCGACTCCTCTGCTGTAACGGACGGGAGCCGGGATCGAACATTGGGTCAATTGGGCTTGAAAATCTTGGAGGCGCTTGGCACTTGAGGGGTGCATTTCAACGCCAGGGAAGTGGTTAATGGGGATGAGATTGACCCTGGCCTTCATTCCATGGAGAAATTCAATCAACTGTCTTGCATCTTCTTTCGTATCATTGACACCTTCAATCATCACATATTCAAAGGTGATCCCCAAACGATGGGGAGCTGGGTAATCGATTAAGGCTTTTTTCAAGACTTCTAAATTGTAGATGCGATTGATCGGCATCATTTTGCTTCGTTTTTCGTCATCGGCTGAGTGAAGTGAAATCGCAAGGCGTACGGGCAGCTCTTTACCGAGCCGGACGATCATAGGAACAACCCCAGATGTCGAGATCGTCACCCGCTTGGAAGATAATCCAAAGCCATTTTCATCGAGCATAATTGTGCAGGCTTTAATCACTTCGTCATAGTTATCAAGAGGCTCACCCATCCCCATAAAGACGACGTTGGTGACTATTCTGTCTTTCGTTTTGAGAAGTTCATTAGCAAGAAGAAGCTGGCCTAAGATCTCTCCACTCGTCAGGTTCCTCTTTAGACCCATCCTTCCCGTTTGACAAAAGGTACACCCCCTCTTACAACCGACCTGAGAACTCAAACAAAGGGTGACTCGATTATCATAAGGCATCACCACCATCTCGATCAAAAGATCGTCAAACGTCTTGAGTAATACTTTTTCACTCTCATCACGAGAAATTAAATGAGAATCGATCTCGAGAAGGACCCAACTAAAAGAATCTTTGAGACTCTGACGGATAGTCAAAGAAAGATTACTAAACTCCAGGGGGTCTCTTTTCCCTTTTTGGAATACCCATTGAAAGATTTGCTTAGCACAATATTTAGGTAGTCCCTTTTCGCAACACCACCCTTCCCAATCAGCTAATGTGAGATCAAACGCATTTTTCATCATGCAGCAAGAATATCCCGTTTTGAGGAAAATGGCAAGTGGTTCTAAATATTACTCCCGGGCACCTAATTCAACGACTAAAATATTTTGTACTGTGTTGAATCCTCTTAAGCACTGCCCCAAAAAAAAGTTAATGGTAATTATATAATTACCATTAACTGTAAAACCATAATTTAGTGGGTAGTCTGATGAATAAATACCCTCTTCCACAATCACATTAGGATCGGTGTTTAGGATCTCAATATTCACACCGTCCTGAAACAGTCTGACCCATCCTTACAACTTGTACATTATGTTTTCATTTTTTTTATTATAAAACATATAATAGAGCATGTTCTGTATTACAGATTAACTGCCAATACTGAATAATCGATTTTTTAAGTTGTTTCGGTGTAGCCTCCCCTTGAAAAAAAAGATTTACTCTTTATTATAGGACTTTAGGAAGCAACAAAAAGGTCGCTACTATGAAATATGTTTTTCTTCTAGGAAGAGTACTGTTTTCTTTGATATTCATTCTTAAACCGATAGAGTACTTTACAGGACAATTGGCCGTCGATACTTCGGCCATGAACTTACCCTTAGATGGTTATTTGATTCCCATTTGGGCAGCTCTAGCCTTTTTAGGAGGATTGAGCATTTTATTTGGGTTTTATCCTCGTTTTGGAGCGGTACTCTTGGTGATCTTTCTCTTGCCAACAGCCATTATGCTCCACCCCTTTTGGACAGCGGATACTGATTTTGCGCAAGTGATGCACGGTTACTGCTTTTGGAAAAATTTTTCCTTATTGGGAGCCGCCCTTATGATCTCTTACACTGGTACAGGTCCGTTCTCAGTCAAATGCGGGAAGAAATGGTAATCACGACGCTGATTGCAATGATGGTGACAAGAGAAACCACAAACATGCTTCTTGCCCATTTTGCATCATCCTGTGCCTTGAAACCTTGGTAACCAAGCCAGAGCCACGCGGTACCTGAAGCTAGAGCGACGACCAAGTAAGCATACCCTGTGTACCCATAAATAGTTAAGAGAGGGACACAGAGAAGAAACGCGATGATGTAAAAAAAGATGTGCCATTTTGCCGTTTTGATTCCCCTAGTTATAGGTAGTACAGGGATCGAGGCGGCAGAGTAGTCATCGAATAAATAAATGGCAATCGAGTAAAAATGGGGCATTTGCCAAAGCACTAGAATCGCAAAGAGTAGCCAAGCCGCAAGATCAAGCCTGCCACTCACCGCTACATAACCCACAACAGGAGGAATAGCTCCTGAGATGCTCCCCACCAATGTTGCATAAGTGGTTTGATACTTTAACAAGCTATAAAAACCGACATAGACAAGAAAACCAATTAGCGCTGTAATTGCAGCTAGCGGGTTGGCAAAGTAGGCAAGAATCGCTAATCCAGAAAGCCCGGTAATCACTGCAAAAGTCAGAGCGTTTCGATTAGAGACCAAACCTTTGACAAGCGGTCTACTTTGGGTTCTTTTCATCTTTTGGTCAGTATAACGATCGATGTAGTTATTACAGACACAAGCTGAAGCAATCACTAATCCTAATCCAATAAGAGTTTCAAGAAAAAGCATAGAAAAAATCGCTGCCGTAGAAGCCAAAGCAAAGCCTGCGATTGTTGTAATTAAATTCCCCATCAAAATCTTTGGTTTTGTGAGAAGATAATAAGTCTTCATAGATCTACCCCCTGGAAAAACTTCGATATACAGGATAATCAGAGTTCCCGCAACACCAAACTACATTTGCATAATCATGGTGCGGTCATTGAGGCTGTACATGATCCAGAGTGTACCTCCAATGACAATTGATAAGATTAAAAGCATTAGGAGGAAGACATGAAAATTGGTCCTGGGCTTTGGTTCCTTCCCCAAATAAAGAAAGAACGTAAGTTGTATAACAGCTTGGACAAATCCCAAAGAAACGATAGTCACTAAAATCAAAAACGGACTAAAGAGCTTTTCAATAACTGTGTAATAAGCAGCAAGTGTCAAAATCACTGAGGCCGTAAAGCCGAAAAGGTACCCTTTGATCCCACTTGTATGTAAATGGTGCTCCATTCTAAATCACCCCCATCAAATAGACAATTGTGAAGATGAAGATCCAAACAACATCCAGAAAGTGCCAAAAAAGCCTTAGGCACATAAGCCGCCTTAAAGTTGAAGCAATCAAACCCCGGGTCGCAATTTGCCATATCATCACACTCATCCAGATAAGTCCTATCGAAACGTGAGTTCCGTGCGTTCCAACCAAGGTAAAAAATGAAGAGAGAAACGCACTTCTATCAGGACCACACCCTTCTTTAATCATGTGAACAAATTCACTCACCTCTATAAAAACGAAAGAAAAGCCTAGTAAGAAGGTCAAAAGTAGATAAAAAATGGCTTTCCATTTATGCCCCTTTTCACTTGAAATTCCCGCAAGCCCGCAAGTGAAGCTGCTGATTAAAAGGGCAAAGGTCTCTGCCAAAACAAGCTTAAGATCAAAGAGATCTTTCCCCGAAGGCCCTCCGA
>CAYZDL010000001.1:41314-133186 GCA_964477345.1 uncultured bacterium
CCTCCGAAAACCGAATCGTGTAGGACAGCATAAGTCGCAAACAGTACCCCAAAAAGGATACAGTCGGTCATCAAATAGACCCAAAAACCAAAGATGTTTTTATCATAGGTAAATTCTTCGTGGTGGAGCTGAAGATCGTTACTCATGTCGTGCCTCTTCTTCCATTTCTTTTATTTTTGCAGCAGGAATCACATATTCAGGTTCATCATAAGAAAGGTGTTTAATTAAACAACCAAACACGACAAGCAATGAAACCACTGACAGCCAAATGATTTGCCAAGTAATTGCGAATCCAAAGATGAACACCAAAAGCCCAATAATCATTCCCATCGGCGTATCTTTGGGGACCATGATATCCTCATAATGTTTAGGCCGTTTATGTGCCTCTCCCCTCTCTTTCATCATCCAGTAAGCATCGTGATCATCGACATGAGGAAGGATAGCAAAATTGTAGAGAGGAGGTGGGGAAGTCGTTGACCACTCAAGGGTTCTTCCATCCCAAGGATCTCCAGTAACATCTCGATTTTTAACTCGATTTTTACTGCTCACATAAATTTGGAGTAATTGGAATACTACACCCAAGGTGATCACGATAACTCCAATTGCGGCAATAATCAAGAACGGTTGCCAACCCGCCGTTTCATACCGGTTCAAGCGTCTCGTCATCCCCATCAAACCTAAGATGTAAAGAGGCATAAATGCTAGGAGAAACCCAAAAAACCAACAGTAAAAAGCATATTTTCCAAGTCTTTCATCGAGTTTATACCCCGTAAACTTCGGCCACCAATAGGCAATCCCTGAGAAAAATCCCCAAACAACACCCCCAATAATCACAGTGTGAAAGTGAGCCACTAAGAACAAACTGTTATGAACCTGGAAATCAACAGGGGCGATAGAAAGAAGTATTCCCGTGACACCGCCAATTGTAAAAACAATCACAAAGCCAATAAACCAAAGCATCGACGTATGAAGCTTAACCATTCCTTGGTACATCGTGAAAATCCAGTTGAAAATCTTCACCCCTGTAGGGACAGCAATCAACATCGTCATTGCCCCAAAGAAAGCGTTGACACTGGGGCTTGCACCCATGGTGAAAAAATGGTGGAGCCAAACGATGAAAGAGAGGACAGTAATCACAACGATCGCCCCGATCATTGAATGGTATCCAAAAATCCTTTTCTTAGAAAAAGTAGCGACAGTTTCAGAAAAGACCCCAAAAGCAGGTAGTACCAAGATATAAACCTCAGGGTGACCCCACGCCCAGATTAAATTGACATACATCATGGGGTTACCACCACCTTCGGTAGTAAAAAAGTGCATGTCTAAATAACGATCGAATGTAAGCAAGGCCAACGTAGCTGTTAGAATCGGAAAGGCAAAAATAATCAAACTCATGCATGCAAACATCGCCCAAACAAAGACCGGCATCTTAATAAAAGACATCCCTGGGCAACGCAACTTACAAATTGTCACGAAGAAATTAACCCCAGCAAGTAAGCTCCCTACTCCCGCAATCTGGACACTCCAAATCCAATAATCGACCCCAACACCCGGACTATACTTTAAACCCGACAAAGGAGGATAAGCGACCCACCCCGCCGCAGAGAAGTCTCCAATTGGTAATGAAACGTTTAGAAGCAGGAACCCTGTGAAAAATAACCAAAAGCTCACCGCATTCAGAAAAGGAAATGCTACATCCCTCGCCCCAATTTGAAGAGGAATGATTAAATTTGATAAAGCAAAAACAACTCCCATCCCAACGAAGAAAATCATCACCGTGCCATGGGCTGTGAAGACCTGTTGGTAATGATCGGCCGTCAAATATCCCGCGTTCTCCCCCACCGCCATCGCCTGCTGAGCCCTCATCATCATCGCATCGATCATACCCTTAACGAGCATAAGAAAAGCGACCATGAAATACATGACACCAATCTTCTTAGGATCAAGAGAAATCAACCAAGTTTTCCAAAGCCAAACCCAACGACGCTTGTATGTCAAAAAGACCACAGCTGCAATCGTCATGAAAGCCATCAAAGCACTTGCCCCCATGATGATCGCATCATGTTGAAAGGCCTTCAGCGTTAATTTGCCGAATATATCAGCGTACGTTATCATGCGGCATTGAATCCTTCATTAATATCCAATCGAACAAGTTCTTATCTTCGACCTTGTAAGTCACAACAGGATTGTTTTGGCTTTGTTTTGCAAGTTGGAAATAACTCTTTTTATTTAAGAGGGCCCTAGATCTTTTGACTGAAGAAATCCAATTTTTGAACTCCTCCTCAGAAGAGGCTTTTGCAGTAAAACGCATTCCCGCAAACCCCACCCCACTCAAATTGGCCGAAAGACCTTTATAGCTCCCTTCCTTATTTGCAATCAAATAGAGCTCTGTCCTCATCCCCGGCATCGCAAAAATTTGCCCCCCCAATTCAGGGATCCAAAACGAATTCATCGGAGCGTCGGCGGTAATGATGAAATGAACCGGCACATCTTTAGGGAATTGAATAAAATTGACCGTTGCGATGTCGTAATCGGGATAGATAAAGAGCCACTTCCAATCGAGAGCCACCACCTGAATCGTGATTGCCTTTTTGTCACTTACGATAGGACGATAAGGATCAAGGGTGTAACAACAGATCCAATTGACCGTCCCTAAAATGATGATGATGATACAAGGAACTCCCCACCAAACTATCTCAGCCAATGTACTATGAGCCCAATTGGGGGAATATTTAGTATTTTTGTGTTTCCCTTCCTGATAGCGCCAAGTCACAAAAAAGATTAAGACAAAGACCGGGATGACGACAATGAGCATGATTAATGTTGCAAAGACAAGCAAATCGCGCTGCTTTACACCAATCAACCCCTTTGGAGACATGACAGCCATATCAATCTGACAAACCAACAATCCCAAAAGGACTAGAGCAGCTAAAACCAGAAGTGTATAAATGATCAGTCGATAACTTTTTTTCATACGAAAATAGCCGCCCCTTTGTTTTCAAACTATGAATTGAAACAATTCAGCGCTACATTTTTTTTCAACTTTTCATTGAAAAACCCAACTTAACAACACCTCTATTTTTTTTTGAACTATATTTAATATTTTTGTACTCTCTTAACTTTCTAACGGGTGATGAGATATGAAATTGCGTCATGGATTATTGTGGATTTTACCAGGCATGCTTTTCTGTAATGAATATTCTCTTTCGCTTGGACGCTTAGGGTCTGTGAGATATTTGCATGAGGACGGACGTCTTCTACATGTTGATCGCATTTCTCCAGAAGGAGAAATTCTTTATACCCATTCTTATCGCTACAATGAGCAGGGAAAGATTCTTTCCGAAAATCTTATTGGAGATAATGATTTTAAGGGATTAAGAGAGGAATGAGCGCGATCATCGATAAACTAACAATATCTAAATACACATCGTATTTTCACGATGGTTCTTTGATAGATATTCAATATGGAGAAAGTACTTCAGAAATAGCTGTTTCCATGGAAAGTGCCGAACTAGATCCAGAGGATCTTAATGATCCTATCTCTCTTTCTAAGGAAAATAGAATAAAAGGAAAGCTTCATTTAAATGGGATAACAAAAATAGAAGTCGATGATGAGATCCTTTCCGCTCCCCTTAAAATGCATCATGATGATGCAGAAATTTTTCATTTTCGTATCATAGACACGGGGTTAATTTTAGAGATAGGTTGGCAAAACTTCTCTCCCAAAACTCAAGACTTTGATTATTCAGTCATTAAGATAGATGTTAAAACTGTCTACTGGGAAAATATACCCGACCTACCATTTCCTTAAAATTTCAAAAAGAATTGGTAAAAGTATCGCTTTAAACGTAAAGCTCCAGGTAATGTGATTAATATTTCTTCTTTTTTTAGCCTAAAACCTGAAGTGGGAAATGCTTTAATTGCATGTTCTAAAGCCGGAATTAACATCCTTCAAAATGTGCAGCACTAGAACTTGGGCCTCACCATGTTAGAGTTAATGCGATTGCACCAGGAAGGACTGAAACACCATCTAATCAACCTTTGAGAGATTTGCGACCAGCTTATCGATTAAACGGTAGAGTTCTTTCTTCTCTTGAGGGGAAAATCCAGCCAAAGCAATATTCTCAGTGGCTTCTTGGACATTCCAGATTTGACCGAGGAGTTCACGCCCCTTGTCGGTGATCTGCACCTTATCGCCCTTTTCGGTTAGATACCCTTTTTCAATTAAAGGAGCTGCAATTTCTTCTTTGTCCCCTTCATCTTCACAGGCAAGAACCATCAACAATATCGCCTGATCGGCAGTCAAATCACTTACAGCCTTCAATTTTGAATCGAAAAGCGCACGGATAAAGATGTGAGCACAACCAAGATTGCGCCCCAACGATCCCTGAATTTTCTCTTTTAATTTCATCATGATCACCTTCAATTTCATTTCATAAAGGGTTATCCCCGCCGCGACACCAACGTTGAGCGAATCGATCGAGGTGGCCATAGGAATTTGGATCCTCAAATCGGCGAGCTCAAGCATCTCTTTAGAAACTCCATTGGTCTCATTTCCAAAGACGATCGCTGTTTTCTGTGGGGCTAATTTTGCCAATGATTGAAGCGTACTTCCCTCTAAAGCTGTTACCACAATTTGATACCCACGTTTCTTCAGAGCCGCTACACTACTTTTAGCATCAGGGAAATTCTCAAGACGGCTCGAAAAAACAGATCCCCTTGAAGCATCGACACTTTTTCTTTGAAACAAATCAAAATTCTCTGTGGTTGAAACAAAGTCATCAATGCCAAAGGCGTGGGCCGTTCGAACAATCGTTCCGATATTTCCAAAGTCTTGTACCCCATCAAAAACAGCCACGATATCACTTTGATCACGAACCTCTTCAGGCAACCTGGCAATCCCTATAAAAGGGATCAGGTGGCTTGCTGTAGAAATTTTTTTCATGATCCCCTCGGAACATCGAAGAATGGGAACAGACCACGTTTCTAAAGATTCTTTATCATGGGCAAACATATACCGAAGTTCACATGGGCTCTTCATGACCCACTCTATCGCCTCCTTTCCCTCAACAAGAAACGAGCGCGTTCGAATCCTCTCACTTTTTTTTTGAAGAGACCTGGCAAAGACGACTCTTTCGTCCTTAATGGAGGTTATGACTTCAGTTTTCACGTACCACAGTCTATCATAAAGCCTGGTTTTTGTATTTTCAGATTTATGTAGGCTCAAAAAATGATTCTAAGGGATTGCTCGTCTCCTCTTTACTTCATATATAGGTATATTTCGGTCTGGTAAGAGGATAGCCAGTCTTGTCAAAACGAGCAAAAAAATGGCCTGCTACACGTTTCAAGCCACTAACATTATTGTGCAAAGCTGCACTAAGAACGTCGTCTAACTGTTCGATAACTGTTGTCCCCCGTTCTACATTTTCCCCGTCAATGATGCGCTGTAACATCTCTTCTAAGAAAAATCTCACTAAATCATCTTCAGTCGCTTCCTCTGCTGGATATCTATATATTTCTCCTTTGCTTAAAATAGCACTCTCACTCGAATAACGGGGCTGCTCTTTTAATAATCCAGCTATAGCTAATCCTGCTGTAAGTAACTCTTTTTTTTCTAATAGTTTTGCATCGGTACGTATCCATGCGTGAGTTCCATCATGTATCCAACTCAATAGTCCCTTAAGAGGTTGTCCATGAACAGTTAGATTAACCTCATCTTCAGGATGAAATAAACTTACTATATGCTCCCCTTTTTCTAACAAATACCTACAAACAATGGAACGTCTGGGCATTTTGTAAACGAATCTTAATAACGATCCCTTTAAAAGAGTATCATTTCTTGCTAACGAAGCGGAGGCCAGTAGAAATTTATCGTCCCCTGTTTTATGAGTAAATCCACCGACCGAATAACTCTTTCTATCAGGATTACGACTAAAGAATGTGCGAACAACTAAGCTGCGCTGCCCCTCACTCATCTTCTCTAAATTCACTTCAAAGAAGTAGCATTGATTTTGGGCAACACCAGCTACACTCGCCATTCTTTTATCCAGCTCGCTCCATTCTTGAGATTGTATAGCTTTTTGATAGGGAATCATTTTGCAAAGTCCGTCATTACCACACTCACTATTAGCAATGGCCATATAAGCAGTGACTAAATCATCAATACAATTATTTTTCCCTTGAAGGAATATTGCATCTAAAATTTTGTGGAAAGGATATTGCCCCTGGTTCCTTTGATAGCAAGCCGCTAATCCTTCCCAGTCTCCCTCATTGATACATGATAGTATTTCGCCTTGTAAAGGATGATCATAATATTGCAGAGCCTCTAATCGTTCTAGCGGCTTAAGGAACTGGAAAAACTCTTCAATATCTCTATGAAGTGCAGAGGGTAGCGAATGAACTATGGGATCAGTTGCTTTTACTGAATCTGCAGATGGATTTTCTAAGTGTTTTGAGAGCAAAATCATCGACGGTTGTGCTAAAACAGTTGAAGAAAAAGATATAGGTTCATTTAAGTCTGGTACAATCTGCAAACTATCTTTAGAACTAGATAGAGGAGGATCATTATCAGATATTACTACTGTTGCATTTAGCTGATAATCGATTAACGCCATGAGGTGCCCTATAAAGGGGATGCACATAAAAAAACCTAAAGCAAACTCAGCAACTCTTTTACATAGGCTAAGAGAAACCTCAAAGAGAGCAAATTCGATATGGCGCATTCCAAGGCGGACATTTGCATCGACACACAAAATCGAAAAAGAGGAGTGAGGCAATGAATAATCTATTGAAATCCCACTTAACATAATAACTCTCCATTTTTATTAGGACATTATAACAAAGATATAATAGCCTGTAAATCAAGAGTTTTAAAAAATATATTATACATCGTTATGCTATCTTACGATCTCAACTTTGGAATCAGATTTCATGGCCTAAATATTATTGGAAGCGATGGTTTTTGTATCTTGATATTTTGCATGCATACATATAATATACGTACATATTAAATAGGAGGAATCTATGTTGATCGTTAAACACTCTCTTGAAACAAAAGCTCCCCCAGAAGCGGTCTGGAAGGTTTGGGCCGATGTCGATAACTGGCACACCTGGGATCATGGGATCGAAAAGAGCACCATTTTCGGCCCTTTTGCTACAGGGACAAAGGGAATGGTAAAACCAAAAGGAGCTGGCGAAGTCAAAACTGAACTCACCTATGTAGAGCCTTTTAAAATCTTTATCGATGAAGCAAAATTACCCCTCGCGCGAATTATTTTCACCCATACCCTAAGTCAAACCCACGGCAAAACTATCGTCACAACCAAGATTGAAATGAAAGGGGTTCTTGCTCTATTATTCTCCTATCTCATCGGAAGAGAGATGAAGAAGAATTTGGCCAGAGAGATGGCCTCTATGATACGCAAAGCGGAAGGGTCCTAGCCATTGAGTAAAATTGCCTGGAAGACGACGACAAGATTTAAAGGACCTGATGAAAGCCCTGGTTTTTTACTTTGGCAAGTGAGCTCCGAGTGGCGCCGTCAAATTGAATCGGCTCTCGCAGAGATCGATTTAACCCATCCCCAGTTCGTCCTGCTGGCTAGCGTGGGATGGTTAACTCGTGGAGGGAACATGGTAACTCAAGCAGAATTAGCCCGCCAATGTGCAACTGATATTAACATGACCTCACAGGTATTACGCGCATTGGAAAAGAAAGAACTGATCAAAAGAGTCCAAAAAAAAGGGAACGAAAAAGCTAAGTTTCCCCTCATCACCGCCAAAGGGGCTAAATTGGTTGAGAAGGCGATCCCGATCGTCGAAGCCATCGACCATGCGTTCTTCTCAAATCAGACCTCATCGTGCATTCAAATTTTCCAGAAACTACTCATTAGGGAGTAAATATGTCTGACATTTCTTTTAAAACTGAAAACGGTCGATTTCTCTATAGAAGCGCTGGAGTCATTATTCATGAAAACCGGGTCTTGCTGATCACTGAAGAGGGGCTTGATTTTTGGTTTCCTGCTGGTGGCAGAACTCAATTAATGGAACCCTCAAAGGCCGCTGCCGTGCGGGAAGTCGCAGAAGAGCTCCATGTCAAACCGATTGACGCTCGGCTCCTGTGGATTGCTGAACATATTTACTTTTCCAAACACCACAATCAAATGTGCCACGAGCTCCACTTCATCTACCTTTGTCACGTTGCCCCCGATTCTCCGATTCTTTCAGAACCGTTGGGAGTACGAGAAGATCTATTCAATACCAATGGCAAAGCCAATATCTTTAAATGGCATGACATCGACAAACTTCATGAGATTGAGATCAATCCTCATTTTCTCACTGAAGCTCTTAAAGATCTCCCTTCGGAGCCAAAACACATTCTTTCCGCCCCTTCGACAGCTTAACAAGCTCCTCAGGAGTCAGGCTAAATACTGAATGAGGGGTACCCGCAGCAGCCCAAATCTCGTCATATTGAAAAAGATCTTCGTCGATAATCGTCGGGATCTCAAATGGGTATTCAATCGGGGTGACTCCCCCAATTGCAAATCCCGTATGCTTTCGGACAAAATCGGCATCGGCTCGTTCAATCGCTTCACCGACAATCTCTTTGATCCTTTTTTCATTCACACGATTGACACCGCTTGCAATGACACAGACGGGACGATGAGTAGTCTTTGTCCGAAAAATTAAGGTCTTTGCTATTTGAGCCACCTGACATCCAATTGCTTGAGCTGCCTCTTCAGAAGTTCTGGTCGACTCTTTAAATTCGACAATCTTACTCTTAATCCTATCCATGCCTATTCCCCTTCTTTTAGATAATTATAAATAGTCGCTCGTGAAAGATTTAACTTATTCGAGACAAAGTTAGCCGCATTTTTCAAATTAAAGGCCCCTTTTTCATACAAATACCAAACTAGTTTTTTCTTCTCCTTTCGACCAAGTTGAGAAAGGGCAAGCTTTTCATTGTTCAGATATTGATCGACCAACTCCGACATTTGCTCATCTGACTTAACCGTATAGGTTTCAATCGGATTTTCAGCTTCCCTTTTTGTCGTAAGAAAGGCCGAAAGAATCTTCTCGGCCTGAGTCGCAAAGCTGATATCGACATTGATGCAAATCAAATGGGTAGGCCTTTTTTTACTATCGCGTATTGTGACCGTGGTACATTTTAAAATCCTACCATCCCAATTTTCCTTAATATAAGGGGGAAAACGGTCAGGGAAATCTTTGGTCTCGATCCCAAATAGCTTTAATGGTGATGGGTCTCCCACCTTCCTTTGGGAAAGATTGTGGTAAAGGGCGACGAGCTCCCCCTTTTTAAGGTCATGAACCGCCACCTCCACGAGAGGGGTAAACAGTTCAACAATCGCCTCTAAAAGAGGTATATAGTGTTTCCATTCATTCATATACTATATATCTTGCCATAAATTAGACTTTTTGTCAAAATTTATACAAATTGACTAAGAATCGAGGAGAATAGAATGGTTTCCAGACTCAAAGACGTCCCCGGGATCGGGGTAGACAGAATGGGGCAATTAGCCGATTTGGCCAATGACCCCGAAGTATTGCGCCTAGAAAACCTCGACACCGATGTCCCGCCTCCAAAAGAGGCGATTCAAGCCACAATCAATGGTGTCAATAAAGACGAAAACAACAGCTATCTCCCTTTCCTAGGACAAAACGATCTACGAAAAGAGATTTGCAAACATATTCATCACCTTAGCGGACAACATTACGATTGGCAAAGTGAATGCATCGTCACAGCAGGTGGTTGTAGCGGAATTTTATCAACTTTACTGGCTCTTCTTGAACCAGGCGATGAAGTGGTCGTCCCCGATCCAACTTATGCTGGAATCATTAACCGGATCCGCATTGCAGGAGGTGTGCCAAAATTTGTTCCTCTCATCCCCTCAGAAAATGGTTGGTGCATGGATCTTCATCGACTAAAAGAAGCAGTTTCCCCCAAAACCAAAATCATCTTCATGGTTAATTGCTCCATGCCCACAGGCCACGTGATGAATCAAGAAGAGTGGGAAGCCGTTTGCGAACTTTGCAAAGCTAGCGGTGCATGGCTTATCCATGATGCTGCCATGGAACGGATCCTTTATGACGGTCTTAAAGTAATCCATCCCGCATCATTTGAAGGGATGCGAGACAAAACAATCATCATTGGAACCGCCTCAAAAGAATTTCGAATGATTGGGTGGCGAGTCGGTTGGGTCGTTGCTCCCGCTCAATTAATCAAAGACATAGGTCTTGTCAGCATCTCGAATGTTGTGTGTCAAGTAGGGATTGGTATGCCTGGAGTCACGGCCGCCTTCAGAGCAGACGATGTTAAGCAAGCTGTTTCGATTTGGGAAAGGAGAAGAAATGTGCTTCTCGAAGAACTCAAAGGTCTTCCTGTCATCCCTCCTCATGGAGGATGGTCAATGCTCCTCAACACAAGAAAGCTCGGCTTATGCCCCAAAATTGCTGCGGAAAAACTTCTTAAAGAGGCTAAAATCGCAGCAACACCAATGTTTGGCTGGGGAGATCAAGCTGCCGATTATTTAAGACTTGTCTTTTCAAATGAAACTGAAGAACGTCTAAAAGGGGTCGGAGAAAAATTAAAAAAAGTTTTACTTGCCTAAGATGTTTAGATTTTGTTAAGATGTCAACCATGAAAAAGGAGCTTAACATCCTCCTTCAGGTTTTCGTCATTCTGCGGTAGCGCGCAGGTACTCTTTTTTATTTTCATGTCATTATTAATTTCCGTTGAATGTGCACCTAAAGGAGGAAACCATGGATACATTATACCCAGCATTAAAAGAATCGGCAGCAGCAGGTCTTGCTGTTGTTCCTTGTTATACATTTTTTGTAAAAAAATCGGCCCAACAAACAGGAGCTCCCACTCCAACGTTTACTTTTGGAAAAGCTATCAGTCGAGGTCTCTTTGAAGGCTTTCCTGCGATCGCAGCAATCGTCGGAAGTCAGCTCTTTATCCAAAAAGAGCTAGAAAAGAGGATGACCCCCTATTTCGATAAGAAGAGCTCCCCCCTCTTATTTCCCGGGGTAAGCTCATTTCTGACAGGGGCAGTTACTTCACCTGTTTTGGCTTTTTACAACCTGTTAACCATGAAGAAAGCAAATGACACCTTTCTTCAAGTAGCCGCGCTTGCAGTAAAAAGATTAACAGTACCACAAGTAGGCGCTCTTGCCGTAAGAGAAGCCGCCTTTCTCTACTCGTTGCGAGTTTTAGATCCCCTCGAAGCGATGGTAGGAGATCTCGAACCTCTTTTGTATTTCACAGCATTTATAAGTGGATACTTTGGGGGGCTTTTTTGCCAACCTGTTGACACTGCATTTACCTTATGGCAAAGACAACTAAGTATTGTCGATCTTGCAAAGGTCTCGAGCACCGATACAGGCCTAGAAAAAGCAACTAAATGCGCTCGTGTTTTGATGCAGGGCTGGAAGCCAAGAGCTCTAGGCGTTGGAATCTTTGTCTGCACCTATCGCGCCACAAACCAATTGTTAGAAAATATTGGAGCTTAATATGTCAAATTTTACAAAAAAACTCGTCGCGGTTATGAATGAAAAAGTAGAACCGGGTAAAGTATTCAACGCGCTCGGCCACATGTGCATTGGACTAGGCTCAGCCATTGGTCCAGAATCTCTACGATTGAGTAAGTACATTGACGCAGGTGGAGGACTACATCCATACATTTCCGAAATGCCCTTTATTATCCTCAAGGCAAACTCGAATAAAATTCGTAGTCTTCGAGAAGCCGCCATTGCCGCAGGGATCGACTTTGTCGACTTTACCGAGACTATGACTGACGGTGGTTATCAAGAACAAATTGAGAGAACACGAAATACTCTCAGCCAAGAGCTCATCTATTTTGGAATTGTATTGTTTGGAGATATTGACAAGGTCACAGAATTGACCAAAAAATTCTCACTGTGGAAATAACGCAGGAGCGGCATGCTAAATGCATTCCGCTCAAGTGCATGTTCACCAGTCAAGCTCGGAGGGGAAAAACTCAGAAATTAGCTCTTCGTAATAAGGCATGAGAGCGTCTAGATCGAGTTTCTCCTCTGTTTTTGAATAGAGATCATACCCCCGGAACAGTTCCAGCCAAGGAAGCATCTTTTTATCCGTTTCATTCATTAGGTGTTGGTAAGCCCCATGTAAATGTGCAGGATAAAACGAGTGGTAACGAATAATGTAGCATGCTTCAGCGGGAAGATAGTTCTTCACA
Source organism: uncultured bacterium (assembly GCA_964477345.1). Taxonomy (GTDB): domain Bacteria; phylum Chlamydiota; class Chlamydiia; order Chlamydiales; family 2-12-FULL-49-11; genus JAJZEO01. Next base: position 53,551 of record CAYZDL010000001.1, read on the forward strand.
ACGTGGTAGAGATATTCATCATGCCCCCACGACATATGGAGACGATCTAAACCACAACCCTCTAGATAAATTCCGCACTTAGTTTGATATGAGGAAATTTGCCGATCAGGATTTGCATCAAAATATTCAGGGAAAACATTTGCATCGGAATAAGCGCACCCAACAGGAAAAGTATCGCCCACGACAGCCCATTGAGGCTCCCCAAATGAAGTTAAAAGCTTTCCCAGATCATGGATAAATCCGGTCAAAATTAACCACCGTGGGTGGCCATCTTTACGAAGGGCCTCAGCTGTCTGAAATAAATGATATCGTTGAGGAAGATCCAAATCGGGATCGCTTTCGTCTACGAGAGTATCGAAAATACGCAACGCTTCCCAAATCCCCATTCGTTTGTGCCTTGGCGGCAGATACTCTTTCTCTTTTTTTAGAACAAATTCAACTGTCTGATAGGTGTGATTAGCCTTATAAAAATCTTTCACGTGCTGGGGAGTTGTTTCATTATAAACACGGTACTCTTCTTTACTTTTAGCGCCTGATTCTTCGCCGCTTAAAGTTGCACTGATGAGTGCTGCCAAAATAACTATCGATAACATGAACATTCCTCAAACAAAACTTGGTCCATTTGACGCAAGTTTTGCTCAAAGAATAATTTTATACAAGGTGCAATTTGTTAAGTTTACTAAAGCTTAGTCGCATGATAAGCTTCGAGAACAACTCTCATCTCGTCTGGTTTTTTTTTAAATTGCTCTTTTATTGTTCTTAAGGATGTAGTCGTAGGCTCTTCACCGGGCCCACCTAAGTCAGATCCAAAATCGACCATGTAAACTTGCTGTGAGTCTTTGTCGAAAATAAACTCTCTAATGTAATTAAGAGGGTGGAATCCTTTTTGATCAAGGATAGCGCCTGTTCGGCCAATCTCTTTCAATGCACCTTCTGGTAATGATTTTTTTGTTGATCCGACTATATCAAGAAGATCCTCTTTACCAGGAAAGAACCGCTCAAAAAATGTCACCGCTCTTTGACCATCTTTTGACATTTCAGTATGAAATAATTCAGGAATGCTCACCCCAGCTTCTTGAAGGATTGTTCTCCTGCTCAACATGCTATTTCCCCTCTCATTATCACTGGATGTAACGGATTTTCCGACAACATACTTCACCCCGCGAGTAGTCTGAATACGGGAAACAGCCTGATAAGTTTCTCCACCCGCTCGACTCCATTGAGAAATCTCCTCATACGCAACTAAAGTCTCTGACGATCCGACAAAACCTTGTTCTCGTACAAATTGTTGGACTTTTTCAGGTTCAGATGTTCCGAAAAGACCGGCTACAGTGGTTCTAATTTCTGTCCTTGGAACAGTTTTATACCCAGTAAAACCCTCAACAGCAGCATATAATTTATCCATAATTAACATCCTTTTATTATTAATAAAGATCAATTATAACATAATAAATATTAATTTTGAATTATAAAATAAGGCATTACAATAGATTTGAGGAGCGATATGCCCCCCCTTTTGAATAAAATGGGGAGATGGTTTACCTTTAACCACCTATGCCAACTCTCAAACAATCCCTGAAAAGGGCCCATTTCGGACTTGGCGCTCCCCCTGTAGTACGAAACCTCTTCCTTTTTGATCTTGCTACAGCGATTCTGGCATGGTTGTTTCTGGAGATCGAACGCCCCCTCTTCTTTTTGTTGATCTTTCCCTGTCTATTGCCAACCAACTTAACCTTTTTCGCTACGGCCCTTTGGATGGTCTACTCGTCTTATCTATTAAAGCCCAGACATTTACATAGGCTCATCTCAGAATTAGATCTAAAAGGAGATGAGGAAATCTTGGACATGGGGTGTGGCAGGGGGATGTTCTTATGCGAAGCGGCTAAAAAAGTAAAACCTCGTCAGGAATCTCTAGCTTACCCGCACCCGTGTCATCATAATCACCCCTACCTTGGCTAAGAATGATTATTTCGGGCTGTTCCCCCTCTTTATAAAATTGTCTTAAAATAACGTTCGACATCTTCCGCTCTATATCTAGCCTCATTCCACGCCCAGTCGCATTCGACAACATTTATGTTGCAGACCACAGCATCTTTGAATTTTTTCCCATTAACAGTCGGTCTCTCCAATCCAGCAGGATCAATCAATAAGCGAACTAAGGTTTTATTCGGTGTTTTAATAGATATCTTGAGATCCTTACTAATAACCTTCTCTCGATCAACACCTTGAGCAATTAACATCCTAGCAAAGGCGTGACTCTCTTCAGTAGAGCAAAGGTAAACAATACACCTTATTGGTAAGGTGAATAAATCGAGCACAACCGCTGGGATAAAAAGGATACTCTTAAAAAATAGGTTGTCTGTTTTCAATACAAGGATAAATAGGGTGGGGAAATAAAAATGTCCATTATCCTCCATATCGCCTGGTCGGATAAGACTCCATCGATCTTCTTCAATAGTCGTTCTTTGATATTCAAGGCAAAGTTTCGCTGCCTTTAAAAATTCTCTCTTATCTAAAAAAGTTTTACTATAAAGTGACTCTAACTCATTTGAATTTGAATAAACTTTAATTGATCCTACCATCTTGCACCCCCATGCGATAGGAGATTATACCCCAAACCGTTTTTAAAATTAAGGAATTTGACACCATTTCTAAATGCCTACTGCCCTATATAATCTTTTTAAAATATGTCTAATAAATCTTATAAACAGAATTTTGGTGGTGATTGTTACAAATCTTGATTAATGAACACTTTTATCAAAACTGTTTTCAAAAATAGAAGATTTTGTTAAAATTTTGCGATGGTAACTTTAAGTAATATTCTTTTCTATGTAAAAGATCTAAGAGAGACGTTGGACTTTTTTGAAAGAGCCTTCGGTCTAAAGACAGCTTTCATTGATGAAAGTGGTGTCTATGCGCAAATGGAAACGGGGATGACGGCATTAAGCTTTGTTGATCTTGAGTTTGCCAAGGAAAATATGGGAAAAGAGGTGGTCGAATTCGATGGGAGTAAACTCCCTTTTGCATTCGAAATCGCCCTTTCTGTTGACGATGTAGATGAAGCTTACGCAATCGCCCTTAAAGAGGGAGCGGTTTCTGTTGCAAAGCCTACCAATAAACCTTGGGGACAACGTGATGCTTATGTCAGAGATCCTAACGGAATCTTGATTGAGATTTGCAGTCCTTTGATGCCGTGTTCTAATGGTAGCTGCGGTTGCTCCTGTGAATAATCTTAGAATGGGTGCTTTTTTCCAAAAAACCACACTTTCTATGGCAATTGCAATTTTCTCCATGTTTTTTGGAGCAGGGAATGCCATTTTTCCATTGGTTTTAGGCAGGCAAACGGGTGACTACTTTGGTTGGGCGTTCTTAGGTCTTTTAGTTACCGGGATCGGAGGACCTCTCCTGGGTTTAATCGGCGGGACTTTGTATCGTGGGCAATGTATCGAATTTTTTGGCAGGGCCGGAAAGATCGGCGGGCCGCTTCTAATCTTTGTCACCTTAGGCCTATTAGGACCATTCGCTGTTTTACCAAGATGCGTAATCGTCGCCCATGCAGCTGTTTTGCCTCTCTTTCCTTCGTTTCCGTTGTGGGTTTTTTCTCTCTTACTTTGTTTTTTAGGACTCCTATTTTGCTTTAGGAGAACCTTTTTATTACCTGTGCTGGGCTACGTGCTGTCCCCCATTTTGATCGGATCTCTTTTGATGATCAGTTGCGAGAGCCTTTTCTCCCCAACTGCTGCGGCTATCGATCCTACAATGTCTCAAGGAAAAGCCTTTTTAGGAGGCATTTCAACAGGTTACGCTACCATGGATCTGATCGCCTCAATCTATTTTTCAGCTGGTATTTGGACGATGATTCAACTACATTCAAACGATAAGTCTCCAAAAACAATTTTCTCTACAACCTTCAAATCAGGGATCCTAGGTTGTCTCTTTCTTGCGTTAATCTACTGGGGATTGACACATGCAGCCGCCGTTTATGCAGACAATTTGGAAGATGTCCCCCCTGCTCAAATGATGTCACATCTAGCAAATACAGCTCTAGGCACTAAAATGGGTCTTGTCGCAAACCTTGCGATCATTCTCGCCTGCTTTACGACGATCATTAGCCTTGTCATGACAATTGCTGACATTTTCTCTAAACAAATATCTCAGAAACAATTCTCCTATAAGACTCTGATCATAGTGCAACTTGTGATCACAGCCCTGATTGCCCCAATTGGATTTGATGGAATTATGAGCGCGATTCACTACCCGATCATGATTGCCTACCCGCTCATCATCGTTCTAACCATCTACAATATTATGCATAAAATAAGAGCCCCTATACAGCTCGTGAATTAAGCTCTTGACGAAGCATCTTGACCACTCGAATCGAATTCGGATGAGACCAATTAGAGTGATCTTCCAATCCTCCCCCATGGTAGTTGATATAATGTAGCAGTTCGGCATTATCGAGCACTTTTGCGGTCTCCTCTTCTGCATGAAATTCCATGTAATGAGAAAATCCAAGAAAAGTCATCAGGTACCCCGCCACAAAACCTAACATAAGACAAACTGGAAGAGAGATTGAAAAAAGAACAGAGAGAGCCACAGCTATAACTAATTGAGTTGTAAATAAAACCAGATTAAACCGAATCACATCGTAATGTTTTAGATGAGACAGTTCATGAGCAAATACTGCCGAAATTTCAGCGTCACTTTTCCCTTCAATCCATTTTTTTGAAAAAGTCACTTGACCTGATAATCCACAACAGATAAGCCCTGTGGCATAGGCTGTAGTAAGATTGTCCGTCTCTCTAAGATAAATAGATTCTTGATCCATTCCCATGCGAAATTTCATCTGTTCGAACAATTGAACGATTCGTTGATCTTTCACAGGCTGGGCTTCTGTGGGATTTCTTCCAAAAAACCATCCTACGAACCCAGTTTCGATAGCAAGTCCTACCGCGACCAATTCCATTAAATCACCTCAAGAAGTGGAAATGTTCTCTGATAAAGCTCTTCACGCCTATGATCAAATTCATATTTTTTTCTTGGATCCCTAATTGTATTCCGGATGTAAGTAACTCTTTCAGATAATGACGGGTGGAATAAATCATAGGGATCATCTCCATTCTCACTCATTAACACCGCAATCAAAAGTCCAAGTCGTTTACACTCTCTATAGGAGTCTAACTTTTCTACCCTCATCTGCTCAAAAAACAGCGCCCCTTCAATAATCTCATCATCAGTTGCTACCTCACAAGCGCGAAGATCGGCCTTTTTTTCCGAATATCGTGAATAGATAATCATTGCGACAATCCCAGCTATTAATCCAAGAGTAAGAGCCATATCAATCAAAACCACTAAAGAAAAAAGAATCGCTACAACAACGAATGTAATTGTCAAAATTAATGTAGTTTTTAATACATCGTTTCTCTCAAGGTGGGCAATTTCATGAGCGTAAATAAAAAATTTTGCCCCTTCCTCTAACGGCCAATCTTCTGAACGCTGAGGAATTAAAAAAGATTGCGTAAAAGGGAGAAGAAATGCCCCAAAGGCTGCATATTCAAAAATCCCTTTGACGGGCGTTCTGCGTACTTGGACTTCTTTTGAAATCCCCATGCGCCCTCTTAGGTCATTGACAATCTGTTGATCTTCTTCTAGCCCTTCTTCCCCAAAATAGGGTATTAATGGCGTTGCCCTCATCAAAGGTATGACCGTTCCATACAAAGCCGCTGTCAAACCTATCTCCATTGGACACCTTTAAGCTACGAGCGTATCAATGCTAAGGCAATTTTTAGAGTATGTCAATATCTAAAATTATTCTTTTATGCGGCTAAAAAACTCCCTTTTTCTTCTTTGCATGATTACAAGTCCAACACTTGCAATCAGTAAAAGTATGCTCATTTTTTGAAATCCCCCAGTAAAGGCGGTCACTTGAGAAACCCCTTCACCTGCTATAACTAGCCTACTTAAGAATCCCGAAAGGATGAAGGCGAGAGAAAAGGCGATCGGGACCACCCCCATCACCTCACCCCGCTTCCCTTCGTGGGCAGAATCGGCAGCACATTGGTAAACTAACGGGCCAACGTACAGCTCTGAAAGAGAAATTACTGCGACGACCATTAAAAGTGGAACGATCGAGGTGCTTGCTGTTAGCGACAGCGCCAAAAGCCCCAAACCCGATATGACAAAAGGGAAAACAATTCTCTTCTTTGATCTTGCGATCAAGGGGGAAAAGAGGCCTATGACGATGGGGTTCATCATGGCGACCATGGCAGCAGGTATAGTCACACCAAAAACGTCCCGATGACACACCCTCTCTGCAAATAGTATAAACGACGAAAGAGTTTGATCTTCTACCGCAAAAAAGATGACAATCGCAAAAAGTGCGACTAGTAGTGATCCTCTCTTTTCGGCCAGTATCATCCCGGGAGTAAAGACCTTTATCAAAAAGATCAGAGCCAACACAATCCCCAAAGCAATCAGCCCTATTGTGGCTAATTGTTGATTTTGCATGAATAAAAAGGCCATCAAGGGCATCGATAACAATCCTAAGACAGCTTTCCAGGTCCCTTTCTGGGGGTGGATTTTTTTCTCAATTTTGATGAAACTTAGAGCAATGACGCAAATGGTCATCGCGGCACCTGCAACCAAGAAAGGAGGGGTATATCCATAAAATTCCTTTAAAAAGCTAAGAAGAGGTATCGCCGCAAGAGCTCCTAAATTTTGCAAAGCATACATGTGGATAAATACTTTCTTCTGCCTTTTTTCATCATAAGCCGTCTCTCTTCCGATTAAGGCTGGAACGTTAGAGGAGAAGAGATTTCCCCCCAATATCATTAGTCCAAAAGAGAGAATCAAATGTTGTGACAAGATCAATGAAGAGAACCCTAAGGTTAGAAGCACCCCTCCAAGAAGGAGGGTACGCTTAAACCCGAGGAGACGATCGGCAATCATTCCGCCAAAAGTAGATCCTACTTCAAATAGAGTCACAAAAATTACATTTAGGGTTAACGCTTGGGTATCCCCTTTTTTAAGACTCTCAATCAGATAGAGCACCATCAAAGTCCTCACCCCGTATTGGGCAAAGAATTGACACATTCTGGCAAAAATTAAGGTTGGTATTTTTTTCATTTGTCCTCATATTTAACTAGGTTTAGGTAGGTGTGGACGAGATCGAAGGTGGTCATGAGAGCTCTTCTCCTTTCCCCTTCAATGACTCTTCTTGCTTCGGGGATTTTGAGATCATCCAATGTTGACTTATCGTCAAATGGAGGACCCTTGGCCACATCGGCAAGAATGACTTCCCTAATTGAGGTTCTTGCTACCTCTCCACAAATTTGCTCGGGAGTCCCTTTTAAAGTCCCTTCGACGACTAAGACCATTCTATCACCACTCGGTCGTTCTTGAAGTAGCCTCCCCTCTTCAAAAAAGGCAAAGGGTACTGCTCCCCTCATAATCGATTTAAGAGCAATAAGAACCCCTTTCTCCTCAACTTGATCGAGCATGGTCACCACTTCAAAATAGTGACAGCTAAAGTGCTTTGGTTCATACCCATTTGACAATTGGGGCCGGAAAATTTGCTCCTCCCTACTCATCCTTTTGGCTAACTCATCCTTGGCTAAAAAATGCATGTATTGAATTGAGTGCTTAGAATGGGTAACTTGACTCTGATTAAATAGGCATTGCCTAATTGAAGAGTCGATAGAACCTATCTTCTTAGTGATTTTTTCGAGATTAGAAATGGTGCTGTAGACCTTTCGTACACCCTCTGCATCTGTGTCTCGAATACAGGTGACTGTTAATAAACGGGCGTGGAGCAAAAATTCGACTTCTCTAGATATCCTCAATTCTCTAAGCACACTTTTGAAAAAAGCAGCACACCCCTCTCGAGGTAAACTCTTCTGACTACTTCTATCATTCACCTGCTTTTTGATCTTTTGGCAGGTTTTTTCTAATTCGGCTAACTGATTTAATACAGGTAGCGTTGAAAAATAGACCAGGATCGCAACCCGGCTCTGACAAGCTTCATCAGCAGGGTTTGAGTCAAACTCTTTAAACCTCTCCTTTGAAAAGCATTTAAACGTATCGACCGCTAAATTAGCTATTAATTCAACAAGAGCCAAAACGGTTGCAGGGTTATCGATGTTCCTATCTTCGATGCGATGAACAAGTTCATCTGATAATAACGTATTTGCAAGCAGACACGAGTCTGCTGCTGCACAAAGTGCCGAAGCCATAATATATCCTTTTATTTATGTTTTTTTGAGTTACTAGTTATAGATTAGCGTGAGCTACGCCAATAGAAGCGCCATCTAGTGGCAGTATTATTAGAAAGTGATAAATTTATAAAAAAATCCATAATTCACCTCAGAATCTGAGATTTATCCTTATGTTGTTTTGGTCTAATTTTTTGTGAATAAAATGGGCATCAAAGTGCCAGATGGGGACCTAGGTACTAGCGCCACCAAGAAGAAAATGAAGGAGTCTTTGTAATAGTATCTCTTTTCATGCGGGCGATTATATCAGTTAAACTCTGAAATTTTCAATATATAAAAATTATTTTAACCTGTCCACAGTAAATCCAACTTCTGAATAGAAGACCCCGTCCTTAGTCTTTTCTACCGCAAATTGAATATAATTGACTATGTTCTCTGGCAGGTGGTTAAGATCAAAAAAGTCCCATCCCCCGCACTTAAGGGGCTCGAGATTTGTCACGGTCCCTGAATAGCGATGGCACTCGAAAAAAATGTCTATATTGAGTCTATCATCCGACTTCCTATGCATGATGTGAACGCACTTCAAATCTTGTGGTTCGATCGTGATCCCTACCTCTTCCTCGGCTTCTCGGATCATCGCAAAAGAGGCGCTTTCCCCTTCTTCAACGTGTCCTGATACAAGGCCCAGGTAGCCATCTTTGTAGCCGGTGTTTTGTCTCAATCCGAGGCAGATCATATTGCCGTCTCTTAGCATTAGGTATGAGCTGATGGTCGCCTTGGGTCTTCTTTTTGACTTAAGGTACCGTTGAACTTGTAAGAACGGCTCTACTCCAGCAAGCATAATATCAAGCTCCAATACAGCCTCGTCATCAACCCAAACGTATTGATCATGCTCATTAGAGAGGATCACTTCGGGCATTTCATTCAGAGAGATATAATGGATATAGAAACCAAAGGAGCCATATTTGGTTTTCATGTATAGCGGCTTTAAGTACTTGATTGTATGAAGAGCTACCTTAATCCCCGTCTCTTCTTCTAATTCTCGCATAGCACCAAAGAGGATCTCTTCGCCTGGCTCTACTTTTCCTCCGGGAACGCACCATTCACCGGCAAAATGAGGTGGGGTAGCTCGTCGTAGAAACAAAAATTTTCCGTTACATTCGACATAGACAGCAGCCACTTTGAGTTCTTCAACGAATCCTTCTGTTATGGTTTCAGAAACTGTATAAGACATTTCCCCCTCCTAGCTAAGTGCAAACAGCCTAGCAGACTTCCTTCTTTTCTTGCAAAAACTTAGGAGAATGAGGTAACCTACTCCTCCTAACCTGGGGGTATTTGTGCTAAAAAAAATTTGTATTGGTTGCCTCTCTTTACTTGTAAGCTCAGCTCTTTCTGCTGATCAGCCGTTGCAATCAACCCTTGATCAAGATTCGATGCTTTTGATTGATTTCGTCGATATTCGTGATGCAAGAGCCGAAGAACTTCTCAATATCATGGAAGGAAAACTGCAAAACTTAGCAATCCATTTTCCCAAAGGGGTGAATATCCCCCTTAAACCAAAAATCAATGGCGATTTTTTCGATTTGGTCGGAGATGATGCCAAGCTTATGCTGGAAGTCAAAAAAGATCTCTATGTTCGTTCATATGAGGGCTCTCTTTTATTCAGCTCGGACTTGAAAGAGTGGAAAAGTTTAGAGACTTTTATCACAGGGAGCATTTCTGCGGAGTTGGTAAAGAATGAATCGGGTCCATTTTTTGCTGCCGTCGAAGCTAAAATCCTTCAAAGACAATGACCGGTCAAAACTATCGAATCGCTATAGTCGGGACGAGCGGCTCTGGTAAATCGACTTTAGCAAAACAGATTAGTGAAATTTTGCAATGCGACCATATTGAGCTCGATGGTTATGCTTGGATGCCTAATTGGGTAAAAAAAGACGATAAAGCCTTTGTGGAAGATGTCTCTTTAGCTTGTAGTCGTACCCGTTGGGTCGCATGTGGAAATTATTCGATCACACAGAGGGTTGTTTGGAGCCAAGCAACTCATCTTGTTTGGCTAAGGCTCCCCTTCCCCGTTGTCTTTTGGAGAATTTTTAAAAGAACCATGAGACTTATTTTTCGTAAAGAGCCGATCGCTGGGGGGAACTTTGAGACCTTTTGGCGACAATTTTTCACCAAGTATTCAATTTTCCTGTGGATTTTCAAAACTCATTGGAGTCGTGTTCCGATATATTCAAAGATTATAGAAGAGAAGATCTATCCCTCTTTAAAGGTGGTGATCCTTCGATCACAAAAAGAGATCGATCTTTGGGTAGAGAGCTTAAAAAAAGGAGATGTTTAGTGAATTATCTTTCAATCTATCTTGCTGGAAATATTCAGAAAAACCATGAGAACAAGAGCACCGTCTATTGGACTGATCACGATTGTCAAGTCATCCAAGAGGCTCTTTTTCCTGTCCAAATTTCATTTCTGAACCCTGCCTTACGTACAGATGATCTTACTGATCAAAAAGCTGTCTTTGGGCGCGATATGGCGCAGGTATTTTGTGCCGATATTGTCTTTGTCGATGCAAGAGAGCGGCGTGGATTGGGGGTGGGAGCCGAAATGATGTGGGCAAAAATCAACGAGATCCCTGTGATCACTTTAGCACCAAAAAATAGTCACTACCATAAGGATAAAGTGGTTATGCTTGGCGAAACCCTTTCAAATTGGGTCCATCCTTTTGTCGAGTCGTTGAGCGATGTTCTCGTCGAAACAGTTGGAGAAGGGGCTGAGTGGGTCTCAAAATTCTTTAAAGGAGAAACCGGCTCCATTAAGGGAATTCAATCGATCAAAGTGGCTATGGCTCACTATAAAAAGACGGGTCTCAAACACGACCTACCTATGGTAGACCTTTCTGCAAGAAATCACGACCTTCGGAAGAAAATCTCCGAGATCGGATCTCTTATTTAAGGTATTCGTAAATCGTTTCCTGCAAAGCGATATCGAGGTTTTCATTGAACCCAGAGAGAGCTTTGCTCAAACCGACTGATGCGATAAAGTAGGTTTTTTTATGATCCTCTTGCTGACTCCCTTCTGGGAACTCTTGCTCATTGTAAGATCGTAAGTTGCTAATCCGATCAGCTATTTTAATCTGTTTAGCTTCGGGGGACATCTTAAGAGCATGCTCAATTTGCCACAGATGCTTTTTTTCAGAGGTGAGGTTGGGATCGTTGGTCAATTCTTCCACAAGCCCCTTCACCTTTTCTGAAAAGAGGTAAGAGATTTCTTCACCAATGGCATCTGTATCTTCGAGTGTATCGTGAAGTGCGGCAGCAGCGAGAATAAAGTGATCCTTCACATTCCCTTCTTCCAGTAAAATTAAGATCACTGAAATAGGATGAGCAATGTAAGGAATTCCCGAATATTTTCTCTTTTGCCCTTCGTGCTTCTCTGCAGCATAGGCAACAGCTTGCAATACAAGCTCCGCACTAAATTTTGAATTCCAAATAGTTTCATCTCTTAACAACGCTTCAAGTCGATCATAAAGCTCCATTACGACAACATTCTCGTCCGAATGATCAGCGACTGTTTGCCGATACAGCGGAAATTGATCCAAGTCAACCTCTTGTCTTTCAATAATTAATCTTTCTATAGGAGTCGCACAATGCAGTTGAGACACCAAAGAAAATGCCGCTGAAAATAGTATAGAAATTATTTTTTGCATGATTTTCTCCTAAATTAATTATATTCGAACATTGTAATGAACATTTAACTGGCTGTCTATTAGAAAGAAATGATTCATCTGAAAATAGAGTCTTGCTGATAATAATTAAAACTATTATTTAGACGTTATGCGATATTTCGTTTTCTATTCAATTCTTGGAAGTCTTATTGCACTTAACTCAAACCCACTTTTCTGCGAAGAGGGCTCTGATAAGGTCACGTCCAAAATTGCCTTGGGAAATTATTTTCAAAACTTGACATTTGTCGATCGACACACTGATGAAACAAAGGACCCTGATCAGGCAGAAGAAATTCTCACCATCGCTGAACAAGAAAAACAGAAGAAGAAACTAATGTCACTTTCCAGGTCAGATCAGATACCTCAAGGTCGACTTGAAGAAGAAACAGCCTCCTATATGGAGGGGTACATCCAAGCGATGATCGACGCAAATTATTACGAGTACAACGTGATTGTTTATGTTGACAGGGACAGTGTCGTCTATCTTTATAACTTGCCCAATGATGCGCGTCTCAAGAAATCGATTATTGCCTTCGTTCAAGACATCCCAGATATTTCAGATGTTAGAGTCACCCCAATGAACGAGCCGATCGAAAAGAAGGTAGAAGAGAGGCAAGGGACAATTCGTCAGATTAAAGGGGTCTGGTTTCCTGAATCAACAGTCCTCTTTCCCCCTTTTATTGCAAACCCAAGAGAGCCTATCTATTCGATTGCTTATCGTTGGTTTGACGATGTTCTTGCATCAAACTTAATTGCTGTTTCGCTAGGCGACGTTTTTCCCATCTTCCGTTGGTTTGATGTATTTCCTGCTCATGGTGATCTTCAAATCGACATCTCAGCTTGTGCTTGGGCTGATTTCGACATGAACCCCGCTAACACCCCTAATGGAGAGTGGGCCGAATTAATCAACACTGACTACCTTTTAGCCATTCCAATTTCATATGCTTTTGATAAGTGGGCTTTCCGTCTCAGAGGGTATCATATTTCTAGCCACTTAGGAGACGAGTTCATGGTCAACAACCCTTCCTATAAAAGGTTGAATCCAAGCTTTGAGGCGATTGACTTCATGGGTTCGTATCAAATCACCGATGGCCTTCGTGTTTATGCAGGTCCTGGTTTCGTAGTCCATAGCGACAATACGTTCCCTATGAAAGTATTTTATGCTGAATTTGGACTAGAATGGCGTTTTTACGGTTTACGTATGCACTCTCACAGATTATACGGAGCTCCATTTTTTGCTGGCGATTTGCAAATTTGGGAAGCTGTCAATTATCGACCCAGTGGTACTGTTCAATTGGGATACGAATTCTCAAAGCTCCAAGGAGCAGGAAGAAAAGTGCGCCTCTTTGTTGAGTACCATAATGGTTATAGCGCAGGACAATTCTTCACTAAGAACGCGCAATATCTAGGAATCAGAGCCTCTTGGGGCTTCTAACTTTATCTCTATTTTAAGATTTTTTGACAACAATCACGCATACCTCATATAATTTCTAATCTATGGGACACGCAAACTCTATTCGATTCCCTTGGTTAGTGATTCTCGGAATTTCATTCAGTTTTTTCTTGGCAAGTTACGATACCACAGCATTTAATCTCGCCTTAGTTAGCATTCAAAGCGATTTACAATTGTCTCTCTCCGAACTCGATTGGGTCATGACTTCAATGATGATCGCTTTAGGAACATTTCTTGTTCCTGGGGGCAAAATTAGTGACAAGTATGGTCACAAATATCCGATGGTCATCGGTCTTTTTTCTTTCACTCTCGTATCATTATTGGGGGGCTTTGCCCAAACCGCTTGGCAATTGATCTCGATGCGAATTTTGCAAGGGGCCACAGCGGCCCTATTTTGGCCCGGTATGCAGTCTCTTTCGATTCATGCTGTTGTAGAAAAAAAGCGTGCCTTGGCTGTAGGGATTACTCAGTTTGCAGGAGCTCTTGGAATTGCCTCGGGGCCTTTATTATCAGGAATCCTATTGAATTACTTATCTTGGAGATGGGTTTTCTGGACAACAATTCCCATCGCCCTTGTTTCACTTGTCATCATTTCCTTATTTGTCCCTGATAAAGCCTTTGAAAGACACAAAAAGAACATCGATCTTATTTCCGTTTTTTTCTTATGTGGTTGTGCTTTCTCTACCATTCATGCCCTTGATCTCCTTGGAAAGTTCGGCTTAGCAAATAAACAAAGCTTGACTTGGTGCGCTATTTCAGTGGCCCTATTCTGGTTCTTTATCGTTAGAGATGACAACATTGGTGAACCTTTGATCGATCTAGAGATCTTGAAAAACAAGCAGTTTGTCACTGGTTTAGTGATTCGAGTTATCGCAGCAACAAGTTATTTTTCCTTCATTTTTCTCACCGGGTTTGCTCTGCAACACATCGTTTTTCTTTCTGCCCAGGAGGCCAGCTACTACTTTCTTCCCTTAACCCTCGGTTTAATGGCTTTTTCTCTTGGAACTGGTTGGCTAAGCCGCTATTTTGAGGTGAAAAAATTAATGTTCTTAGGATTGTTTGGATTAGGGATCGCTTATGTGAGTTACGGGATTATGGTACAAGTCTCCCTCAATTTTTGGTTTGTGGCTTTCCCCATCGTTTTAATGGGGGTCTTCTTTGGATTGTTTAATTCCGCCAACACCGTTTTTACCCTTGGCTCCCTCAATAAATCTTTAACCGCAACGGGTGCTGGGGTCCTAATGATGCTATTGATGGTCTTTGGATCTGTAGGGATTGTGATAGCCTCAATATTCATCCGCTTCTTTGGGACAAAATTTACGCTCGCCTCTCTTGCGGCAAGTGACATCGGCGTTTCTGATCCTCAGAAAATTCTGCTCGAACAGACCATTACAGGTATGGTCACCGTTAAGCAAGCCCTGCTCCAGTTTGGAACCAATGCCGAAGCTGTCTATCTTGCTTTGCGAAAAGGCTTTTTCCAGGCAATGAGTTTTGATCTTTTCATGCTAGGATTTTTTACATTGCTTGCTTTCCTGATCTTTTTCCCATTACACTATAAAAAAATGAGAAATAGCCTGTAGATTGCGAATGTCGAGAAGTTCCTCTCTTGGCTTTACTTCACCGAGCCTCGCCTGGCGATAATTAAGGATAAAAGCTTCGATCAAACAGGGCCTAGCTTCGACATCTCCTTGGTGAAGGATACTCTTTGTTATCGAATCTTCGAGATAGTAATAGTATCGATCTTTGGGGTGATTTTTCTCTCCGACTTCCCCTGTCGAATAGAAATTCAGTTGCCGGCATTTAATTTGATTAAACCCTTTCTCTGTGGCTGTTTGAACAAGCGAGCGAAGCAAAGAAGTAGGAAAAATAACAAATTCATCAGCCCTCACCTCCAAGATCCAATCGGGCTTTTTTTCCGAAATCAAACCCGTAGGATCATCCCGCGTATAGGGAATTTTCCTTCTTTGTAACCATTCTATTGATCCATCTGAAGAATCTTGATCGATGACAAAGACCTCAGCACCAATTTGTTGGTAGTGCTCTACCGCGTAAGGGAGGGTGTCGATATGGTTTTTGCACCTAATGAGACTTAGAATTTTCATGTCATATCACGTCACATACAATAGTTCAACGAATGGGGTAATTGTATCGACATGTTGATTAATAAAATTGACCAGGGTCGCAAAATCGTCAGGTAAAAACTGCGGAATATCGTTACCCAAATAATAACAAACAGCGCTTCCCACAATGATATTCTTTTTCCCTTCTAAGATCGAGGAGATGTTGAGCTCAAAATCTTCTAGTGAAAAGACGTACGATTTATTGAAGCCACCTATTTTATCAAATAGCGCCCTTGGAATCATCATGAAGTCTTTTGTACAACCTAGGATATTTTTGACGACTTTGTTTTTATACCGATAAGCCGACTGAAAGCCCTGATATCCAAGACCCAATTCATGCCCTTCTTTAGTTTGGGTTGAAAAAAGTTGTAATCCAAAGTGTCTAATCATATTGTTGCGATTATGCATCCGAATCCCTATTGTCCCGCAAGATTCGGGTGCTTCTAAAAACGCTTTCACCATTCTTGAAATCGCATCATTCAGTAAAATGACCTCAGGATCACAAAATAAGATCAGTTCGCTGTCGCTTGCGATCTCTTTTTCAATGATCTCTTCCATGACTGTCGGAACGTGTTCGATTTGCTTTTCGATAAACTTCGTATTCTCATGCCTCTTGATGTATTCGATCATTGACCGAACCTCATCAGGCTCTGATCCTATGTCAACCACAAGAACTTCATAATTAGGATATTTCGTTTTCTCGTATATAGATTCGAGGCACGAAGCAAATTCAACGGGTTTTCCCTTTGCACAAATGATGATCGAGACCTTTGGAGTCCTTTCTATCTTTACAACGCCGCTACTTACAATAATTTTCGGTTTTAACCTGAAAGGGAGATTTTTATGTTTTATTACGAAAAGCTTCTGATTCGATATCCAGTCTTGATCCCGTCCATTAAACCCTTTCTTAACAACCTTTAGATCGAATGTGACTCCGACCTTCACCCCTCTTTCATAGTTCGCAAGGCAAAAATCAAGATCATAAAATGAATCGCCTTTATAGGTGGTGTCAAAAGTGGATTGAAGCTTTCTACGATCAACAATGAAAAGGGCATCATCAACTGTAACAACTTCAATCAACTGCGCGGGGAATGCCTCAGAAAACCTGTGCTCATTTTTCGATTCATACGACTCATACCAAATACGCCCTACGAGAGGTTCATCTTTTTCCCAAACTAACCCAGACATCGGAACAATGATCGATCCGATAATGCCTACGATTCCAAATTCACTCTTCTCGATCTGCTCAATTAACTTTATTCCCCAATCTTGGCTCTGTAGCTCGACATCTTCTCGAACAAACATGATGATGTCATTTTTCGCCTTCTTCAATACTTGATTGTATACTTTTGCAAAATGGCCATCTTTTGAATGAATCACTTCGCAAGAAGGAAGACCTGAGGAGACCATCAAATGTCTCTCAAATTTAGAATTCTGTTGTTTAGCACTATAGGCAAAGGTAATCAAATTAACCTCTCTTAATAACCCTAATAAACAGCATATAATATTTATGAGCAATTAAACTAATTCATAATTTCGCAACCGGATCGGAAGTAACTAACTGGGAATATCGGCGAGGGCCAATGCAGGGTGACTTGTTGGTGATGAGCCATAATATTTACGGAAAATGCGCCCATCTGGACCAATCAAATAGGAAACATACTTACGCCCTAAAAAATTTCGGGCTTCATATGCCTTGATGATCACTTCATCTGGATCAGAGAGAAGGTCGTAGGTTAACTTGAACTTTTCATGAAATTTTTGGTGACGGATTTGATCGTCATTACTCACTCCATAGATCACAACATTTTTGCGCTTAAGGGCTTGGTAGGACCGTTCGAAAGCAACCACTTCCTTTACGCTAAAAGGGATAAAATCTCGAGGATAGAAGAAAAGAAGGACGTACTTCCCTCGATGTTGGTAAAGGGTATGGATGTACCCCTCTTGATCTCTAAGAAACAACTCTGGGGCGTCATCCCCTAAGTCAAGTTCTACTGCAGAAAGAGAAGAGGCAAAGAATAGAAGAAGTGTGATCGTACGTAAAAGAGACATATGTTATAAGATAGATTACGAAAAATGGGAGGCCAAAGTCAAGCTAATGGTAGTGATAAAAGTTAAGGTGACCCCTTCAGCGAAGGAAGATAAGGTGGTCGGGCAAGAGGCAGATGGAACATGGAAGGTGCGAGTTACAGCACCTCCCGATAAAGGAAAAGCCAATCAAGCTGTGATCGATCTATTGGCCAAGCACTTCAACAAACCTAAACGTTCGATTATCATTAAAAGTGGATTCGCGGACCGTCTTAAAACAGTCATTATTGAGGATTAGTAGTTTTTTCAAGTGCCCGTTTTTGCTTATCGAGCCTCGAGATGTCACCATTCAGATTTTTTACCATCTTATCGTATTCATCAGCCTGTTTATTCAATCTTTCATACTCTTCTTGGGAGTTGTCCCCTTTTTGTAGTCGAATTGTATTAGCTCGGGTTCGATACCGATTCGACTTTGCTGTGTAGTAACTCTTTAGTCGATTGAGTGATGCCATTTGGTCATCAAGAAAATAGATCATTTCCTGATCTTGGTGTTGTTCTTCAGGAGCAACGGCAACCCCTCCTGCACAGAGAGAGCTTTGAAAGAAGAGTGAAACAAAAGTTAGGATCCCTAACGGGATGACTTTAAAATGTTTCATTGGTCTCTCCTAACATTAATTGATTGAGTTGAGATAAGTGGCTGTTAATTTTTTTCTGGTATTGCATCCGTCTGTTTTGTGCTTCTCGGGCCTTATCCATATCTTGTCGAAAAAGGGCTTCCCGAAGACTCTTCTCCTCCATTTTCTTCTGGAGGCTAAATCGTTCTACCTCTTTTTTGTGGTACTGAATTTGCTCAGATTTAGTTCCATTCGGTCTTGGCAAGACAAGATCTACTTGTTTTGATCCTTTGGAACACCCCATAATTGACCCAAGGTTCATTATTAAGAGGATATGGCAGATTCTTTTCAACTTTTGAGCCATTGCATAGCCCTCCATCACCCACACAAACAGAGAACCAAAAAAAACTGCAAGATTATTAAAACTCCATGGTGTAAACTCGCCGTTATGTTGAGATTCTTAAGCCCCCTATTTGTCCTTTTTTTTGCCTTTGTAATATCTCAAGCTGAGGCTCTTACCCTTAAGTCCAAATTTACTCATGCCGAAAAAGGGGATTTTATTGTTTGTGAAGGCCGGGGCACAATGACTCTAATTTTTGTAAAGTCGTGTGATTCAAAAAGTGTCATCCTTGAAGAGGTCTCATTCCCTAACAAATCTAAACCGAAGAAGTTAGGGAGCGCTGGCTGGCAGGAATGGCTAAATACCGGTGCTAGTGGTCACACTTCGTGGGTAGCCATCGAGATTGATCTCAATGAAACTGGAATTATGGAGTGCTTCTCGTTTTCGAGGGATGCTTGGATAGCTCTGAATTCGGGCGATTCTTTTCTGGTCCGTCTTCTCGATCTTACCCTGTATAAAATTCCTGATCATGAGCGCAATAAGATCGGTCCGCCTCCTGAAAAAGGACCTGATATGCGAAAAACATGGAACCCCCCTCTAGTCATCGAAGGGAAAAAACAGTCAAATCGGGCCTTTGATGTCTTCCGAATCGATTGGCCAATGGATGACTCCCCCTTTTCGAATAAGCAGGTTGAGCTATACTTTAATCAGAAAGATAAGCTTTTTGCCTTTCCCTATTTATTCCGCATCCGAGATACGACGAACCTCTCTTGGACATTTCATGTGATTGACTCTGGTAAAGGGCTGGCATCTCCAAAAGGCGAAATGCCGCGTCGCGCCTTTTTCCTCACAAAGACAAATTTCAATAAAGAAGATCGAATTGAATTTGAATTAGCGGCCCCCCTTTACTACAAAAAATTTAACCTTCAAGCCATTGATGCCACTGATTTTTCTCAAGAGGTAACTCCCATTCCCTACGACCTTACTCGTGAGGGGGAAAAAGTGACAATTAAAATTGAAAAAGCAGTATTACAGAAAAAATTAAACTCCTCACATTCTTACTCTTTTTCCTTGTCAGCTGAGGCTCCCGCCCCTGTTTCAGTTCAATCAAGAGAACTCTATACTCCTTTTACTCCTTGACGCCTATCCCCCACTTTAATAGAATGATCCGTCATGGCAATTTACAGGCTACATAAATCCAAGGCTATTCTAACCCATTGCTACCGCACCTATTTCATGCGGAAAGGTCGTTTGACCCCCCAGCAGAGTAAAGAATTTAAAAATCTTGCTCTAGAGGCACAAGAGGCCATTCTCACCTCTGATAAAGAAAAAGCAGATCACTACGTTCGCCTCGTACAGTCTTTTACTAAAGAACATTTGAAACGGACTGGGTTTTTCCGATTTACTGAAGGGTTTGTGGCAATTTTCGTTGCCCTATTTATAGCCATCATTATTCGACAAACTGCATTTGAGCCTTATGAAATTCCTTCAGGATCTATGCGTCCGACTTATAAAGAGCAAGATCGATTAGTCGTTTCAAAAACACAATTCGGAATCAATATTCCCCTCACAACGAGCCATCTTTTTTTCAAGCCTGATGAAGTTAAGCGGATGGGAGTTGTCGTTTTTACAGGTGAAGGGATGGAAATCCCCAACGTAAAGACCCGTTATTTTTACCTCTTTCCCGGTTATCGGCAGTACATTAAGAGAATGATTGGACTTCCTGGTGATACTCTCTACTTTTATGGGGGGAAGATTTACGGGATTGATAAAGACGGAAATGACGTAACTCGAGATCTCCAACCAAAAAACCTCCAATCTCTTGAACATATCCCTTATATGTATTTGGAAGGAAAGGCAGTTGCTCCAAAAGAACCCGTGGGTGATATCTACTCTCCGATCGTCCTTCATCAAATGAATATCCCGATCGCTAAACTCTACCTCTCTTCTAAGCGGAATGTCGAAGCCGATTTCCTCTTAAAGCCCAACACGACAAATAGAGCCGATCTCGAAAAATTCGATATTTACCAATTATGGGGCATTGAAAATTTTGCTACTGCACGGATTCTTAGAAAATCCGTATTGGCTAAGAAAAATGGCCTTGAAGCTCCTTTGCAATCAAGCGAGTATTATCTTGAATTAACTCATCACCAATCAGCGGCGCACCCGACTATTAATCGAGATGCTTACTTCAGAAATCGTCCCTCTGTCACGGTTGAAAAGTCTTATATCCCTCTCAATGAAAATGATCTAAAACAAATTTGGGACCATATCTATACAGGGCGCTTCGTTATTGAAAATGAGCGGCTACGTCGCTATGGAACATCTTCAAAAGAGGCGGCCAATAACTCCTTTCTCCCTAGGATCAAAGGTGGGGTTCCTGATGGAACTTACGAGTTTATTGCAGGCAAACTCTATGAGGTCAAAGCACAAGGACTTACTCAATTGGCTCCAAAGGACCACCCTCTTGCTGAATTTTCCCCAATGCGCCTATTTATCCTCTTCAATGCTGGCATCGATTGTGACATACGTTTCTTACCCGTCCATCACGACCAAACGATTCTCCCCTCTCGTTATGCCTACTTTAGAGATGGAGATCTCTACCTGATGGGCGCTAAAATCTTCGACAAAGATTCGACTACAATCCATCAATATATTGAAGAAGAAAAATTCAAGACAGAGAGGATATCTGATTACGTCCCCTTCATAGACCAAGGCGCTCCATTAAATGAGGATGGCACTCTCAATGTCGATAAGATCAAAACTTATGGACTTCGTGTTCCTGATCACCACTACCTAGTCCTTGGCGACAACCACGCGATGAGTGGCGACAGCCGCGACTTTGGCTTTGTTCCAGAATCAAATATTCGTGGAGTCCCAAGCATTCTTTTTTGGGCCCCTGGCGGTCGCTTCGGCTTCCCCAATGGCGATCTCTACCCTCTCATCACGACGCCTCGCTTGTTCGTTTGGCTAGGGCTCATCGTCGCCTATCTTATCTACACATTGTTTCATCGAAAACTCTTTTCTCTTCCCCTTAAGTTCGAAAACGAATTATAGTCTTTTTTAACCTAGGAGAACCCCATGACAATCATTGAAAAGCTTAATGACGGCATCAAAGAAGCTATGAAAAGCCGCGATCAGATTCGACTTTCCACCTTACGCATGCTTAAATCGAAAATTTTAGCTGTTGACGCTCGTGCTGCCATTGCTGACACAGAGGTGGTTAAACTATTCAAAACCTATTATGGATCACTCCAAGAAGCTCTCGAGCAAGCACAAACCCTCAATCGCTTAGATATTGCTGAGCCTCTTAAGAAAGAGCTCGTTATCGTCGAGGAGTTTTTGCCAAAGGGGCCAACTCTTGACGAGACGAAAAAACTCGTTGTACAAGCAATCGCTGATTCAGGAGCTAAGACAAAGAAAGATTTAGGGCTCGTCATGAAAGCGATCATGAAACTCAACAGCGCAGTCGATGGCAAAACAGCCAAAGACCTTGCAAGTGAGCTTCTCTCCGACTAAACTGTCTGCGTTCCTACCTTTGTAAGTCCGATCTTCGAAGGGTTGTCATTGAGATCAACCTCTTCCCCCCCTTCACACGGAGCAAAGGAAACCTCAACGGTCAAAGTCTCTTTCTTGATCATATCGGCATATTTTTCAAAGGCTATCCGAACACTTGGGGTTGTCTCTAGAGTCAAAGAGATTCGATCAGTCACTTCAAAACCTTGCGTTTTTCTAAGAGTGTTGACCTTATTGATAATCTCACGCACGATCCCCTCTTGGATCAATTCATCTGTTAGATGAGTATCCAATGCAATCGTAATATCCCCAATGACAGCAGCAATCAATCCATCATGGACTTGCCTTTCAATCATCACATCTTCTTCGGTAAGAGAAATCACCTCTTCTCCTACAGCAATTTCGACTATTTCATGATCAAAGATCTTTTGTAATGTCCTTTGATCAAGCTGCTCGATCTGCTCTTTGACCTCGTTCATGAATTTTCCTACCTTCTTTCCAAGAACCCGGAAATTAGGCTTCGGTCTTAACTTCACAAATTTGGTTTCATCAAAATTAAATGAAATTTCCTTTACATTGAGCTCTTCTCGGATGAGATCAGCTTGATCACGAACAGCATCGATGATGTCTAGATTTGAGGAGACAATATGAGCTTGCCCCAAAGGTTGCCGTACTTTGATCTTATGCTCTTTTCGTAGTGAATGGCCTGCACCGACAATTTCTTGAGTATACTTCATCTCTTTCTCAAGCTTTGCCTCTCGGATCTGTTCATTGACCACCGGAAAGTCGCACAAGTGGACCGATTCAGGCATCGTACCCTGTTTGAGTTCTTGATAAATCGCCTCTGCGATAAATGGAGTATAGGGTGCTGCAATTTTTACCAATGTTAAAAGTACGGTGTAGAGGGTTTCAAAAGCCTCACGCCGATCATCCGACTCTTCATCAGACCAGAATCGACTTCTAGAACGACGAATGTACCAATTTGTCAACTCATCAAGAAAGCCCACAAAAGGACTTACAGCGTTATCGAGATGATACTGATCCATCCCTTTGTCTACATCTTCGATCAAAGTTTGTAGATGAGACAAAATCCATTTGTCCATTGCACAAGTAGGTCTACTAAACGTCTCCCCTTTTGGGTCCCACTTATAAATCTCAGCATACGTTGCTAAGAAGGCGTAGCAGTTATAGAGGGGGATCATAACTTGACGCATCACCCCTTCTACCCCCCTTTCACTAAAACTGATATCATCAGCCCTAACCACAGGAGAATTTAGCAAATATAGTCTGATCGCATCGGCGCCGTACTTATTGATCACGATTCCAGGCTCAGGATAATTCTTCAATCGTTTGGACATCTTTTGCCCATCTTCAGCCAAAACGATCCCATTAACAATCACATTCTTAAACGCCGGCTCATCAAACAAAATCGTCGAAAGAACCATCAGTGTATAAAACCAGCCTCTTGTTTGATCGAGCCCTTCAGCGATAAAGTCGGCCGGAAACTCTTTTTCCGTCTCTTTCTTATTTTCAAAAGGGTAGTGGTTTTGAGCATAAGGCATCGATCCCGATTCAAACCAACAATCGAACACCTCATTCACCCGAACAAATTTTTTCCCCCCGTCGACAAAGTCCAAATGATCGATAAAATGACGATGGAGATCGTCGATTTTGATTCCCGTCTTTTCTTCCAATTGCGAAATACTTGAAATAACTCTTATATCCCCATCCTCTGAACGCCAGATTGGGATTGGAGTTCCCCAAAAACGATTCCGGCTCACAGCCCAATCTCTTGCATTTTCAAGCCACTTACCAAAACGCCCCGTCTTAATATGATCGGGCACCCAATGGACCTTGTGATTATTTGCCAAGATCTTCTCTTTCACCTTTTCTACAGCAACAAACCACGTCGTCACCGCACGGTAGATAAGAGGTGCATCAGTTCTCCAGCAAAATGGATATCTGTGGTGAATTGTCGCATGTTTAAATACCTTTCCTTCGCTCTTTAGTCGCCTAATGATCTCCTTATCGGCATCTTTGACAAACTGCCCCTCAAAATCGCTAACTTCATGGGTATAACGGCAATTAACATCTACAGGACACACCACATCGATTTCTGCCGCTTTACAAGCCGCCATGTCATCTTCACCAAAACCAGGCGCCATATGGACAACTCCACTACCCTCATCCGTAGAGACAAATTCCCCATTTAGGACAACGAAAGCATTCGAATGGTCGGCAAAGTAAGGAAAAAGAGGTTCATAAGATAGACCCTTTAAGTCGATCCCCTTCATCTCAGAGAGCACATGATAACTACCTGGCTCAAAGTATGCCCCCAATCGATCCTGAGCTAAAATGACCACCTCATTCGATTCCTTGACTCGAATTTTCACATAATCGATCTCAGGTCCCACGCACACGGCTAGGTTCATCGGCAAAGTCCACGGAGTTGTTGTCCAAACGAGCAAGCTCCCCTCGCCCCCTCTAAGCTTAAACCTCACTGTCAAAGAAGGATCATCGACATCCTGGTAGTTCAAATTAGCTTCAAAATTGGAAATCGGGGTCCCCAGCTTCGGTGAATAATGCATCACCTTGAACCCCTCATAAATTAATCCTTTCTCGTAGAGCTGACCAAAGACCCACCAAACCGACTCCATATAAGAGATATCCATCGTCTTATAGGTCCGATCAAACTCAACCCATCGTCCCATCCGCTCGACTGTCGACTTCCACTCCTCAACATACCGAAGGACGATCTTACGACACTCTTCGTTAAAACGGGCAATCCCATACTCTTCGATCGCAACGGCACCAGACAAGTTATGCATCTTTTCGATCTCATTTTCCACCGGAAGGCCATGGCAATCCCACCCAAAGCGACGCGGTACGCAGAACCCTTTCATCGTCTTGTAACGGGCCACGACATCCTTCAGAGTCCCCGCCAAAATATGACCATAGTGGGGCAGCCCCGTAGCGAAGGGAGGGCCATCATAGAAAGAAAAGTGCTTATTTTTTCTTCTTGCCTTTAGAGAAGCTTCAAAAATCTTCTTTTCCCGCCAAAGAGTCAGAACCCGCTCTTCTCTCTCTGAAAAACTCTCCTTACTCCGCTGAAACATCGAACTTCCTTTTTTAAGGCATCATATTACCCTAATTTTCTCTTTATCCCAAAGTAAAATGAAGGGTCGGTTTTCTTATCACCGGCATCCGCATATTTTCACTCTGCTGAATCGCCACCGTCTTCGACAAAGGGCTGCTTCGAGGTTGGCTAACGCCTGACGAAAACCTGCGACGCACCCTTCAAAAATCCCTAGTCCTTCATTTTACTTTAGGACAATTCCATGGTAAATTAATGGAAAAGGGGCTAGAGTGATGCCGAAAATACCATACCGTGAAAGATTCACAAAATTGGGATTTTTCAAAACCGTGTCCCAGTAGTTTGACCAACCAAAGGTGACCGCTAAGCAGCCCCTTGTTGAGAGACAAAAGCGATGGAGCGGAGTCAAAATACTAGGAACCAGTGAAGAAAAAGCCATTTTTTGAATTATGAACGGTATAATTATGGGGGTGAATTGGTTTCGACTTGATCGGAAAGAAGTATACCGCATGCAGAGGATTTCGGTTGGCCTCTAAAAAAGCCGAAAATAAGATCTGATAAATCAGACGCATGTGAGTTCGATGAACTCGCAGTAATGGCCGCCTAAGACCTAACCGTCTAAGGTACCCGATGACTTAGAGATCGGACCGGGAGTGTTTAAGTCATCGTCATTTTTCCTGGTATGGGAAATTCCCATTTATCACTCTTGTAGGAATTTTCCGAGATTAAAAGAGTGCGTTTGCCCCAAGTAGGGCCCCTTTTAGCAAGGCAAACGTACCCCAGAGGGACTAAGCATGTAGACGTTATTTTGGAACGATTGAGGACGAGAGTTCGAGTCTCTCCACCTCCAACGCACAAGGCCGGGAAATTCTCCCGGCTTTTTTTACTTCGCAATAATTAATTTTATAAACACACCTACAGGGTTTATTTTTATTGCATAATAAACTCTAACTAAATAAAATCGCTCCATTGTTTCTGGAGATTTTTTTATGATCGGATTTTCGCTTGGGGTAGCCTGCTATCAAATGCTCGACTCGGGGCTTGCCAACATATTTGTCGTTGAAACGCTGAAACATGGCACCGATCCTCTTTCCTATCTTCAAATACGCTTGCAAGGACCAAATCCAGAATATTCAATATCTGAGAGTCCAAGTACTCCTTTCAATCAACGTCATTTTTTTGTGATAAAAGAAAATGCAGCCCTATTCCACAGCATAATCTGGCCACGCTTTTTCTCTGGAACCTCAGCCTGGCGCCGTTGCGATCGCTCATTAAAGCCTTTTCCTAAATCGGTTCGAAATTTGATATCAGTGATAGGCGCTTTATCCTCAAGCTTATTGACACCAACGCTAAATTTTCGATTTTGTAAACATGAACTGCAAGAAAATAACCGTTTTAAAAATGACCAAGGTTTTTTAGGAATCCCCCCTGAACAATCACCTGCTTACGCCACCCAATGCAAAATCGAAACATGGAGAATCGGTCTCATCGGCACTTTTCTGGTCGGTCTAAATCATGGATTATTTGAGCGTATACAAAAAAACCCGCACCGTTTTATTAAAGGAGCCATTCAGCTAACAGGAGCAACTGCACTTATCTGGTACTCGTCGAGCTCCTCATCAACCGTATCGTTTATTGCAGGAGCCTTGCTCGGCTAAATAGACCACATTTCATTGAGAGATTGGGCCATTGAAAATCGGCATATACCTAGTGTAGGTGGCAACGGACCAGAGCGTCCTAGTTTTTATGATAGACACTGTGCATACCAGGCAGCTGCAAATGCATTCTCAAAAAAATGATCAATATGATATGATCATCTTTCTTTAAATATTAGAAGGAGGCGTTATGTCACTCAGAGCTTTAATTGCAGTTGGATCGCTATTTGTTACTTTAGTTTACGGCGATGCTAGTGCCCCTAAACCAGTAGAACAAAGGCCTGTTGTGGTTTTTGAAACTACGGAGGGAACCTTTGAAGTGACTCTCAACCCTGAAGTAGCTCCCAAGGCGTGTGAGAATTTCCTGGGGCTTGTCAATAAGCATTACTATGATGGGACCGTTTTTCACCGAGTGATTAAGAATTTCATGATTCAAGGAGGCGACCCAACTGGCACTGGTGCAGGCGGAGAGTCGATCTGGGGCAAATCATTTACCGATGAGTTCTCACCTGCGATTAAATTTGACCATCCCGCAGTTCTCGCTATGGCAAACCGCGGTCCAAACACCAATGGAAGCCAATTTTTCATCACAACCGCCGCTACTCCTTGGTTAAATCAAAAACACACCATCTTTGGAGAAGTGACTAGTAGCTACGATGTAGTCCAAAAGATTGAAGGGACAAAGACGGGCCCGGGAGATCGTCCAGTTGCACCCCAGAAAATCGTCAAAATTTACTTGAAACAGTCTTAAGCTACTTGTTTACTGCTTTTTTCTCATGTTCAAGTAACCATCTTTTTCGGGCGATTCCACCACCATATCCTCCGATCTGCCCATCTGCATTGATGACTCGATGACACGGAATGACAATAGCGATCTGGTTTGCTCCATTGGCGCCACCTACCGCACGTACGGCACCGGGATTTCCAAGAGCCTTAGCAATATCGGAATAGGAGCGCGTTTCCCCCAATGGAATCTTCATTAATTCCAACCATACGTTCTTCTGAAATGGCGATCCCACCATTTTGAGAGGGGTAAGAAAGCCGTTTTCTAATCTACCTTTAAAGTAGTGGCGTAGTTCTTTTTCTATCGATTCAATAGGAGTTGCTCTACCTGGGACAATTGCAGACTTTGTCCTCTTTCGGAGAGTCTGAATCTCTTTTTCTAAGCCACGACGATTCACGAATTCAAGTAAATATAGGACTCTTTCATCGCTGATGGCGATCATGGGCCCAAGAGGTGTGTCGATCCAATCGGCTTTAAGGAGATTCACCCCCTCTGAATTTATCGGCGGGCTCCCCATAATTTTGGAGAAGGCATCACGAAATCCACTTCCTGACTCATACCCTGAGTCAATCTGAACATCAATCACCGTTTTGTGCTCCTTAATTTTTTTCACCAATTCTACTAATTGAAAGAATGGCTCTGGGTGGAGATATCCCACCACAATAATACCCGCTACTTCATCTGTTCAATTTTCCGGTGCACCTTTCTTTATAATAGGCCTTAAAGCTAGCACAGGACCAAATACTCCACTAAAAAATAGTAACGGCGCAATACCGCCCAATCCTAAAGCTAAAGATGAGACATTTGATACAAAGCCAACCAAGACAGGCCCTATTAGAAGACCTGCGAAACCAAAGGAGGTAATAATAGCTAATGCGGAATGGGGGGCAGTTTTAGTAGATTTTCCCGCTGCACTAAACAGAATGGGGACCATATTTGAAGCTCCTAAACCTATTAATAAAGCGCCCATTAATTCTGCATAAGGCCACCATCGACTTACTAAAATGATGAAACCACTTGCTGCGAGTATAGCACTCATTTGAAATGTAATTGACTGACCATATCGCGAAACAATTCTATCCCCTAATAGTCGGCCCGTAATCATAGCAATCGAAAAAAATGCATAACCAATACCTGCACGGGCGGTAGAGTAATGGAGGGAAGAGTGTAAAAATTCGGCGCTCCAATCTAAAATACAACCCTCACTCATAAAAGCGACAAAACACAACACTCCTAAAATAAGCACCTTAAGCTCTAATGTCGCGGGAGAGGCTTTCGAGTGTTTTCTAGAGGACTCGTCAGGGATAAAATTTTTTCCTTGAGAAACTATGATCAGAGCAATAACTATTGAAATCAAACTTGCACAACAAAATATATTCCAGTTGTAGTTCAATAAGAGGGTTATAAACACCACTCCTAATAATCCCCCCACACTTAGTAAACAATGAAAACCCGACATAAGGGATCGACCACTTCGTGACTCTACGCTAATGGCTTGTGCATTAATAGCAATATTCATAATGCTGGTAGCGGCTCCAAAAAAAAAGAGTGCTATACCTAAATAAACAGCGGTAGGTGCAATTGTCGATATCGGCAATGATGTAAGCACAAGGAGGCTCGAAATAATAATTACTAAAGAACTGCCCCATCGATTGACTAACCAACTAGCTAATGGCATGACAAGGACTGCTCCAATTCCCTGTACCAACATGAGGAGCCCCAATTGCCCATTGTCTAAACTCAATTGAATTTTTAAAATAGGAATCATAGGTGCCCAGCAAGCAACAGCAAGCCCCAAAGCTAAAAAAATTAATCTAGTTGCGCGATAGGATTTTTCCATAAATCACCTCCTAAAGAAGTGTATGCCCTTAATCTATTATTATCGAAGGAAGTCTTCTTTTATTCTCTTTAAAATACCTTATACTGAGGTATCAGAGAGTTTTAATTTTATTTTGATTCACATTACCGCTTCTGCAAATTAGCGTGAACGTCCTGTTGTATACAAAGCGAAACCACCAATGGTCATCGCGATTCCACCTATGATATACCACATTGTAAGCTGAGTATACCGGCCTGTAGTAATTTCCGCAAGTCGTTCTACAACAGTATAACTGACATTCAATCCAAAAACTAAACAGACAACCCCTACCACTAATAAAACGCTTCCCAATACTCTTGATAAGCCCATAAAATTCTCTTTAGCTGACTTTTCTATATGATCACGCACCGCAAATCTATCATGAGGATTTACATCTCCAAAAGGAATCGGTCCAGTCGAAAATTCAGTTGGTATAGAGTTCGAGGCCAAATAGACACTATCGGTAAAACCTTGTTGAAGCTCATTAGGGAGTTGACCATACGAGTCGGAATGCCACACCGAATTTCGTTGCGAAAATAATGGTGCTACCACCCTTTGGTCTACTGTAATATAAACATAACAATCAACACTTAACATTACGACTAACCTGTTTTAGAGAGGAGACAAACTAGTCGATTTAACTATTTTCTGCCTATCAAAAGTTGGGTGTGATATGTGAAGGAAATGCGTTACTTATCTCTATTTATTCTACTCTCTTTGTTAAGTCCAGTCAGTGCGTTTCAGCCTCATCCAATTACCTCCTATCCTGTTGTCGGTTACAAGGAATTTTCGTTCAAGGACCAGCCTAGCGGGCAAGAGCGAACTATGCTACTCTGGTATCCGGTAGATCCTCAGATAAAAGGAACACCTTCTTCCAACATTTGGGATCTATTTAATATTGCATTAGATGCCCCAATGTTGACCCCACGAGTCAAAAAGCCCCTGATTGTCATTTCTCATGGGTTTGGTGGCTCGCCCCATGGTCTTTCTTGGCTTATTAACAAACTCGTCTACAACAATTGTATTGTTATAGGAATTCAACATCTCGACCTAATCGAAGGTAAACCACAAATCAATATTTGGCATAGAGCACAAGATATCATCTCTCTTTTAGATCAATTTGAATCACAATCTTTTGCTAAGTTCGCAGATTTAAATCAAATCGGTTTTGCAGGATTTTCGATGGGAGGCACTACCGGTATTTGGTTAGCGGGAGGAGAATCGACCCGCTTAAATAACTTCATCCCAAGTAAAAAAGAGGCCAATTTTGAAGGGGTAAATGCCATTAAAGAAGCTCTACCTACCCTCGATAAAGAAAAAATGATGCAAAGCTGGAAAGAGAGCCGAATCAAGGCTGCTTTTTTGATGGCTCCTGCCTGGGGCTGGATTTTTGATAAAAGGAGTCTAAATAAAATTACTATTCCGACATTCATCGTAGCTTCAAATGCCGATAACATCTTAGTCACCAAAAACAATGCCCGATTTTTCTCAAAAAACATTCGAGACACCCACTATCAAGAGATTCCAGGTCAAGCTAGCCATTACATATTTTTATCAATCCCTAGAGAAAAGGCTAAACTCCCGGCCAATCTCCAATACTTAATCACAGATCCCCCCACCGTTGACCGGTGGTGGATTCAATTTGAGCTTGCCAATGAAGCTTGTATGTTCTTTCAATCAAGTTTTTCCAATGAATAGGTGAACTAATGTCGATTCATCTTCGGACAGATCATAAACAGCACATGAAAGTCGGAGTCTTTTTTGGGATTCTTGCCGCCCTTTTTTTCACCCTCATGAGTTTAATGATCAAGATTATTGGAGATCAAGTTTCCACTAATATGGTGGTCTTCTTTAGATTTTTTATCAGCCTTATTTTGCTTCTTCCTTTTACGATTAAACATCATAAGAATTTGATGAAAATTACAAATCCTCTCAAATTGCTACTTAGATCGCTCTTCACCCTCTTAAGCATTGCAAGTTTTTACTACGTTCTTAAATTTGTCCCGCTGACTGAAGGTCTTCTTCTCACCAATACTTTTCCCCTCTTTATTCCCCTCATTCTATTAATTTCTCATCGAATCCAAACATCGAAAAAGATTTGGATTGGTGTTGCCATAGGATTCATTGGCATTGTTTTCGTTTTAAAACCGAGCACAGGCCTTTTTCAACCTATTGCTCTTATCGGCCTTGCTGCAGGTTTTTTTACCGCACTTGCCACTATCACTGTCCGATTTTTAACAAAAACAAATCCCATCTTACAAATTCTATTCTACAATTTTGTCGTCTGTTCCCTCATTTCTGGCTTCCTCTCTATATTTACTTGGAAGGCTTTTAGTTTAAACATGCTATTTCTTCTACTAGCCACAGGAATTTTTGGGGCTATCTATCAATTTTTCATCACAATTTCTATTGCAAAAGCACCGATTCGCTACACCTCTTCCCTACAATTACTCTCTATTATTTTTGGAGTGATTGCAGATTTCTTCATTTGGAATGAAATCCCAGACAATTATGGTGTCATTGGGATCTCTCTAGTGATCTTAGGAGGGATACTGACTATCTATTTTGGTCAAAAAGAGTTAGAAGCCTGACTCTAAACATAAACTGTATGAAGCGTTTCGTTTTTCCGATCGCCTAGAACTCTCATGGTCAGATAGATTCCTTGCTTATCGAACTCAATATATCCAAAATAACAGTCACCTTGACATAGATGAGGATCTATTGATTGAAGATGCTTGGCACTAATTGGGGTCAGATAGAAGAGAAAAATTGGATGATTTGGACCATAACGCAAATGTTCAAGTCTGATTAATCCCTCCCCGTAAACAACCGACCAACGCAAAGCATTATGAAATCGGATATCGCAGCGATTTTAGTCCGAATCGAAAGAGGCGCCGCGCTCCTATCGATGTTTCACCCCTACTACGGCTCTCAAGATCTAGATCCAAAAAGATTTAGAATAGCCTTTCCCGAATCAAGTACCAATTCGGAAAAGATCGCCGCAAAACTGAGCCCTGAAAAGACCCGAATGAGTTTTGTCTTAGAGAAGTTCCTCTTTCCCCTAAAGGATTGCAATTGAAAATGGTGATAGAAATGTTATTCATTACGAAAATAAGCGTATCGACCACTAAGGGGGATTTTTTTGGGAAAATCAAGGCGTTCAATTTTTCGATCAACGACATAAGCAGGGAAATTAGCGCCTACTTTATTGCATACGTTATGAGCAAGTTGAGCAAATTCATCGGTTACCTCTCCATCGTAAAAAAATGCAAAGTACAGTATTTTTCTCTCCACATCAATATTAACCGTAACAGAGCGAAGAGAAGGTACTACGGAACCGAGTAAAGCCTCTTGCGTGTCTAACATAGCACGAGAATGTCTATAATGTTTCTCCTCCATAAATTCTCCTTTACGGATTTAGTGGTTCTTTTCGCAGATAAGCGTATTTACCTCGAGTGAAAGGGATTTTCTTAGGATAATCAACCCTTTCTATCGTATTATATGTAAAATATTCTGATAGATTTGCATCCGCTTCAGTGGCAGCAATGCTGGCTAAATCAAAAAGTTTATCAGATATCTCGCCATCATAGAAAAAAAAGTAATAAAGGGTTTTCGTATCTACATCTACATCAACAATAACAGCTCTAAGAGCTGGCGTTACTGCATCAAGTAGTGCAATTTGCATACACAATAAACCTCGTTCCATTTTAGAAAATTCTTTCATTATTACTTTATCCTTAGGGCATAAGTCATTTTAATAGAAACCATTCCATTTAGAAACGCTGCTCCTTTCGTAAGTAAGCATATCGACCACTCAGGGGGATTTTTTGGGGAAAATCAAAACGTTCGATTTTTCGATCAACGGAATAGTCAGGGAAATTAGCGCCTACTTTATTGCATACGTTATGAGCAAGTTGAGCAAATTCATCGGTTACCTCTCCATCGTAAAAAAATGCAAAGTACAGTATTTTTCTCTCCACATCAATATTAACCGTAACAGAGCGAAGAGAAGGTACTACGGAACCGAGTAAAGCCTCTTGCGTGTCTAACATAGCACGAGAATGTCTATAATGTTTCTCCTCCATAAATTCTCCTTTACGGATTTAGTGGTTCTTTTCGCAGATAAGCGTATTTACCTCGAGTGAAAGGGATTTTCTTAGGATAATCAACCCTTTCTATCGTATCGTCTGTAAAATAATCTGATAGATTTGTGCCCGCTTCACAGCTTGCAACACTAGCTAAATCAAAAAGTTCATCAGATATCTCGCCATCATAGAAAAAGAAGTAATAAAGTGTTTTAGTATCTACATCCACATCAACAATAACAGCTCTAAGAGCTGGCGTTACAGCATCTAGTAATGCATTTTGCATACATAATAAAGCTCGTTCCAATTTAGAAAATTCTTTCACTATTACTCTATCCTTGGATTTGTGGGGACAATATGCACGCCATCTTTTGCATAATAAATCTTCCCCCAAGTTGTAGGGGTTTCAACTCCTGTGACTTCATCGATAGAATAACCGATTATTTCTTTAAAATCGACTATTTCTCGATAGCCTGGAGTTCCTGGAATGTGTTTGTTGGCTTTTTGTCCTGTTCCCGCATAGTCCCTTATTAATTTTTGAGGATCGGGATGAGTTAATACGCTTCTTGTATCGATATAGTTTCTATGGTCAGTAAGATGTTTGCCCTGTTTATCCCATTGAATATTCAAGTTTGGTTGTGAAGTTTCAGCTTTTATTGGCTTGGATTTTATGTAATTTTTTGATTTGTTTGGAAGTTGCTCTATCGAGGGTCTTTTAGTGATGGGTGTAGACTCTAGGGCTTCGGCGACAATCTCTAATTCTGCCCCTGTAGCAGCTTCTAAGACAAGGGCCCGTTCGGCGATTTCGCAGCCGGCTCGTGCTTGTTTCAGTGTTTTAGCGACTTTTGTTCCTTTGATCACGGCTTTTCCCGCAGCGCCGGGAATCACAATATCGGCTCCGTACTTGCCAAATGCATAGCCTGCAAGCTCACCACGATCTGTCGACGACAAATTGTCCCATTCTGTAATAAGTTGATGGACTTCGGGAGCTAGAGTTTCTGCTAGAGTAGACCATTCTTGCTCGCGAGCAAGATCAGCAAGTAGGGTCAATGAATCACACACTTGCTGCCCGGTCTGAATTGGATGAGTGACAGCGCTGGAGGCAAATTCAAAGAGAGCTTCCCCTGAGTCATAGACTCCTTTAGGGAAGCCTTTGGCAAAACCGGCACTAAATTCGGAGGTAGAAAATGGGGATGGACCTTGTGTTTGTGTCACGTATGTGTGGTAGTCAGAAATGGCCGCATCGTATTCTCCTAGCTTAAAATTAGCCAGACTACGATCGAAATAGGGCTCAGAATAGGAGGGAGATAGCTCTATTGCCTTATTGGAGTCGTAGTGCGTTTGTTGATAGTAACCAGATTCATAGGCCTTCTGTGCCGTAGATTGATAATAACGTGCTGATAAAGATGGGTTTTCTATTTCATCAGAACAGCAAGGGGTGTAATTGGTGGAGAAGAATTCATCGATGGCTTGATGCTTGCTAAGAGCCACTTCAGGAGGAAGGTCAGCTTTCTCTATCTGGTCATGGACAAGAAGAGATGCTAGAATTTTACCTTTTTCTTCGGGAGAAAGACCCGGTTCGTTGGGGCCACGAGGTCTGTCATCACCTGCAAGAACTTCCGTAGCGGCGGCGGTTAGCGCCCCCACAGTAGAAATAGCTTTCGTAGCTTCCACAAGAGAGACGGTGACGATCACAGCCAAAGCAATCGTCACAGCAACGGCTACTACGATGGCGATTTCTTTCTTATGCCCTTTAGTAAAGTCGATGGCTTGGGCTACACATTTTTTGAAGTGAACATCATTGTAAATGTTATAAGTTTGGAGGTTTCCGAATTGCAAAAGCTCTCGAAAGTACCTTTTTAATTTAGGTGATTTTTCTGTTAAATCATCGTTCTCAATCCCTTTTAGCCATTTAATCAGAAGGTAATAGGGTAATAACGGATGATAACCATTTTTGACGTGGGGCGTGCGGGGAAGGATGATTGCATGAGATTGTAGAGGCATGGCTAATGTAGCAAAGAGTACCATTCCGGAAATGAGATGTTTTACATATTGGTGCAATTGCCTACCATCCTGTAAATTACGCCTAGTAAAAATAAAATATTATTGAATATTCTGTAAAGATGGAAATCCTCTAGCCTTTTTCTAATTTCTCTCCTAATCTGTTTTACCTATGCCACTATCTCACCTCTTACTTGTCCTATTAGTTGTTTTAGTCTGGGGTCTCAATTTCATTGCGATCAAAGTAAGCCTCACTGAAATCCCACCGTTGCTTCTTGTATTTGCACGATTCTTTTTAACAAGCATCCCGGCTATTTTCTTCATCAAACGTCCCAAGACCCCATTTAAGATGGTTGTCTTGTATGGCCTTTTCATGTTTGCTCTACAATTTTTCCTACTTTTTATGGGAATGTATGCCGGTATGACCCCCGGATTAGCCTCATTACTGCAACAATTTCAGGTGTTTTTTACAATCCTTCTCGCAATGATCTTTCTAGGAGAAAAAAGCCATCTTTGGCAAATCATAGGGGCGCTCATATCTTTTTTGGGAATTGCTCTTGTTGCAATGAATTTAAGTGGAGGCGTCACCCCTTCTGGTTTTGCACTATGCATTGCAGCACCTGCAGCTTGGGGAACCGGCAATATAATCTCTAAGAAGATTGGAAAAGTGAATATGATCTCCTTAGTTGTATGGGGAAGTCTTATTGCATGGCCACCGCTTCTTGTACTCTCCCTTTTCGTCGATGGTTTTGATAAACTCCTTTTTACCATTCAACACCTTAACTGGTTATCAAGCGGAGCCGTTCTCTATATCACATACCTAGCAACTCTATTTGGCTTTGGCACTTGGAGTTGGCTACTCCATCAGCATCGTATGGGAACAATAGCTCCATTTACTCTTCTTGTGCCGATTGTTGCCATTATCAGCTCAGCCTTGATTCTAAAAGAACCGCTTCAATCATGGAAAGTACTTGCGGCTTTTTTAGTCATTTCGGGACTTTGTGTAAATATATTAGGGCCTCGAATATTCATGCGAAAAATCGAAAAATAATATTTGTCTTTTAAAATTATTAATAGTAAACTTCCAGAAGTTTTTTGAGGTGGCATGGAAGCAGCAACTCGTGTAGTTAATTTGGATCTAGCAATCTTTGAAGCAAATAGAGTCCTCATTGAAGAACATCGGGGATG
Organism: uncultured bacterium; assembly: GCA_964477345.1. Classification (GTDB taxonomy): domain Bacteria; phylum Chlamydiota; class Chlamydiia; order Chlamydiales; family 2-12-FULL-49-11; genus JAJZEO01. The sequence goes on from CAYZDL010000001.1 coordinate 90,218, forward strand.
CAGGGTAGCCTTTTCGAGTAACTTCATTGGGTTAAGGAACCCTCTACATCTACGACTTCAATATGATGATGGAAGAGTTCGAGATATTGGCATCATACATATTGTAAATCTGCGGGGTAATTCTTTGACTCCGTTACAACAAATTGCAAGAAGTACCGAAGAAGTGACAACGGCTATTCTAACAAGGATTGATCTATTTACTCGTGCAAGTGAACGGGGCCTTTACATTACCCCTAATGGAACTATTTATGATGCTAACGGGCTAAGAATTACCTATGGCGACACCTCATTTTCTGTCGACGGTCTTCCAGTTACCTTCGCAGGAGAACAGATCGCCCTCTCTCGTTTAAAAAGTGAAGGAATCTTGCAATTTAGACGGTTATCTAATGGAATAGTTCACATCTACGATTCAGTTGATAAAAGAGAAGGGATGCGAATGTTCATTTCTTCGAATGGTGGCATCTACAGAGCTTAGACCCTTTTATCAGATGAAAAGGGAAGTAACCGATTCTAGCAGCTCTTATTTCTTCAACATTGTGAAGAATGAAAACAATGGGCAATAACAACCCAATCCAATTTTCATGCATAACTTAGGTTATAAAACCGAGATCGTAAATAGTCAAATAATAACTGATATAGAATAGAGACGATACTGGCATGTTCACACTATTCAGGCATTTTTAAGGCCAATCAAAATACATCTTCCCAAAAACAGGGCTCCTCTGAATTGGAACGTGCTCTTCAGGTCTATGGCAAAGAGATTGATACTCTAGTTATGGTTGGTTGCGAGGGTACAATACAATCTTCCCTCCGACTTAATGAGCTGCTTTTAAATTCTACATTCGGAAAAGAACCAGGTCTTACCCTCGTCTCTTCTGATTATTTGAATTACTGTCGTTGGGTATTTCCTATTGATGACTCAGTTTTGGAAAAAAATGACTAATAACGAGTAATTGAGTTTGTGGTATACAATAGTGGTATGCACCCCACATGGATTGAAATCGACCTAGGGCAGTTTCGTAGGAATATCTCCTTAATGAAGAGCTACCTCGGAAACTGTATGTTCTGTCTTCCTATTAAGGCCAATGCCTACGGCCATGGACTTTGTCAGATAGGAAAAGCCGCCGAAGAAGCGGGAGTTGACTATTTGGGGGTGGCCCACCTAGAAGAAGGAAAAGAGCTAAGAAAGGCTGGGGTTCGACTTCCGATTCTTGTTCTGGGTGCTCTTCATGAGAATCAAATCCCCGATCTGATTGAGTATGGATTAGAATTCACCATTAGCTCCCGATTTAAAGCCGACCTTGTAGCAACGGTTTGCAGCTCTATTAAGAAAAATTGCCGCATTCATCTTGAAGTCGACACTGGAATGCAAAGAACCGGCGTACGCCCACAAACTGCAATCGATTTATTTCAACATTTAAAGAATCTAAATTGCTTTGAAATCGTAGGCATTTATTCCCATCTTGCTACAGCAGACCAAAAGGGTGATATCAATACTGAAGAACAAATAAGAAAATTTAATCATCTAGTGGAAGAACTCCCCTCTTCTACTCCCCTCATTCGTCATATTTCTAATTCTCATGGAGCCATCTTCTTCCCTCACTCTCATCTTGATATGGTAAGGCCAGCTCTTGCTACATTTGGTTACATCCCTAAAGAGGCCCCCGAAGCGTTACACCAAATCCAGCCTTGTTTTGTCCTAAAATCAAAAGTCTCCTACTTTAAGGTAGTCGAAAAGGGTCTGGGAATTAGCTACGGCCACACTTACACAACCCCCCAAGAAACTCGCATAGTCACTGTCCCGATTGGATATGGCGATGGATACCGGAGATCTCTATCGAATAAAGGGTTCGTATTGATTCGAGGTAAACGTTTTCCTATCGTGGGAACTATTTGTATGGACCAGCTCATGGTAGATATAGGCCAGAATGAAGTCTATGTGGGAGATGAGGTTGTTTTAATCGGAAAACAAGGAAAAGAAGAGATCTCCCTCATAGAAATCAGCCAACTTGTAGAGACAATTCCTTACGAAATCCTCTGCAACTTTAACACTCGGATCCCTCGGTTCTACTTGGATCATTAATAGTTAAGAAAAGAAAAACTTGCCATCTCTCCCTTCTCATCATTGGCATGCCGCTCCCATCCCTAAGGGAAAGCTTGACCCCAAGATCTTAAATGAGTTTATGCCTCAAATTATCGAAGTATCGAAAGAGTTTAGACATCAAGATGATGGTCGTACGCGAAGAGATACTAGAGAGTATGGGTTCAGCTTCTTTAAGATGCTAGAAGGCGGTGACTCTTATGATCCTCCTCCTCTATTTCTTCAGGAACTAGGTCGGGATATTTGTAGAGTCTTGGGACATGAACCACCCTCTGAATTTAACAACATCATCCTTTCTTACTATGAAAAGGGATTCTACTTAGAACCACATGTTGACTCGGATCTTTATTTTAGTGAAAGGGTTTATGGAATCATCATTATAAATAGGAGTCAAGTCGCTTCATCCAGCCGGGAAAGCGCGTCTGTTCAATCCTCTGTTGAGGTGAGTTAGCAATTCTTCTCGTGAGAACAAATTTGGCTGCTTCTGCAAAGGCTTTTTGTGGGTAGGTGATAGCTTCAGCGGTATCCATTTCTTCAAGAACCTGCATCAAGCCCCATCCTTCTCCTTGATATCTCTCTTTCAGATCGGTCCCTTCATGTTTGAAATTCAAGTAATCAATCAAAATATAGAGCCCATTTGAAGAATTTCCAATCTCAAAGAAATTATTCAAGATCGTTTGTCTTCGGTCGAGGTCAGCCTTACGTACAATCTCTGAAAATGCATCATTGAGTCTTTGAACCATGTATCTTGCTTGAGTTGCAACGGAATCAATCAAGAACTGTCTCAATTCATTCATCTTGGGACTATTGAACTCACGATAAAAATCTTCCCTTGTTGCCCAGGGACAATCGATCTGGCCGATCAACCAAGATGGAACTTTGATCCCTCGAGCCTTAGCAAATAGAATAAATTTGTGAAATCTCTCTTCAAAAGGGCCTAGGTAATTTGCGGGAGGCCAAATAAAATGGCCTATTCCTATCGAGGGAAAAGGTTCTTTTATATGCCAAAAAGTCAGTTGGTCCTCTCGATGGTTACACTCATTTTGCCAAATTTTATCACCAATCTTTTGAGCCTCCATATCTGAAATTTCAAAGGGAATGGTCTCTTTCCGTAACCATTCGGAAGCTACATTTAATGAACAAGTGGTAGAACTGAATGTGGCGATCTTAACTAAAGCATTGCTCACGAGATCAAGGTCGCAAGGATCGCGAAGAGCAATACAAATCGTGGGTTTAACCGCGCTCAGCTGCTTCAGAAGCTTTTCTTGATTTGGATCTTTCCATGCGTTGTAGGAGCAAAAGACCACTGTGTCGGCACGCTCTAAGGGTTGAGTGCAATCCTCATTAGGAAAAAAGCAAAAAACAGTCGACTTTCCCAGGGTACTTAGTTTTGATTTTTTTACCTTCTCTTCGATTTTTTTAGGAGCGGCCACCAATAGCCGTTGAGAAGATAAATCTCCTTCAAGCTTCCACTCTTTGATCATGAGGGCCCGATAGGCAATTTCTCTAGCTAGTGAATCACTTGACTCGCTCGTACCCAAACTTTGTAAATCATATTTCTCTTTTACATGTAGGATTCGTTTCACTGATTCATCAATTCTCTCTTCGGGGATGAGGCCTGCTTTAACTGCTTGGACGACCGCACGAACAATCCGAATCACCTCATCAACGTGAGTCTCTCCTTCAATCTGATTCTGTAAGTCACGTCCTCCAATCAATAAGAGATCGTTCCCCGCTTTGATTGCCTTGAAGACTACCTGTTCAAGGTTGTTATTCCCCTTTAAAGCCCCCTCCATTGTCAAGCTATCTGTCACCAACAACCCCTGGAACTTTAATTTGTCTCTAAGCAAATTATGCAAAATTGAGTAAGAGAGGGTCGCGCAATGATTTGGATCAATCTGAGGAAACAAAATATGCGCTGTCATGATGGCAGGGGCCTCAGAGCTAAGCTTTGCAAAAGGGTAGAGTTCACATTCCAATAGCTGAGGAAGTGATTTAGCCACAGTCGGCAGTTCCTTATGAGAATCGATCGTTACATCTCCATGTCCAGGGAAATGTTTTAAACAAGCAATGACTTCGGCTTGTTGAAACCCCTCCAAACTCTTTCTTCCCCACTGAGTCACCAGATCACGATCATCACCAAAAGATCTGATTCCAATGACTGGATTCTTAGAATTGTTATTGATATCGACCACAGGAGCCAAATTAAAATTGACCCCGACGCTTTTCATTTCATTCCCCAAAGCAAATGCCGCCCTAAATGCTAAGTTCGAGTTTTTACAGCGACCTAAAGCAGCATTTCCCGGAAATTCGGTAAAGCCCTCTTCCAATCTAGCCACTAAACCCCCTTCTTGATCAGTCGCTATGAATAATGGAATTCGAGATTGCTTTTGTAGATTTGCACATAAACTCCGCACCTGGTCACGACCATTCAAACCGTTTGCCCAATTGTAGAGAATGATTCCTCCCACCTTAGCCTCTCCCAAAAGACGGGCAGAATTGTCATTGGCCTCTTCACCATCGAAATAGACCATGAACATCTGCCCCACTTTTTCCTCTAAAGTGAGCGAGAATAAGTGGAAGGGAACCAGTAAAACCAGGTTAACCCAAATATTTCTGAATCGGCTCAATAAACACCCCACACTGGCTAAGCAAATCGAAAACAATTGTAACGAGAAAGAAGAGTGAGGCTCCTAAGAGGAGATATTTTCCAACACCTCCCTTCCAATAGGAGGTTTCAGGAAGCTTCCACGCCATAAAGATCGGGAAAAGACCGAAGATAATTGCAACGAGGGCTCCTGCATAGCTAAGCGCACTTAAGAAAACCGTCGGCGCAACAAAGACAAACACAAGAGGAGGAGCAAACGTCAAAAGTTGCGAGATCCATTTTCTCGAAGGATGATCCGATACCTTAAGACCATCGGTCAAAAATCCCATCAAACCTAGCGTAACCCCTAAGTAGGCAGTTCCCATTCCACAAAGGGCAAAAATCGTAGCCCCCATCGAAATAAGCGGCGAATGCAAAATCTGAATCAACGGAGTCGTTGCCACATCTCCAGCAGAGTAGGCGCTAGCAATACTTGCAGGTCCCGTCACTGGAACAACTCCCAGGACAAGAAATTCCCAAAAAAGATAGACCAAAAATCCAATCAAATTCCCAAGGAGCAAAGAAAGGCGAATCTTAGAAACATCCCGATCCAAATAGTTAACGATCGAAGGGATTACCGTATGAAATCCAAACGCCTGGACGATCACCGGTAAGGTAAATGGAATGATGTAGAGGTCAACGTGCTTTAAAAGAGCCATCTCCACATGCGAAGGGACAAGGAAAACAAGAACCCCATACCCCACCAAAAGCTTTCCTACAACCAAAATTCGATTGACCCAATCGGTTGCATGAATCCCCAGCGAAAGAACGATCGCAAGAGGGGCTGCAATCAAAAAAGGAAAAAGAGAATGAGGAATCTTAGGAAACAAGGCGCCCAAAATTTTCCCCCCAGCAGCAAGGAAGGCTACATCCAAGGCATAAAGAAGAAATAAAAAGGTAATCCAACTAAAAATACGCCCCGTAGAACCCAAAGTATTTTTTGCCATTGTCACGATATTTCCCGGATGCTGGATATTCACATCAACCATGAGAAAGCCTGTAAATAACAGAGAGGCCCAGGTAATGGCCATCACAAATAATGAAGGGACAAACCCGGCAAATCCTGTTGCAATAGGCATTCCCAACATACCACTACCTATTGAAACCCCTGCTATAAGGAGGACCGCTCCCAAGAATTTTTTTGTAATATCTGTTTTAACTAAGACTTTAGACATTCTACCTTTCCTATGTGTTGTACTATGATATCTATGGAATCGAATAGTTGACAAGAAGTTCGTAACGAGTAGCGATCGTGCAAGACAGGTAGTTCAGTACAACCCAAAACCACACCATCGATCCCTTCATGGCTTAAAATATTTTCTACTATTTTATCAAGCGACTCACTATCTTCTTTTAGGGAAACCCCTCCGAATGATTCGCAATCATAGAGATAAGCACTCAGACAAGGCCCCGCTCCTCCTATAATTCGTAACTGTCCACGGCTCATGAGTCCCACAAAATTACCGCTAAGGCCGCTTTTGGCGACCGATCGATCAATTTTTATTCAAAACCGGCGTGTCCGTTTATGGCAGTAGGGGGTTTTACCAACCTTCTGGTAGTAGTCTTGATGGTATGCGTCGGCAGGATAGAAAAGATGGGCAGGGATCACCCTTGTGGCCACATCAAGCCCCTTGTTTTTGAGAATTTCAATTAAGGAAAGGGCCACATTTTTTTGTTTTTGGCTTAAGTAGAAGATGGCTGATCCATATTGCTCGCCAACATCCGGACCTTGCCGATCGTATTCGGTTGGATCATGAACCTCAAAAAAAAGACGTGCCAATTTTTCAAAATTGACCTTTTTGGGATCGAAGACCACTAATGTTGTTTCGAGCTGCCCTGTGTTCCCCTCGCAAACCTCTTCGTAAGTCGGATCTACCACAGTTCCTCCCATAAATCCGACACTGGTTTCAATCACTCCTGGTTCTTTTTTTAAGAAATATTCGACTCCCCAGAAACATCCGCCAGCGAAAAAAGCGTTTTCATACCCCTCTTCAGTCAGTTGAGAAACAAATCGCAGGGATAACGAATTGACACAATGCCGTACATTTTTAGGTGTGAATCGTTCTCCTGAAAAAACATGGCCAAGATGCCCGTTGCAAGCAGCACAACGAATCTCTACGCGACTTCCATCAGGGTCAAGTAATCGAAGGACACTTCCTTCAATCTCCTCATCAAAACTAGGCCAGCCGCACCCTGAAGAAAATTTATTCTCCGCGCAATAAAGAGGCGCATCGCATCTTCTACAAAGATAGATCCCCTCTTGATGAAATCGATCATAAGTACCACTCCCAGGCTTTTCGGTATGACACTGAGAAATGATCGCCTCTTCTTGAGATGTAAGGGAATGGTAACGGACTTTTTTCTTCATAGGTCCAAGATCTTACACAAGTTAATTATTGACAATGTTTTTTCCCAAAAGTCCCATCTCTTGCATCGCCAAGTCCCGGAATGATATAACCGTGTTGATTCAATGATGGATCGACCGCAATCTCTTTCGTGGCTAACCCCTCCAAGAGCTCTTTTCACATTCACCCTTCGTTATTTTTAAGTTGTACGTCCTACGAAATTTAAACAAAAAAGTTCAATCTCAAATTTGCCAAAATAATAATGATCCGCTATATTGAGCAAATATGAAAAATCATTCCATTGATCAAGAAGACCTACTTCAACGTTTTCTTCGCTATGTGAGGATTGATACCCAAAGCGACCCACATTCCGAGAGTTTTCCTAGCACCAAAAAGCAGTGGGATCTAATCAAACGCCTCGCAAACGAACTGAAAGAGCTAGGAATCGAGGACGCCCATGTGACTGAGTTTGGATACGTTCTTGGAACTGTCCCCACGACATCGAAAAAACAAATTCCTAAAATTGCCTTTTTAGCCCACGTAGACACTTCTGATGCATGCCCCGGTGGTGCAAAACCGGTCGTACATCGAAATTATGATGGAGGACCCATCATTCTACCTGATGACCCAAATCATGTTTTAACAATTGAAGAGATTCCTATCCTCTCAAAGAAAATTGGAGAGGATATCATTACCGCCTCAGGGACGACTCTCCTAGGTGCCGATGATAAAGCAGGGGTTGCTATCATCATGAGCTTAGTAAAGCATCTCATGACCCATCCCGAGATTCCTCATGGCCCTATTCGAATTTGTTTTAATCCCGACGAAGAAATTGGCCGTGGCATGCACAAAATTGAACTTTCGGAACTAGACGCCATAACCGCCTACACACTCGATTCAGAAGAAGTAGGTGAAATCAATGCTGAAACCTTTAGCGCTGACATGGCTACTCTTGAAATCGAAGGGGTTGCCTCACATCCTGGCTCTGCAAAAGGGGTGATGGTCAACGCTCTTCGTTTGGCATCCGAATTCATCGCAAAACTTCCTAAAGAGATCTCCCCAGAAGAGACTTCCGACCGAGAGGGATTCATTCATCCTCTTGAATTAACAGGCACCGCTGAAAAGGCAGTAATCCGGATGATCTTACGTGATTTTGAACTTGAAGGATTGGAAGAGAAAAAAGCCTTCCTAAAAAACTTAGTCCATCAGTTGAAGAAGCAGGAGCCGAAAGCAAGGTTTAATCTCGCCTTAAAGGAGCAGTATAGAAATATGCGCTACTGGCTCGATAAAGATCCTCGCCCGGTAGAAGCTGCACAAGAAGCGATGATAAGAGCCGGTTTAGTTCCGTTTCTCGCACCTATTCGAGGCGGGACAGATGGATCTCATCTGACCCAAAGAGGCCTCCCGACCCCCAATCTCTTCACAGGGTTTCGAAACATCCACAGCAAAAAAGAATGGGTGAGCCTCCAAGATATGGGCCGTGCTGTCAACACTCTAGTCCAACTTGTCCAAGTGTGGGAAGAAAGGATCTATTGACTTCCGATTTTGAAAATCGAATCCGTAAGAATTATCAACACGTAAAAAAATGGGCCACTCGCACCCAAACTAACTGCTTTCGCATTTACGATCGGGACATTAAAGCTTACCCCTTAGCCATCGATTACTACGATGGACGCTTTTGTACCCACTACTTTACCCAAACGCGCGATGATGAAGAGCCAAGACAAGACCTCTACGATGAAACTGTCAATGCCCTCGCCTCAATCTTTAACGCCGATAAAAGTGCCATTTACTGGCGAACCCGCATCAAGAGAGAGAGAACAGAACAATATGAAAAAAACGAAGAATCAGGAGCTTCGTTTACCGTTCTGGAATATGGGGTCAAATTCAAGGTCAACTTGGTCGATTATCTCGATACAGGATTATTCCTTGATCATCGAGAAACACGTAGATTGGTCGCTGCTCAAGCAAAAGGTAAACGTCTACTAAATCTCTTTGCCTACACCTGCTCATTCAGTGTCCATGCCGCCTTAGCCGGCGCTATCTTCACAAAAAGTGTCGACATGTCGAATACTTACACCGACTGGGGAAGAGAAAATTTCGTTCTTAATGACCTATCTTTAAGAACCAACCCGATTATCCGCGAAGATTGTCTCAAGTTTTTGCAAGAAGAAAAAGGACCCAAATACGACTTGATCGTCATCGACCCTCCCACCATCTCCCGTTCTAAAAAAATGGATCAAATATTCGATATCCAAACTGACTACATCTTCTTAATCAAAAAAGCACTCGGTCTCCTCTCAGAAGGGGGAACCATCTTCTTTAGCACCAACTCACGCACCTTTGAGTTGGACCAAAAACAATTTGAAGGATGCACCATCCGCGATATCACTAAACAAACCATCCCGATCGACTTCCACAATCAAAAAATCCACCGTTGTTGGAAAATCTATACTAAAAACTGAAAAGAACCTTTCGGAGCTTGCAATTGTCGTTCAATCAGCTGGGGAAATGCTTTCGATGGACAAAGTAAACATTAAGGAAAAATTCAAATTAAAGAGGTTGAACATTTCCCTTATTCTGAAACAGAAGCCCACGTAGTACTCTTTGAGCCCAAAGAAGTCTTAAATACAGGGAATACCGAATCGGAAAAAACAGTTAAAGATCTAAAGTGGATTTAAACCCCTTATTTGTAGACTTTGTTTTTCCCCTTTTGAAAGTAGAAAAGGGCAAAAACAGGAAGGATAGCACCTAAAAATCCTGCCCCAATCCAGAAGGCATAGTCAAGTTTTGAAACAATATGAAGACTGTCTGGTGGGAAAAAGCCTATGATGAGCGTCATTATGCAACCAACTAAACCTAAGCAGCAAGTGATCCACATCCCCACATCTCCAAAAGGAATCTTGTAGTAGGCACCTCTGTCCCTGTGCTTATGATGAAGCACGAGGGCACCGATGAAAAGTAGGATGTACATCAGCATATACAATCCCGTTGTGAGGGCGGTTAAAAACCAATAAAAAGAATTGATGCTTGGAACGAGAAGGTAGAGGGTTGATAATAGAGAGACGATCACAGCTTGTGTAATCAAAATGTGAGACGGAGCACCGTGTCGATTTTTCTTGATAAAAGCCTTGGGCAAAAAACCGTCATGAGATGCATGCAAAAGACCTGTTGTGGGGGAATTGATCCAATTAATCATATTTCCAAAGCTTCCCATGATCATCAAAAGGGCCATGAGAGGCACTAATCCAGGAATCCCAAATGCGGCAAACAAATTGGAAAAGACTTGCAATACCCCCGATACTAGGCTGATCTCCTTAGTCGGCAACACCGCGGCAATCGCAAGTGTACCAAGGAGCATCGATCCTAAAATAAAAATCGCCGCAAGAAAGACCGCTTTAGGATAATTTTTTTGGGGACTGTCGATCTCAGTGACATGAACTGCACAAAGCTCCATCCCTAAAAATGAGGCCATGATCGAAATCAAAGAGACCCAAGTAGCACTTTTATCGATTGAAGGAAGCAATTCAGAAGAGGAAAACCCAATCTGGATCGGATGGCCACTTGCCGCCCAATAGATCCCCATCCCAATCAAAACAACCATAGGAAACATCGTCCCGAATAACCCACATAGATTGTTCACCTTTGTCGAAGCATGAACACCTAAGAGATTAATTCCGGTCAATATCCAAAACAACACAAGAATGACCGATAAAATGTAGATCGGGGAAGCCGCTAATGAAGGGCTATACAAATAGGCAATACTTCCCGCAAGAAACGAAAGTATTGTAGGATACCAGAAAACAGTATTGGACCATTGAAGCCAGACAGCCAAAAAGCCCATTTTTTTTCCCAGTGCTGCCTTTACCCAATGATAAACTCCTCCGGCATTGGGAAAAGTCGCTGTCAATTCAGCAGCCACAAGGGCCGTTGGAATCAAAAAAAATATAGCTGCTAACAGAAAGAAGAAAATGGAGGAACTTCCAAACAGTGCCGATGAAGGGAGGTTTCGAATGTTGTCGATCGAACCAATAATCAAGAGAACGAGTGAAACAAAAGATATCTTTTTCTTCATAAGGCGATATTCTAACCGTCCGATCCCATTTTTTCAATCTCTATAAGGAAGAAAATCGATCAGTGGCTCTTATTAAAGCATCTAATATCCCAATTTCATTGGCTGCATGTCCTGCATCGGGCATAACTCCAAAATGTGCCTCCGGCCATGCCTTGTGCAGTTCCCATGCACTTTTCATAGGGCAAGGAATATCATATCGTCCCTGAATAATAACACCAGGAATGTGACGAATTTTTTCAATATGCTCTAGAATCCAATTAGAAGTTGCATTGCAAAAACTGAGCTACACAAACAAGAACTGACCATCAAACATAAAACAAACTTACGCATAATCCTAAAGCTCTCCCTTAAAAATTCTGCTCTTTATTCTCTTTATGATGTCTGTGGTGGAAATCCCCTCTGTATAGCGCACAATACGCAAGATCCCTAATTCATGCGGTACTTTATACTGATCCAAAATCAACTCTTCTGAAAAATCGTCCCCGTGGACGACAAGATCAATTTTATGCTCTTCAAGCCACTCTTTCGTGACTCTCAAAGGAGGATTGACGATCACTTCATCGACATACTTGCATGCTTCGATCACAGCAACCCTCTCCTCCATCGTCAAAATCGGAGTTCTTTTGTAGGAGGTGACCGTTTCATCAGATAAAACCCCAATGACTAAGCAATCACCCAAAGTCCTTGCCTGCTTAAAAAACTCTATATGCCCAAGATGAAAGAGATCTCCGCATATGTCAGCATAGACTCTTTTCTTATGCTCATCGGCAAAAGCAACATTGAAGGTTGAAACAACCCAAAAAGCGGCGAATAAAAAGCATCTCATTGTGATCTCTACTGTTTTGACAAGATAAGTATCCGACTATAATCACGTTGTCAAAAAAACACCACTTATAACTTTAAAAATCAGCACTAAAAGAGACGTAGGGCCCTTGGAGAGTAAAGTTGCTTAATGTTCTTTCAAAACCGACCGCATATTCCCCTGCCTGTGCCACAACTCCTGGAGCTAATGAGGGCAGCTCTTGTGGTGCCGTCATGTCGATTGATTGAATTGCGTCGAAATAGATTTGTCCTGTGTAACCAATTCCAAGTTTAAACGCAAAATTCTCTTTCACTCCAATATAGGTAAATCCCAATCTCTCTTCTGCTGTTGGAATCAGCTGTGTTCTATTGGGTACAGTGGTTTGCTGAGTATTAGGTTGAGGAATTTTATTTTGGGTTAAAAAAGGAGCGGTTGATTCATAAGTAGTGCTGTTTTGTGAGCTCCCTATGACAAGACCTCCTGAGGAAGTCCCTGTGAAAAAAAAGTTTTTACCGATACGGTAGTTAAAGTTAACGCCAAATTTTGGCCCCGCGCCTATGAATAATGAATCCATCGTGATAGCACGTGTGGTTGTCCCAGAGAAACTCTCATAAGTTGATGTCAGCTCCTGCTTAATCCGGGCGAAGGTTGCCCCAGTATAAAAAAGAGGATAGAGTCTCTCAAATACACAGCAGTGTTGTCCAAAGATTAAATCGGCCGAATCAAATTGAAAATTCAGCTCGCCATTAGCATTTGCATAAGGATAAGAATTAGCCCCAACATCTGAGAGTGGCCCTACGAGACTTCCAGAAACAGGGACAGTAAATGAAGCAGAATCGGATACGTGCACACGCTCCCAGTTGGCCTCTAATCTCGTATTCATTTCACTAAAAATTGCCGCTAAGCCCACTTTAAATCCTGGACTATAGTTGGGATTAATTTCCAAAACTTGCCAATTAGGAGATAGGGCCGGAATTGTTATCGATGTATCAAATGGGGTTGTTTCAGCACCATAGTAAATAGAGCTACCGTTCGGTTGATAAACCAAAATTTCAGCATAAACCTCAACAATTTGATCTCGAGTACTTGGTAGAAGTGAGATACACCCATCGTTCGGTTGCTTTCCAAGATCACTCTCTGCACTCAAACTAAAAATCATTGAAGAGATGCATAAAATCAGGCTTTTTTTCATACTCTACCTACCTTATTCAAAAAAATATATACCTAAGCTTGACTTTATACTCAAGCAACATTCAAAATTTGGTTTTAAATAAAGGGGTTATTCTGCGCTTTTATTCTTGGATAAAGAAAGAAATTTTACATGTTGTTCCAGTCTTTCTCTTCTTCTTTTTCTTTTTTATACTGATTAACTGGATCGAATCTCTTCTTTTTAGAGAACTTGGTCTCTCTGCGTTCACTCTTGCACAAATAGCGATTGCAGCAGCCCTTATTGCTAAGATTGTCTTAGTCGCTGATCACCTCTCTTTCATCGGAATATTTAGAAACAAACCCCTCATCTGGGGAATTACTTGGAAAACAATTATCTATTGGATAGCTTTATCTATCGTCCGCTTATTGATCATATTTACTCCTTACCTATTTCAAGAAGGACTCCAAGCATTTAGAACAGACCAGATCAACTGGAACTTGTTTATTGCCGTGCAAATTTACTATTTAATGCTTTTATTCATATTTGTAACTTTCCAGCAACTAGCCGAAAAAATTGGATCAAGAAAAATGAGGCAAATGTTTCTAGGTTATTAGAGCTTTCGAAGAGGATCGCCCTCTTTCCAAGCGATGATTTTAACTGAAACATTTGGGAGTTGGCTTGCATGCCCTATATTTTTGTCTGGAGTAGCAGAGTTAGGAATTACAGAAGATCCGATAAGCTTTGATTTTTGAATGCCCGCTCGAACATTATTATATGCAATTTGATAATTAGAAAATTATGAAAAAGCAGGAACTCGTCGATTTAGGTTATTTTGGAAAATTTGATGAAAAGGAGAAACGAACCAGTCGATCATGCGACAGGGAAATTTGATTGAATTAAGCTATTGTATTTATTGATTTTCTTGACTTGGAGAACAAGACACCACTTTTAACAAAGCGCTGAGGCCTGTTAAAAGTGGAAAGAATTAGACTGTTGTCACTTCTGTAGCTTCTGGACCTTTGCGGCCTTTTCCTTCTACATACTGGACTCTGCACCCTTCGCGCAAATCATCGGGTTCGCATTCGACATTGTTAACATGAACAAAGATATCTTTGCCGCCTCCCTCTGGTGTAATAAATCCAAACCCTTTTTGTTTATTGAAAAACTTTACTGTACCTTTCATTTTGGACAAAACTATCTCCTTATCCACTTTAACATTCTCCCAAATTTAGGGAGCTCTCATTCTAGTCAATTTTGCGCACTACATGTGGGCTCTAGACAGGGCAATTTTACTTCATCGCCGACTTTTTGTCTTCAATTTTTTATAAAAATTGCTTAAAATATGGTGTATGAGTACTTTTCTGGCCTTTGTGATCTTTATTTTTGGACCATCTTGTGGAGGTAAATCTTCCCTCTCCAAGGCCCTGGTCAAAGAACTTGGCCCTGCATGGGTCTACCTTGATCAAGATGAATTAGTCGAAAGTAGAAGAGACCTTTTCAGAAGTTTTTGAGTCACCCAGAAGGTTAGGGTTTAACTACGATGCTATTCTCGACTCGTCACAATTGACTCTCTCCGAAGAAATCAATGAGGTTATTTCCCTGCTCTTACCTTTTCAACTAGTGCTTGCACCAATTCAGCGACCTTCTCCCTAGTTTTGGAATCGATCAGTTTTCCACTCTTATCGAATTTTTCGTGGATGGAACCAACCATGACTTCAGGTTTATTAAGAGTATGAATATTTAGGTAAACAAAGACCTGTCTTAAATGATACTGAGCTCTGCAAGTCCCCTGCATCCCCATAGAACCACCCATGATTCCTGCTATTTTGCCGTCCCAAACATTTTTCCCATACGGCCGTGAAGCCCAATCAATCGCGTTCTTCAAAACCCCTGAGAACGAATAATTGTATTCAGGAACCGCGAAAAGAATCGCATCAGCCTCTATGATTTCGGCCTTGAAGTCTGCCACAGCGGGAGGAAGGGGCTCTTCATAATCCTGATCAAAGAGCGGGAGATGGCTGATATCAAGGATCTCAACCGTCACACCTGAAGGGGCCTCCTCTTGAGCTACCTTCAATAAAGCCCTATTAAACGATTGTTTTCGTAGGCTACCACACATCGCTGCAATCTTCATAAAAACTCCCTCTATTTGATTAGACAATATCAAACTCTCTGACAAGGTGCAACTAAAACCCCAGGATGATCGGAGAGACCATTTAACTCTATATAAGAAACAGCAAAAGCGTCAACTTTTCCTGATCCACTGAGAATGTAGTCACTAAGCTCCCCCAGCCTACTTTCACCCTCTCTCTTATCTCCAATCCAGGTAAAATTATGCCTCACTAAAAAATCGCTCTTACGATAATCAATATTTAGATCCCCAGCCAGCATCACTTTTTTCTCGTTCGAGACTTGATCCATCGCCCCCCTAATTTCGGTAAGTTGGGCCTCTCTCATTTGATCGTCTTTGTCACCACCTCCTGGATGAAGATGGGTATAAAATAGAACCATTTCGCCAAGGTCCATTGTCACAAAGCCCCTCTTCATAAACTTTTGACTCCCATCAGCTCGAACTGAGTACTCAGTAAAATCGATTTGATCACAAGGGAGGCGACTTGCAATAAACAAGCTTGCCCCCATTCCAAAAGGCTTCATCCCTATCTTAGTATAAAAATGAGTATAATAATTTTTAAGCCGTTTCTCGATTTTTCCTGCCGCTAGATCACCAACTTCACCTAACATGACAATATCGGCATCTTGCTGCAAAATCCACCCTACCAATTCAGGAATACGGAAAGAAGCAGGTGACATTCCCCCAAAATGGATGGGTAAAGAACCAGGGAACATACAAGTATTAAGATGGAGAATTTTTGGTTTATTGTTGACTCTTTCACTTTGAAGACCTGATGAAGATTGGATATCTGAGGCCCCAAGATACATCCCCAATTCCATTAATCCATGACCTAAAACAGCGACAGGAAGAGACACTAAAATAAGAACCCCTCCATATATATGGGTGATCACCCTTCGAAACACTTCGCATACTTTGAGTTCACACTGTCCATATTCGCTAGGATCTAAGGGAACCCAGCACCGAACGATCTCTCCTTCAAAATACCAGAACGGTGCAGTTAAAGTAATCCCTATATTGACAACAGAATCTTCCATAATTGGTAAATATTTTATGAGAAAATCGTATTAAAAGAAAAGGGGCAAACCTCGGCAGGTTGCCCCTCGTTGAAACATCAAACATTACTTCTTTTTTGGGGCAGAAGCTTTGTTTTTTTGAGGTTGTGCTGCAGGTGCAGAAGCAGCCTGTCTTTTCGTTGAAGTTCCGCAGCAAGAATCTGCTTTTGAACTCCCTTTTTTATTGTCTTTCTTTTTCATACTCATATGTTTCATTCAACCCACTTTAGGTTATTTCGCAGCGATTTCCCAAGCTACGGCTTAGTCTAAAATCACTAGCTGCCCATTAGTCTTGGGGTTTTCCCATTTTTTGCTCAAGGGAATTCGATCAAAAAATGTAAAATTTTTTAAGTCCTACGATACAGGATACATATCAGTTGGATCGAAAGCTGGAAAATTAAAACAGAGCACCCTTACTGGGTCGGAATTCGCCGACATTAAATGATGGACTGAACCCTTGGGAATTCGAATTGACTCCCCTACTTCCAAGATTTTTTTTCGATTATTCAGTTCAACACTGAGCACTCCATTAACTACGATGAATTGCTCGCTTTCGATCTTGTGTACATGATTTGGAGAATCGTTGATTTCAATGATGGCAAGGCTCCACAAACCGTCGGTTTCATCCCCTGTGATCGTTTCATAAACCGCATACTCTCCCTTATCGTACCTCATCCCGAAATCTTGGTCTTCATCCAAAGGTATAAATTCATTTTGAAGTTCAGGAAAATCGATGATAAAAAATTTCACCTCTCCATCTGGGATAAAAGAATAATCGACCCTCGGCTCAAGAAGTACCATCTCCCCCGCTGAAATCATCTCTTCGTCGTCATCTTCATCGACAAGGGTGAGATCCCCATCAACAACTATAATTAATCGCCTCTCACTATCGTGATTGTAACGAGAAACATCTTCTTCAAGTTCAACTAAATCTAGGCTCCAACCTAAACTAGGATCAAGGGGCACAACGGAAAATGGGATCATCAAACACCTCTAAAAACAAAACGGAGATAACATCCTAGCCTTTTATCTCATTCTTCTCTAGCACGAAGAGTTTTTTTTTATTCGAACTTGAGGTAACCTAGATATTTTATTTACCCTTGGCCCAAAATGACCCTATCTGAATTTTTTAAATACATCGAGCTCGATCTCTTTACTTTCAGTCACTTGCTTCAAATTTCAGGAGCTTGCATTGGATTTGCCCTAGCTTATCTGATTAGCCACCTAATGCACAAAACGGCTACTAAAAAGGTTCTCCTTAAGCTCAAATCCCCCCGAACTAACATTTTAGTCGATCAGATCTCCCTTCCCTTTTGTTGGTGCATATTCCAATGGACGGTTGTTGCTACCTGTCGAGAATTCGCCCTCAATGATAAGATCAGCACCACTATCGCCCAATTTATCACCGCATGGCTTGCTATTCGAACACTGACAACTTTCAAGACTTTTTCTCATTCGAATCGATTTCTCTCTATAGTCATTTATTTATTCACCACCCTCAATGCCCTGGGGTTACTCACCCAATTAATCGAAATTACAGAAAGCTTCTCTCTCAACGCAGGAGGCATTCACATCTCGCTGTTCTCTCTCATGAAAGCTGGTTTTTTGTTCTTTATCCTGATCTGGGGAACGCAAAAAGCCTCTCATTGGGTTGAGATCAAGCTCAAAAAATCATCGAGCGTTGAACCGATCTTGCAAGAGTTATTAAATAAGCTGATCCGTGTCTCCTTTATTGCATTCTCGATTTTGATCGGTCTTAGTAGCACTGGTCTCGATCTGTCAGCCTTTGCTGTATTTGGAGGAGCAATCGGTGTCGGTATCGGATTTGGTTTACAAAAAGTAATTTCGAACTTGATCTGTGGAATCATTCTCCTTGTCGACCGATCGATTAAACCAGGAGATGTGATTGCACTTGATAACGGAAAGTCTTACGGAGTGATCAATAAACTTGGAGCAAGATGTGTTTCGGTACGCACAAGATCGGGAAAAGAGCACCTGATTCCCAATGAAGAATTCATTATCAACAAGACCGAAAACTGGACCTTTACCGACAGCTTAATTAGAATCGACGTCCCCATTCAAGCGTCCCACACCGCAGATCCGCGACTTGTCTTGCAACTTCTCCTTGAAGCCTCTGAAGGAGTCGATCGTGTACTCAGAGATCCACTACCTGCTCCGAGGCTCCGAGGTCTTGGAGAAGTTGGATTAGAATTCGAAATTCGTGTCTGGATCAACGATCCTCAACTCGGGTTGAGCAAAATTGAAAATGACCTCTACATCAACATCTTGAAAAAATTTAGAGAGCACAACATCGAAATCCCCTTTCCCACGAGAGATCTTCGAATTACACACCTTTCAGAAAATCTCCGATCTTCATTTTTCGATTATGTCACTTCTTCGCCGGAAAAGGACTAACCACTGGCTGTCCTTCTCGATAAATCGTGATGCCAGCCTGAGCCTGAGGAAAAACGACAATCTCCGCTATATTGACATGCTGCGGCCTTGTTACACAAAATAGGATTGTATCGGCAATATCATCCGCGACAAGGGGCTCGAAACCTTGATAAACTTGTTTTGCTCTATCGGCATCATTGAAACGAATGTTGCTAAACTCAGTCTCTACTGCACCAGGATCAATATTGCTTACTCTAATCTTTGTCCCCAATAAATCTTGCCGAAGAGACTTGCTGATCGCTCTCACCGCATGTTTTGTCGCAGAATAGACATTCCCACCCACATAACACTCGTGACCCGCAATCGAACCAAGATTTACGATATGACCCCGGTTTCTAGCGACCATCGAAGGCAAAATAGCCCTTGTCATGTATAAAAGACCTTTGACATTCGTATCGATCATCGTATCCCAATTTTCACATAAGCCGTCTTGAATTTTATCACTAGTAAGGGCTAGCCCAGCATTATTGACCAAAAAATCGATCTCGATAGGAATTTCTTTAACCACTTGGTCGACTTGAAGAGATTCCTTGACATCAAGTTGTAGAGGAAACGCCTTCACCTTATATTTTTGTCTAAGCCCCTCTGCAAATGCCTCTAACCGGTCGAGTCGCCTAGCTGTAATTACCACATGAGCTCCTCGCCTGGCGAACTGCTCAGCTACTGCCTTCCCAATACCACTTGAAGCCCCCGTGATTAATGCGGTTTGCCCCTTAATAGACTCTTCATTCATACCTTCTCCTTTTCAATAGAATAATTTCATATCAATAAACCACGAAATATGCAAGACTGGTTATCTCACATAAATTGACAAAAGAAGTTACATGACGTTTGATAATTTTAATTTCCATCCTATGCTCCGTAAAGCGATCTCTGACGCTGGCTACGAGGAGCCTACCGAAATCCAAGCAAAGGCAATGCCAAAAATCTTAAGTGGTTTTGACATCCGAGCCTCAGCCCAAACCGGAACTGGAAAGACGGCTGCCTTCCTCATTCCAGCCCTTGAACTAATCACCAAAACCGAAAAGAAAGGTCGCGGACCGAAAATTCTAATCCTCGTACCTACCCGTGAACTCGCTATGCAGGTATCGACCCAGGCTACTAAATACAGTAAATTTTTAAAAGAAGTAAAAACTGTTTGTGTCGTAGGCGGTGTAGCTTACGAAGCCCAACTCAGAAAACTCGCCAAACCGCACGACATTTTGATTGCGACCCCAGGCCGCCTGATCGACTTTATCGAACAAGGGAAAATCAATTTTTCAGGTTTAGAGATGATCGTCCTCGACGAAGCCGATCGAATGCTCGATATGGGCTTTTTAGAACAGGTCGAAACAATCCTTGAATCGACACCAAAAAAGAAACAGACACTTCTTTTCTCTGCTACACTTCAAGGAAGCGTCAAGGCACTCTCAGAAAAGTACATGAATAAACCGATGGATATCGTCATCCACTCAGAGCACCAACGCCACGAAAATATTACACAGCTTCTCCACTACGTAAAAGATTTGGTAAGCAAGAAAAAACTTCTTGATCACCTCCTCCACGATGAAGAAATGAATAGAGCGATTGTCTTTACCTCAACTAAACGACAAGCCGATATTTTAGTAAAAAATCTTCATGATAATGGCCACCACGCTGCCGCCCTTCACGGGGACATGACTCAAGGCAAAAGGACAAGGACCATTGCGCAACTTCGAGAAGGAAAAGTCAAAATTTTGATTGCAACAGATGTTGCTGCAAGAGGAATTGACATTCAACTAGTCTCCCACGTAATTAACTTTGACTTACCTCGTAACGTTGAAGATTACGTACACCGAATTGGTCGTACAGGAAGAGCCAACTCAAAAGGAATCGCCCTCTCCTTTGCCACAAGAGAAGATACTCATCTTGTGAAGCGCATTGAAGAGTTTACTGGACAAGAGATCGATCTAATCGAAATCCCCGGTTTTGAGGCACCTGCGATGAAGAAGCCCTTCAAAAGAAAGTTTGCTCCCAAACCAAAATTTCAAAAGTTTGGACGTAGACGATAATCCTCCGATCAGGGTACAATTATCCCTTTAACTAGGCGAGGTTTATGCTATGCTTCAAATACTTTCTGAAACGTTTAAGCAACCCCTCAACAATATCGGGACGCTAATTCTCGGTCAGTGCTATCTGCACGAAAATAACGGCGACCCGCAATTACTTATTTTAATAAAAAAAGTATGTACCGTCGCCTTAGTGATCTTTTTTTCACTTGTTGCCATTACCGCCATCCCTATATGGGTAGTAGGAGACGTCATTGAAGCAATTGACATCGGCAATCAACCCTTTGAAAGACGGACTTTCCCGATCCCTGACCACCCCACTTCTCTCGATCCCAAAATGACCGAATTCCTCGGATCCTCTCTCTCTACATACCAAAACACCAACGATCCCGAATTTTGCAAAGGTTCTGACTGGCAAAATTATGTCGAAAAAAATTTTACAGGGGATAAAGCACACCTCGCCCCTGGAATGGGAGTCGATATTTTAACTGAAGAAGGGCTCAACCTTTTGATTGCTTCGACATTGGAAATGAATGGAAACACCCTCCGCTTCTCAGTCGAATGGGCCGATATTCGTAATAAAGACGGCTCTTTTAATGAAGTAGCCATGGAGCAATATGTTAAAGTTGCAAGAAAGCTTAAAAAAAGTGGTATCACTCCTTTCGTAACACTCCACCACTTTGTCACCCCTCTCGATAAACAAGGTCGTATGCTCTTTGAGTCACCCAAGGGTGTCGATGAATATCTGAAATTTGCTACCTACGTTTACGATCACCTCTCTGATCATGTTGAGCATTTTTTTACTTTTAATGAGCCTCACGTCAATGGCGTAGAAAACTACATCCGAGGTGTTTTCCCCGCTGCAGGAATAGCAAACTTTTACACCTATACTCAGGTCACCAACAGGAAACTTGAAGCTCACAAGTTAGTTCACCGTGAACTGCACAGTATGGCCGAAAAAAAAGGGAAAACGGTGCATGTTGGACTCACTCACCAAGCCGTCATGTTTGAAACCACTTCAAGATGGAATTATTTAGCCAGAGCCGTCGCCTTCGTTTTCACCTACCTATTCCACGATAATTTTATGAATTGGGCAGTCAATAACACATCCTCCCTAGACCTTCTAGGAATTCAATATTATTCTAAGCCTCTCCTAAGTGGAATCATCCCTGATTCAACCTGTAGAGAAGGGGAAGAAATGGTCGAACCCATGCACTTCCGTTTCTACCCAAAAGGAATTTACGATATCTTGCAAGATGTCCACAATCAATTAGGCAATAGAGTCTCCCTACTGATCACTGAAACAGGAACTGCAGGAAAAAATGACGTAAAAGGCAGCGACAATGACACAATGGACAAACGTCGAAAAGATTACTTCACAGAATCAATCGAAGCGACTAGAGCTATACAAGACCTAGGGATTAACGTGATTGGCTATCTATTCTGGTCTCTTTTTCGAAACTTTGAGTGGGCCTTTGGATGTTCCGAAAAACACGACTTTGGAATGATTGCCATAAACCCAGAGACACGCGAAACACGGCCTACTGCTGGATTTACGGCAATACAAGAAATCTTTGCCAATACTCAGCGCGCAGCTGGACGTCAACTAGCGACTGCACGTTCATAACAAAGATTGACTCTACGGCATAAGGTGAGAAAACCGGCATCCCTGTTTCCACCGATGTAAGCCCTCAAACGCTCTAATGAAACCCTAAGCGACTCGTCGTCAACCTCTCTTTCTTTGAATTGCCCAAGAATCGACAGTGCTTGTCGTACCTCGTTACCATTTCCTCTACGGCCCATCAAAGTTTTTATCGCACCTTCAACATATCTACCTTGACTCTCGATCGACTTACTCCAAGGAATCGCCTGCTCAAGGACACTAAACTTTTTACTATAGTACCCCTGTAAATCCTCAATAGTCATCGTCGCCTTGGCCTCTTCTACTCCGACACCTTCTAATTTTGCATAAGTTTCATAAATCGAATCCAAATTGGCTTTAAATTCTTCCGCACTAGTTGTGAAAGGAGGAATGAAAGGCTTTTCTCCCATGCTGTAACCTACAAGCCTTGCTTTTTCGGCCATCCCAGCATAAAACTCAGTCACTACCTGAAAATCGGTCAGCGACTCACGGACAAATTTAGCCCCTCTGGGCATCGGCATGCCCCAAAGCTGATCATAACATTTTTCTCCGTTCTCCTGATACTGGTGAGCAAATGTCAATAATTGCCTTCTTGAAGAAGGAGTCGCTGCGACTACCCACTGAAAATCAGGCACCTTTTCATGATAGGAGGTCAAAGCATTTCTCACATTCTCCCCAGTATTTGTCGAGTTCTTCTCAAGCTTTATCGCAACACCTCCGACAACATCCTGACTCCCATCGAATGTCCCGACAAATTCAACAGGCACACCACTCTGGACCAAAGCTCTCTCTAAAGTACCACTCAGACTGATAGCCTCCTCAGTACCCGTAAAAATTGTCCCTTCTTGCCCCTTAACCATCTGGCCTATTTGAGGAAAAACCGCTGTCGTCGCATGCCCACCCTTACCCATTACCAGCACCTGCACATGCAGATTTTCAACAGTGCCACCTCTTTTTTCAACCTCTTCCCTCAAATGACGAATTTGCGAAGCCACAAACATCGGTGTCGATTGATCATTGTTCCCCGGCTCTAAAATCCTTAAAGTCACCACACCTTGGTTTGATCTCTCGACTAAATCGGCTTCATCCAAGAAAGTATCCACAATTGCGGTCGACTCCTGCCCCTTTAGTTTCAATTCAGCAGAAACACTATCTAAACCCTTCTCTTCAAGACCTTTTACACGATCAAGGACACCTGTATATGTCATTTTCGCACCCGGCACAGGAGGAGGCAATTCTCTCATTGCATTGACCACATCCTCACTTTTGACCACCAAAGGAGGATTTTCTCCATCGATTTCTTCACTCACAATACGATCGATCTTAGTTCTACCACCTAAACGCTCAATCGTATCATCTGTGATCTCAGCCGCTGACATCACGTTCCGTGTATTAGTCAACAGCGCCTCCATATCTCTGAAAAGAGGCGGCTGTGGACCATCTGCAATTGCCGCTCTATTTGTCATTGCCTGCAACACCACAGAGGTAAAAATTGCATGAGAACTCTTCGCCTCACCGTACTGAACACGACTCTCAACAGAAGAACCCTTAACTTTGGCCTCAGCTCCCACAGGTGCGACGCAAATAAAATGCCCCTCAGAAGCCAAGAAAGCCGGCATATCATTTCCTGTCATCTTTTCATCATCACCAAGATAAAGCATATCAAGCTTTACACCAGGTCCAGCCTCTTTCGGATCGAATTGATGATATCCCGCCAATTCAACCAAGCGACCATTGACAAATCCTGCTAGACTTCCCCCACCAGCACTTGCGAAAACTACCCTAGAGAGAATCTCATGCCTAACTCTTTCAGAAACCCCTGCAAGTCCAACCAAAAATCGTCTAACGGTACGAGCTGGATCGTTTCCAGAATTGATCACAAGCACTCCACCTTGAGCTAAATAGCTCAGAATAGGTCCCCGTGCAGGAGAATTAAACAAATTCGTCGATTCTACGGGAAGTCCTGCAACAGGCTTGTCCCATAAGGTTCCATCCGCGTCAGAGATCACAACCGTATGACTTAACCTAGCATCGATGGTAGGCCCCGGCACATACCCAATCTGCCCCAAAACCCCCACAAAATTATCACCTTGCTGTAAAAATTTAATCGGAGTTGCTTTATCAATACCCTCGGAAGAGATCTCCAATGTCGTACTGCCCGCCTCAACAAACGCGAGCCCTCCGCAAGCACCTCTAATTTCAGCCGCAATTTTATTCCTAGTCACTCCATCCTTACAAGCCAGAGCAACATTTGCACAAAGACCACTCTTACCAAAACATTCCCTCAACTCTAACCTTGGCTTCTCATTATTTTCAGCCCTCAAAGGATCTGTCATCCACCCACAGATCTTCTCTCTTTGTTCACTCACAGACAAACCATTAAATTTTGCCCTATCCTCTTCACTTAGGGTCTTTTCGTAATCGTCCTTATGCATATCCAAAGCCGTTTCGACAAAAAGAGAATACTGTTCAGGCCTCAAACCGATCATAACATCATCCAATGTAGGCGAGCCAATTGACGAATAACCGCTACTTGAAGGCCTCACAGAGGATGTATCACTACCCTCTTCACTCTCTGTCATTGGAGCAAATCGATGTTCAATCGCAATTTTTTCCGTCTTTGCATCTATTGGGCTAATCCCTTCCTTACTAGAAAGATCAGCTACCTGATGTTGGAATCCCCCAGACCCCGCACCCCGCACTTCATTCATAATAATCCCCCACCCCAATCTGTTGTAATTTCTTAATTACTTATAATTGTCCTTACCAGTAATTATAATCAAAATTAATTAAAAAGTAAATATAAATATTTAATTGTAAAGTATTTATTTTAATTTTTTTGACGGATAATTTGAATTGCAAGACACACTAGATTGAATGGTCTACACGTACAAAAGGGAAACAATGGAGTTTCTTTTAGGAAAATACCGAATCAGCGTATTCTATTTCTTCAAATTGAGAAGAACTATTTAAGAGATAACCACTTAAAAAAACAATCGCGATTAGTAATGGCTCTAGCATTGAGAGTCTTCTGGGCATAACATAGACATGTGAATGAAACCTTGTATCTTAGCTTTGTTGTTGGTGCCTATTGTAAAAATCATAAGACAGCCTCCCCTATTTCTTGTAGTCGGTGAAGAGCTTTTCAAAGTGAGCCATAAGGGCATTGGTATGAGCGATAACTATTGGGTCGTCTCTGTATTTTTGCACATACTCATTGAGTTCCTTAGTACTATTCAATGAAATAGCCCCATGACCCTCCTCTCTCTCTATGTGCCCAGGGAGATTTTCACTGGGGGAGCCTGTGAAGCTTTCAGTCATATGCTCATGCCATTGTTGAATCACTTGAGGGGTGACTCCGTGTATTTCTTCTTCCTTGATGGGTGTCGAGAGAAACGTGCAAATCGCTTTCTTGTCACATCTATTTTGCGAGTAGAGGACCTCGTCCTCAAGGACCTTAATACGAATTTGAGGCGCATAGGCAAGATGCCGATAACCGGGTGGCAAAAGGTGTTTATCTACGTAGTTATCTCTCACTTCATCTACATAGGAATGGAGCTTCATCCCTTTTGTAAAGGGGTCTTTGATCTCAATGAGATCAGTTATTGTAAGCCCTTTTTCGTGGGTTTTCGTTCGGGATATTTTGGCCATGTAGCGGATGTCTGGGAAAAGAGTCCCTAACATAAACGCTTTCTTTTGTTCCTCTGAGTATTGCTCGAAGTGATCAATCCACATTTGACCAATCGTAGCGTGAAAAAGAGGAGCTGCAGTGTGTATCTTTACACCGATGACGCAAAGGACGAAGATAGATAAAAATTTTTTCATAAGACATCTACTTTAATAAAATCTCGATTTTTTCTCTAGAAGCATTATAATCTTTGCCCAAAGGAGTCCCTATGAAAAAAGAGCATGAGCATAACTATACAGCAACGCTTGGTAAATGGTACAGCTGGGACGCTCCAACAGGGCTTGCGATTGGGCTTTTGGGGTTGAGTCTTGGCCTTGGTGTTATCCTATCGTCGGTAGGTCTTTTAGCTTTACTTCTCCACAAAGCAGGGCTATTGTAAACGTAAAAGTTCTTTGTCAAGCTTGATGTAGGCAGATTGAATCTCGTTCTTTTCTTGATTCATTGCAGGCTTAAGTGTGATAAAGAACTGGTCTACCTCGTCTAATTCGATCACGTCATCGACATCAAATTCGTCATTGGCAACATGAGAAACCTCAATTACATCGTCTTTGTGAATCGTATGTAGATCGGGAGAGGCAAATTCTTCCTTAGCTCGTCTGACTGCATTTGGTGCTGATGTAGCTACATAAAACTCACTCTTGTGCACTTCGGTAAACTCGCCATGCCTGTATGCTCCAAGATTAATGAAAAAGAGCTTGTTTTCCTGAGGCTCAGCCGGTCTTGATTTTGAAAGGCTCACCTCAAAACCATCAACCTGTTTGATCTCTTGGTAAGAATCGATATGAAAGCCATCCAAATTTCCAAACCATTTCCGGGCAAGTAGAGAGTAGCTCTCTTCAATCGTCGTTGCAACAACAAAAACGACATCATGTAGCTCTATGTTGCATTTATCAGCTCGTCCTCCGAGGTAAACAGCAAAAAGTTTTTCTTCTGACATATTGACTCCTTTTTTCTTGCCTATTGTACATAAAACCGTTTTTTTTTTGACACCCCTCACGATTACTTAATACACCGCATCGAACTCTGAAAAAAGAGACCTGTCTTATTGACAAAAAATTCTTGCATCTAAAATAAATTTTTTGCTAGTCTTCATTCTTTCTTAACATAAACCAAAAAGGAGCTTTATGGAACAAACAGCACTTAGAACAGTATCCCCAACAACTTTTGATGCGATCTTCAGTAAGCTTGAGACTCTCCAATCAGAAGATAACGAAGCCTTACGCGCACTTGCTACAAGATGTGATACCGAAGCTAATGTAATGACTACAGTTCAAGCTGAAGTAGTTGCATCATTGCAGGAGAGAGATCTTATCACTGAAGGTGGCGCAGTTTCTCCTAATGTAAAAAGCGTCCTTTTAGCTTCTATCGGAGATTTAACTGCAGCCCTTGCACAACAAGGTCTAATTACAATCCAAAAACCTGTGACTCAACTTGCTGCTGCTAGCGATGCGGTCGGTGACGAAGCAAAAAGCCCCGTCCGAGTTAAATATATGGGCTCAAAAACAGATGTTTTACCATCAGCTCCTCCCAAAGATACCCCTCTAGATCGTACTATGTCCTTAACTTTAGAATAGATTCTTGTTACTGTTCTAAGTGCCCTAGCTTTCTAAGTTGGGGCGCATTTTTCTCAATTAGCCCGAGAGCCTTCTGATATCGCTAGGTTAAAAAAAGAGGCTCTTTTATCAAAAGAGAGTCAAGAAGGTGAAGTGCCCAACGATGTAAAAAAAGTGGTCTTAGCTTCTATCACCAATTTTAAGGATCTCAGCACTCTTCCAAGACTATTCTTGCGATACGCTCGCCCGATTCAAAAGCAGCTTCCATCGTCCCTGCAATCGTGGGATCAATTCCTGTATGTTCCCCGGCAAAATAAACCGTTTTACTAATTGGTGCAAACAGTGCTTTAACTTGATGTTTACCACAAGGAATTATCTTTCCGAATGTCTCTTCTTGGCCTGCCACAAAGTAAGAATAGCTGCCACCAGCAAATCGATCATTAGCCCAGCTGTAGCCAATCGGTCCCCAGTAAGAAGCAAAAGGGATATCCAATCCATACAATGGCATCGATTGACTGCTTTCAAGAGTTCCATAGATTGCTTCCAACATCGGCTTTTCTTTTTCATAAACATCTGAAACTGTAAGTGGAGTGAACTGTATTGGTAAATAAAGAGTCACAACTTTCGATCCAGCCACCCGAAAACAAACCCCTGCATTGTCAATCCCAAATAGAAATGAGGAGGTCGATTTTTTTTCCGGCATGGTCAAAATGATCTTACCCCTCTTCGAATAGGGAACTTGTTTGATTTGATCTAGTCTTTTAGAGGGGATAATCGATTCATCAAAAGCGATCTTTTCGTAGGTAGGACAGGGATTCGTAAGAATCACTTTATCAGCAGTAACAGTCGTTCCTCCTCCGAAAGCAAGGACTAATTTCCCTCCTGCTTTTTTTGTCACTTTCTTGAGAGGTGTTTCGAGCTGAACTCTATCTCCAAGCTCTCTTGCCATACTCTCCAATAATCGACTATTCCCCCCTTCTATCGTATCGATTGCAATCGAATCTGAGCCATTACGAACAGCCTCATGTCCTTGAACCACTCCCCCAGCTATCATATGATAGAGCGTCGTTGCATAACTAGAAGAAAGCGTATCTAGAGTCCCCCCCTCATAAGCTCTCAATCGCATTTCCATATTCTTATATTGGAGGCTCTCTTTTTTCATCAAAGAGTCGAAGATTTCCCTCATGTTGGTACAAGAAGAACCCAGTTTTTCTAATTGTTGTTTCAAACTATTCAGATCACGCCTAAAGTTAGCCATCAACTCAGCTTCATCGTGTAATTGCTTTCCATCAAAGAATGCCCCCCTTCTTCCGATACTGGTTCTTTTCACCTTAAGGCCAAACTGCTTGATTAAACGACGCATTGTTTGGGCATCGCCACCATCGCAAATGTTCTGTCCACCGAATTCAACCAACTCATCATCGATCTTTCCGGTTAAAATCCGGCCTCCAACCCTCTCTTTCGCTTCAAAGACTTGAACGTTCACACCCTTTTCAAGCAACGTCAACGCCGCTGTGAGGCCTGCTGCCCCTGCACCAATGATAACCACTTGCAAACTCACGTCAAATCCCTCTGTTAAACGAAGTTACCAAGGTTATCAAAGCGGTTCTATAAGTAAAAGGAAAAACTTAAATCGTTAACCTCTAACATATTGCATTGTTTCTTGCAAAAAATACATTTCTTAGGTTTCCTCTAAGTTGTAATACCTTAACCTAACCAAATTGGGGGAGAATTGTTATGCATAGAATGGGACTGTCACATTATAATCATGTTGCTTGGGGAGTATTAATCGCCGCTTTTGGGGTGTTCTTCCTAATCGCCAACTTAGTAAGCCGAGAAATCTTGTGCTTTTGGCCTATTTTTCTCATTATCGCTGGCGGACTAAAAGTATTCTGCAGCTGCTGTGGATCATGTGACCATAGTAGTCGTAAGTAATGCTGGATCGGGGGCAAACCTGCCCCCACCACTATTTTTTTGCAAAGGGTGAGACGCCAAGATGGGTCTCATCGAATTTCTCTTTGGTTTTCAGACCGATTCCTAACATCCTGTCAAAATTGATGTGACAAAACCATACCAAGGCCAACTTGATTAAAAGTTGCTGTCCGGTAAAATACCCAACCACACCTAGAATCAGAGGCCCCACTTCCGAATGGAGTAGATTGTAGGAGATTCCACCTACTTTTGAATTGATAGCATACCCCAAAATCCCAAGATCGGGGATCAAAATACAAAAAGCAAATAGAATCCACGATCCTTGCAAAAAATGGAAAGCCGCCAAACTCAACGTAAGCCAAAGAGTTGCTTCAAGCCTAAGAAATCCGGTGGCAAAATTCTGTGTACTCATTGAAATTATGATAATACTTGAAATTAGATATTTTCAAGCAATCCGATACATTCATCCCGATTTTTCTGAACCTAAATCGACCATCTTTTGCAACAGCTGGGTATTCAGAACTTCAATCAACCTACCACGATCATCATATGTACAACACCCTTTTGCAATAACGAGGTGAATAGCGGCATTGTTCCTAGACTTTATTGCAAGGTAAGTAATGGACCATCTTCACCCATAACCGGTTCATCGAGATAATCCTTCTCCAAAGCTATAATGATTAAAAATAATATTTACAAAATAAAAGCGCCCCATAAGTAAATCTGGGGCACTTATTTAAACATACACTAGGCTACTATTTCGCAGCTGGAGCCACTGGAGTCAAATCAACATCCCATTGTTGGTTGTTCACCCACGCGTTGTTATCCATCGGCTGAAGATTCGTCTTATCTTCTAAAATAGTTCCGAAGTAAATTTGCTCCGTTCTTGGATTAAAGTGGGCACAAAAGTAGATATCTTTTGTTCCTTCATTCCAATTCGTAAAGGCAAACCGGATAGCTGACTGCGACAAAATTTGCTTAGCATTCTCATTTAGATTTTGAAGCAGTACGGTATCTATGGCAAGAGCCACTTCATTGGCCTGATTTTGATCAGAACCCAAGAGTTGGTTTACACCGTCGACAAGTTTTTGAGCAAAAGTCTGCACGCTAAGATTTTGTCTACTCAAAGTTGAAACGAGCTGCTGATAGCTAGTTGCGTCAGGCAGCGCATTTGAAATGTAATTGTAGACGTTGGCTGTCACAGCTTGAACAATATCTAGAGTGACTATTTGTTGCGATACTTGCAGCCCAGGAACCTTTACTTGTTTCATTAACCAAGTGCTTACTGGCTTACCACTGTTAACATAAGCAGTAATGTCAGGATTCTTTGGCATAAAATTGAATGCATGCTGGGGGCTATCCATAGGCACCATGTCAGCAGTCGCCTTTGGCGCAAGGGTTAAACACCAAGAAATTAAATCTTCCATGTTTTTAGCTATGTGACTTTGCACATTTGAATCATAGGTAGCTTGTGTGTCAACATCATCAACTTCAAACGGATTATCTCCATCACAACTTTGCATAGGTGTTCTAGCAAGTTTTGTGTAGTTATCAACCGGGTCAGATTCACTTTGATTTGACTGATCATATGCCCAAAGAACATTTTTCAAAAAATCATCCGACTGCACGACAGCTGTCAATTGATTGCCAATATCCATTTGACCCAAGCTACCTGCTGTCAAAGCGATCGCATCTAAGACTAATTGTCTAAAATCTTGAGGCGTTGCGATTCGATTGCCTAGCACGGTGGGGGCCGTAGGAATCCTTTCATAAAGCTGGAATCCCCCACTTGTAGAACTGCCATCTGAAGAGACTTGCGCAAGAGGGATATTTAAATTGTACAAAAGCCTATAAGACGAATTGAAAGTATCAGTAAAGACTTTCTGAAACTGATCGATTCCACTTGTGCCCGATAGACTATCCCAAGTTGACTGCAGAGCTTGAGCGACACAATTGTTGACGTTTCCTCTTGTAGAATCAGTAGATTTATCCTCAGCCATAGCGGCAAAAGCGGCTTCTAAACCACGCATGATGGGGCTGCTTGTTAATGAGCTAAAAGCATAATAACCCAAAGAGCTTAGACTAGACGAATCGGCTTCCGTACTTGAGCTAATCACTTGTGCAATTGCATCAATCACCTGTGATGGGGTCACTTGAAGAGGATCACCCTGAGCATTTTGACTAAGAACTTGCATAATCGAATTTGTTAGATCAGCCACACCATTTCCTCCCATCAAATCGCGCGCTGCGGCAAATCCAGGTGCATCAAAGAGTGAATAACTAGTATTGGGAAATTGTCCTGATGCAGAAATATTGATCGATTGACTCAAATCATTATCAGCTAAACTTGGAAGAAAGAAAAAGTAATCGACAGTTTTGTTGACAGGACGTTGCAACATCCCATTCATAATGATTGCTTTATAATCTTGTGCGGCATGGGCGTAATAGTCTTTATGGTCGCGAAGCACATCAGCTACAGCAAAACAATCTCCTACAGGTCCTTGGTTGTAAGAACATAGCATGGTTGCAAGTAATGCAACTTTTGCATGTCTATCCGTGATTGTGTCATCGGGTTTTAAGCTAAATAGTGCACGGAGGAGTGTTTGACAAAGTGTGTTAGAACTATCTGGAGCCTTCACACCTGCTAAGAATGTTTGCCATGATTGGTCTAGCTGACTGAGAATTTTTACCATGTTCTCTTCATATTCTTGTGGATTAGAAGGAATAAATGACGATTTTACGTTAGCACACATCCCTAAATTTAGGGTTCCATTACCATTGACCAGAAGGTCTGCCATGATAAGAGCCTGCTTCATTGCAAAAGCCAAATCTGGATTTTGAACGTTCAGACTCTTTTGTAGAGCAGCATACTGAGACAAATTAGTCAGAGCTTGCTGAACACTTGACGTATCTGTCATCGCTACTCGCTTAGGTGCACTTTCTACGACACCTGGCGCACTTACAACACACATCATTGTTAAGATTACAAAAACAGACGGTATATTCTTCATTAAGACCTCCACGTTTTAATTTTTTGATTTTCAAAAATATGCGATTTTTGAAAATTCATGACCAGTTATAGTCTTAATGAACTATTTTTTACAAAAAAAAATATAAGGGACTTTTAGTTTGTGGGAGATTCTTTGATGTGCAAAGTGCGATACACTTGATCTATTTGATCTAGTCCTGAAACATCAAATCCGAGTTTTTTTACTAAACCGGTGTATACATCAAATATCCAAGCATGGACAGTAAGACTTTTACCTCTCGACCAAGCTCCCTGCACAATCGTTGACATTCAGCGCTTGATAGATCGCATTTCTTTCAGCTAACATATCGATTCTCTTCTGTTTATCGACGATTTTCATAATCTCTTCCTTTTCGGCAAAATAGACATCGCGAATGTGTCTTAACCAATTGTCAACTAACCCAAACTGAGCAGTTTCCATTGCAGCTGTCACTCCCCCACACCGGTAATGGCCGCAAATAATGATATGATCGACACCAAGATAGTTTACCCCATATTCGATCACAGACAAAACATTGAAGTCTGTATGGGGACAAATATTTGCAATATTACGGTGAACAAACATTTCTCCTGGTCGCAATCCCAAAATCTTCTCAGCAGGAATCCGACTATCAGAACATCCAATCCACAAATATTTAGGTTTTTGCATCATTGAAGAATCAATAAAAGCCCGAGGATCTTCTTCAATAATCGATGCCGCCCACTTCCGATTGTTTTCCATCAACGCTTCGATCTCATCCATATATCTCCTTTTTCGATGAACTGTTATCGTATCAAAAATCTAATGTCTTTTGAAGTACTGAATTTCTCTCTCGTGTTGTTCAGCCTGAGCGCGTGTTGCAAAGGTACCGAGATTACGGCGTTTACCTGTTTTTGGATTCTTTTTTCTCGAATAGAGCCGGTACCCACCTGAAGGGAGTTTTCGAATCATAACTCACTTCTCAACTTCCATGCATAGACTTCAAGTTGACGAATGATACCCCCTAATAGATCGACAAGCCCATCATCTCCAGCCGCCTCAGCCTCCTTTGATAGTTTTCTGAATGAAATGAAGCAGGCTTCATTGGCTTCAGCCAATTTTTGGAGAATCTCCTCCCTTCCTGCCTCTTCAGAAAAAGGTCTCAAAGTCGCCTTATCTGAAAAAATTTTTAGTGAGGTAGGCACCTTATGCCCCATAAGACGAATCCTCTCAGCCAAAGCATCCCCTGTTTCAGAATGGGTTTCAACCTGCTTTTCAAGCATTTCGTGAATGGAAATAAATTCTTTACCTTCATAGTTCCAATGACCACTTAACGTCATAAAATAGAGTGCATAGGTATCTGCGAGAGCCTGCGAAAGCCCTTCGAGAACCCTCTCTACTTTATTTGATGACAATCCGAAATTAACTTTCATACTGACTCCTAATAATTTAGTAAAATTGATAAGTAAAATTTCACCTATATCAATATTAATAATCAAAAAATCACATTTATTGCACAACCTAAGTTCGACGAATACTATGCGAAAATCACCTCTGCTGATACACTCTAAGGCATGAATTTTGATCTTGTCGTCATAGGAGGAGGTGCTGCTGGTTTTTTCGCCGCTCTCACCGCCAAAAAGGCAAACCCCTATGCAAAAATTATTATCATTGAAAAAACGGCGCAACTTTTATCCAAAGTTCGCATCTCGGGTGGAGGACGATGCAACGTCACCCACAACTGCTTTGATCCCAAGGAACTTATAAAAAACTACCCACGAGGTTCTAAAGAACTGCTCGGACCGTTTACCCGATTCTCTCCCAAAGATACGATTGAATGGTTTGAATCAAGGGGGGTGGAGCTAAAAGCTGAAGAGGATGGAAGGATCTTTCCTGTCACCGATTCCTCTCAAACCATCATTGATTGCCTAGTCAATGAGGCTCGCCATCTCGGCGTTGAAATTCAAACCCAGACCCGTATAGAAACAATTGATAGAGAGTCTGATCGATTCATCCTTGGTTCTGAGGGAGAAGAAATTTACACTTATAAATTACTCCTCGCTACGGGAAGTTCTCCCCAAGGGCATGCATGGGCTAAGGCTCTTGGTCATACGATTGAACCCCTTATCCCTTCACTTTTTACTTTCCATTCACCGGCGTCACAATTAAAAGAATTGTCAGGGGTATCGGTGGAAAATGTCGAAGTGAGGCTTGAAAACAGAACGGTAAGGCAACGAGGCCCGCTATTGATTACCCACTTTGGATTTAGTGGGCCTGCAATCATTAAACTCTCTGCCTGGGAAGCCCCCTACCTTTTTGAAAACAATTATAAAGCAACACTAATCATTAATTGGCTACCCCATTTGACACCCGCTCAAGTCAAAGCAGGACTTGAGGAGAAAGGGAACCGCTTTAATCTACCTAAATCACTATGGAGCTTACTTTCTCCTTCGACTTTGCAAGCTGATCGTTATGAAATTGATGGAAAGACAATGTTCAAGAAAGAATTCGTTACCTGTGGAGGGATCAAACGATCCGAAATCAATTTTAAGACAATGGAGAGCAAAGTATGTCCCAGCCTCTACTTTACCGGTGAAGTACTCGACATTGATGGGGTTACGGGCGGTTTTAACTTTCAAAACGCCTGGACAACCGCCTACATTGCCGGAAATTCTCTTGACTTACCGGCAGAAATCGGAGAAAATCAAGAGACTTTAATCAATCATCCGTGAGTCTCCACCAATGAACAAGTAACCTTTTCTTAAATAGACCATTTAACTAAACAGAAGAATAAGAAAAGGAGTACTTATGTTGGATCCATCCATCATCAACCCCGTCATGGCCCCTGCCAGAGATGTGGTTTTTTTAAAAAACATCATCACTAGCCCAAATATTGAAGTGGGAGATTATACCTACTACCACGATTTTGACGGTCCCGAAAGATTTCAGACACACAATGTCTTCTTCCCCTATCTTGCAAAATTGAAAATTGGGAAATTTTGTCAGATTGGAATGGGAACCACATTCATTTTAAGTAGCGCTAACCATCAAATGAGCGGCTTTTCGACTTTTCCCTTTTTTATTTTCGGCAAAGAGTATAGCGATTACAACCTCGATCTTCCTTATAAAGGAGATAACATCGTTGGCAACGATGTCTGGTTTGGTCGCAATTCTGTGGTGATGCCGGGAGTTAAAATCGGCGACGGTGCAATTATCGGAGCTTATGCTGTAGTGACAAAGGATGTCGACCCTTACACGATCGTTGGTGGAAACCCTGCGAAAGTGATCCGAAAGCGTTTTGATGAGACTACCATCAAAACGCTTCAGGAAATTGGGTGGTGGGATTGGGAGATTGAAAAAATCACCCGAATGATCCCCCACATTGTTGGTGGCAACATCGAGGCGTTATTATCAGGAATTTGATTTCCCCTCGTCCGGGCATCCTCCT
Source organism: uncultured bacterium (assembly GCA_964477345.1). Classification (GTDB taxonomy): domain Bacteria; phylum Chlamydiota; class Chlamydiia; order Chlamydiales; family 2-12-FULL-49-11; genus JAJZEO01. The sequence continues at coordinate 126,255 of CAYZDL010000001.1, forward strand.
TGAATGTAGGGTGCCCCTGTTCCATCACAATTCATTGTCTCCACTCCATCTTGACCACAATAAGGATTAACAGGGGGCTGCTGACAGACATTTGCTAACCAGTAGCGTAAGTAAGAGAATATATACCCTTCAGGAACTTGCTGCTTATTTTGATTAATATCATACATCAAAGATGTAGCGCTATCGAGAGCTCCCCATGGTGCCTTTCTAAAAACATCTCCAGGGACCATTGCAGCTGCGAATACGCCGAGCCTGAGCATGTCTTCTCTAGCAAAAATAAGTCGATATCTTGCATTGACATGGTTATCTGGAGGGCGATTCTCATCAAATCTCCAAAGAGATTCGGCAAAAGCAGCTCCCCTGGGCCACAATTGCTGATCCAAATTAACAGGATCAAACTGTTCTCCCCACATACAGATCTCAACCCCCGCAACCGGCAATTTTATTTTTGTAGCTGTCGTTAAATAGGTTGGATTGTTGAGATAAATTTCTTCCCAAGAGAGCGCCCACCCTGTTGAAGGATTCGTACCCGCTGGAATCCCTGGATAAGTTGTCATCCATTGTTTTTGATGGATAATTTTTGGCTCCCCATCACTATTTTTAGTTCCTAAGGGTCCACCCCAAACAAAGTTGTTCCCCTGCCCACCGCTGTCAACATAATAGAAAGTCGACTGAGAATTGATAAATTTAAACCCTTTCGCTGCCAACTCATTGAGTTGTCCTGGGGCATTCGCATCAATGGTCCAAAATTGAAACCAAACTTTTTCTGGATCAACTTTAATGACCTCCTGAAACTTCCCATCTTTAAAGTTGCTGACTAAGATCTGATCGACCCACATGACTGTGTGAAGTTGAGGATGGTTTTCTTGTATCCATGGCAATAGCCAATTAGCATATTGTTCTGAATAAGGACCAAAAGCATTTTCACAAGAGGGCGCATGACACTGACCATCATGAAAATTAGCACAACCCACCTCATCAAACCCAATGTGGATGTAAGAACCATACCCCTCTTGCCCAACACTAAAGGCATCGATCACTTCGTTCCAAACATTCGCAACAACCTCTTTAATTCTTAAAAATTGCTCTTTAATATTCAGAAAACCACAAGGAGGTTCCGGACAACACATTTCGGTTTGATATTCACCATCTAGGCAAGCCATAATCTCAGGAAAACCACAGGCCCAAGAAGCCGTATGACCCGGCGTGTCAACTTCTGGAACAACAATGATCCCTCTTGCACGTGCATAATTAACAATTTCTCGAATATCAGAACGGGAGTAAACTTCTTTAGATGAAAAGGCTCCGGTGTTTCCTTGATACTTTCCAAGGGCAATCCTTTTTGTGTATGGCCCCACTTTCAATGGAAAGCTTTGTCCATCGGTAATATGTAAGTGAAGAATGTTTAATTTATTAAAAGCCATTGCTCTAATCTGTCTTTTAATTACAGGAACAGGGAGAAATTGGCGGGCTGCATCGAGCATCACAGAACGGTATGAAATCGAAGGACCATCTACAATTCTAAGGGGGGCATTTTCAATTACGTATCGACCCTTCTTTCGACGGATAAGCTGTTGAAGTGTCATCAATCCCCACACAGCTCCCACGTAAGAATTTGCAACAATTTTGATACCATCTTCATTCACCACTAACTCGTAACACTCGCACACAGAAGGCGTTGAAAGTGTATCTCTTGTCTTTATCTCTACTTTGAAGGGACCTTTTTCTCTAGGAGCATTCTTGAAAAACACAAATCTATTAAATTCAGTAATCACTTTAGGACAGATTAGATCATTTCCTAACCCTTCAAAATGATCGATATGTAAACGGCCATTGACTTCGAATTCTTCCGTCCCCTTTTCGATTTGATTTGGATAGGGCCAGACCCTTTGCTGAGAAATTTTGTATTCTTGAGGCAGCATTTTTGATTTTTCCCTTTTTTTTATGATTATTTTTATTTTATCTATATTTTATCACGAAGACCCTTTATACTGTCCGCTAAAGCGAGGCCCTTATGAAACGATTCCTTCTTTTGCTAATTCTCCCCGTTATGGGACATTCGAGCGGAGCCATGCGCGCCTTTGAACGTTTTGACCCGTTTTACGATTACAGTGAGACATTCTACTACGGCGACATTCAATCTTCTTTCAATCGACCTCTAGCAGGTGTTGGATTGCGATATAAAGATGAGGAAATCGGTTTTGATGCGGGAATTTCGGGTGCCGTGACACCAAAAGATTCATCCGCTATCATTCAAGCTGAAGTGAGCCTCCTCTACTTTCCTTTTACTGACTATGTTTATGTCGGGATGGGAGCAGGGGTTAGCCTAGAAACTTTGAAGAAAATCTATGGAAAAACCTTTTTACGGGGGGCAGTTGGAGGCGAATACCGTTCTGACGGTTTTGGTAAATATTTTGCTGAAGGGACTCTCCAAGCTCCAACAAAGTATGAGGAACAAGGCTTTAAGCTCTTTCCTGGATTTCGAATTGGCGTCGGCTTTTAACCCGAGTTTAGTAACCCGAGTCCCGTTTGAGGATCATATTTTCGAATGATAGGACGAGGAAGAGGGATAATCGTAATCTCTGCAGTGTACCCCACCTCTCCCGAAAATAGCCGCCCCCCAAAAATACGGTAATCAGCATCAGCAAATCCCACGTGAATTTGGGCCACTGTTTGATTTGTTGAAGACTGAGTCACAGTACCATTCAACGATACCATCACATAGACCCCCGCGAACTTCTTCTTTAGAAAATTCTTCCGATCAAGAGTAGGAATTCCGACTTCCGGATTCTGCAATGCCCCTTCTCCTGATACCGATGCACTAGGAATTTCCATTTTTTCGATACACTCAATGATACTTTCCTTGAGCGGCTCCCCTCTTTTCAGGACTAAAATAAAAGGAGTCTTAGGATGTTTGAACAAATGACAGTTGGCTGTTGTCACAACCACAACCTTGTTCTTCTTCTTAGGCTGAGCTGCGCAAAGAGGTCCAGCCAACAAGAGGAAAACGGGCAATACTTGAAGAAATCTTCTCATATGTCCCAGTAAAAACATCCCTTAATGAAAAGCAATCGAATTTTTTCTCAAATACTCTCCTAAAGCACCTCTGCAGCTAGAGCGGCAAGCGCCGACCTTTCTGTTTCAGTGAAAAAGATCGAACCAAACAAATCATACCGCTTCATTTTTCCCACTAAATAGATCAATCCATTTGAATCTAGATCGAGGTAAGGGTTATCAATCTGAGTTGGATCCCCCAGGACGACAATTTTGGTATTTTCCCCCACTCTAGAGATGATTGTCTTCAGTTCATGCGGCGTAAGATTCTGAGCTTCATCAATAATCACCCATGTGTTGGAAAGAGATCGACCACGCATATAAGTAATTGCTTCGACTTGAAATTTATCACTCTCTAAAATGTACTTCTTTGTTTCATTTTCCCCATCGACTGTATTGTCGCCACAGATAAAATCAAGGTTATCAAAGAAAGGAGCTAGCCAAGCACGAAGCTTTTCTTCCTTTGTACCGGGAAGAAATCCAATGTCTCTGCCAAGTGGCATAATTGAGCGAGCAATAATAATCCGGCTATAAATATTTTCATCAAATACTTTCTTTAATGCTGCAGCTAAAGCAAGAAGAGTTTTTCCCGTACCCGCTTGCCCTATCAGAGAAACGAGTTTAATATCATCGTTCAAAAGAAGATCTAGGGCGCATTTCTGTAAGGCATTTCTTGGTTTAACACCCCATACATCTCTCTTTAAAGCTTTTAAGGGCACTAAAGTTTTATCTCTTGCATTGACCTTAGCAACTGCAGAAGAATTTTCCTCTGAACGAAGAATGCAATATTCATTGGGGCAAAAAATCCCCTCGGGAAGAGCAATTTTCCCTTCTGCATAAAATTCATCAATCGCTGCCTTGGGCAAATCGAGATACTGAACTCCTTTATGAAGTGTATCATAAAGCTCACGAACACTTTTATACAAATAGGTTTCAATCCCAATTGTTTCTGCCAATATTTTGGTCACAGGATCTTTTGAAACTACGGAAACAGATTCTCCAATCGATTGTAAATGGTGAGCTGTTGAAAGAAGTCTATGCCTTGCTCTGTCAGGGGTAAAGAAGGCGGGAAGATCTTTTTTCCTTTTTTCCTCTGAATCAAGCAAAACTCTTAGACTTGACCCATTATCAAGGTTGATCCCCTGACGAATATTTCCACGTTTAGAGACATTATCGATAAATCTCATGACTTGACGAGCATGCTTGCCAATTTCATCGTTTTGACTCTTTTTACGATCAAGCTCTTCTAACACCACCGAAGGTAGAATCACGTGGTGGTTTTTAAAATGAGAAAAAATTTCTGGATCATGCAAGAGAATACTAGCATCCAAAACGTAAGAACGTTTCGCCATGAATACTCCTTATTATCAATTGGTTAAAGTTTGAGCAGCGGACCTGCCCATGGTAAGAACTTGAAAGTAGGTTTCTTGGGGTTACGGTCAAATATTCTCCTATTATATCCCCTATAAAGCCCCCTTATGCGATAATTCGACTCTCTTTTCCAATCATTTTTTAAAAAAATGGAAAAAAACCAATTGATTATCAATTATTTTTTTTGAAAACCAACCACTTATGCTTCCAGCCAGCAGACAAGCATCTTGAGTGCTAATTCTATTGACAGGGGAATCGTTTTATAGATATAATGAGGGGAAAGTAAAAAGAGGCGGATCTGATGAGGATTAACTCAAAAATATTAAGCATTCCTCCCTATATCTCTACAACCTGGGATCACGTATCTGGATTATTCTTGGACAAGGATACTGAGTTCTTTCATATTACCCTTCATAATGGAACACGGGTCTCTATTCCCAACCTGGAAAATTCTGTCATTGAGCAAGCTTTTAAAGCTCATGCTGAATATATAGAGCAGTTTGAAGCAAGGGTCAATGGATCTATATTAAAAGGAGCATTCCCTATAGCAAGCATGGGAAAATCGCCGATCAATTTGGATAATCTTGGGGCATTTACAGGAATGATGCAACACGATCCTTCTCAAAAGGAGGCCCCCGATTTACCAAAAGAAATTCTAGATCGAATTTCTCATGTTGCAAAAGCCCTCGGTCTCGATCAAGGAGGTTTTGACACACCCGAAGGAGAACCTCATTGTAATTGTCCTTTTTGTCAAATTGCTAACGCACTTCATAGAACACAGGAAGAGGCAGAGATTGTAAATGTCCCTTTAGTAGAAGAAGTAGTCCCCGATACTGAACTAAAATTTCGTGAATGGGACATCAAGCAAGTTGCTGACAAATTATACGAAGTGACTAACCCTTTCGAATCGTCAGAACATTACCAAGTTTATTTAGGGCAGCCGCTTGGATGCACTTGTGGGAAGAATAACTGCGATCATATCATCGCTGTACTAAATTCATAATATTATCCTATTGTCGGAAAAGTCGAGAAACACTAGAATGGCGACTATCTAGTATTGTTTTTTGTTCAGGAAATTCTGAGCTTTTGTCGAAGAGGAGTTTATGATGTCAAGTGTTGTGCAGCAAATCGTTTTGATAGCTTCCATTGCCCCTTTAGTCACTTTGTCCGCAGTTGATCGCAGCAATAATGTAATAAAAGAAAAGCAGATTTTGCAAACAAGTGATAAGGTAGTGAGTAAGCCTGTAACCAAATCAGATGGAATTGAAATTACCAATTTCAAGCCGTTTACAGGAAAAATATTAGGGAATGGCGTTCGGATGAGACTTTCTCCTGACGTAGAAAGTCCTATTGTTCAGGAAATTCCTAAAGGTGAGTTGGTCATCGTAAGCGGTGAGAAAAATGATTTCTACGCGATCGAGGCTCCTGGTGATTTTAAAGTTTATATCTTTAGAAGTTTCGTTCTCGACAATGTCGTAGAAGGAAACCGAGTAAATGTTCGTCTAGCCCCTGAACTCAATGCACCCGTTGTTGGTTATATGAGTTCTGGTGAAAAAGTCGATGGTATTATTAGCGATAAAAACCACAAATGGCTTGAAATCGCGCCTCCTAAAAACGTTCGCTTCTACATCGCACGTGAATACATCGATAAAATCGGAGGGCCAGAGCTCAAGTCAGAGCGTGACAAAAAGAAATTCGAGTTAGCCAAATTAATGGAAACCTCTGATCTTTTCTGCCAAACTGAGATGATGAAACCGTTTCAGGAAATCGATTACGAAAAGATTTCTGAAAACTATGCTATGATCACTCGTGATTTTGCTGAGTTTCCTGCACATGCAGAAAAAGCAAAAACAAAATTGCTTGAGCTCCAAGAAGCATACCTTCAGAAAAAGCTCGCCTATCTTGAGTCTAAAGCTTCAAGAATGAGCCGTGAGATGGCCGCGCATGGTATCGAGCAAATAAACTTGATCCCTTCAACTGCAGAGCAAGGAGAAGCAGCTCTCTCTCCTAAAGATCGTATGAAGATCTGGGAACGCGCTGAAGAATCTCATTTTCTCGCATGGGCCGCAAGCCACCATCAGAAAAATATCGATGATTTCTATGAAGATCAAAAGATGTTATCAATTCGAATTTCAGGAATCGTCGAATCATATAACGATCTTGTAAAAAACAAACCAGGCAATTTTATCATCCGCGATAGAGACATGCCACGTGCCTACTTGTACAGCACGCTCATCAATCTACAGAACTATGTGGGTAAGTACATCACTTTAGTGGTGACACCAAGACCCAATAACAATTTTGCCTTCCCAGCTTATTTCGTCTTAGAAATAGAGCAATAATCGTTCTTTTGAGGGGGATCTCATCCCCCTCATTTTTTCTAATACTTGAATATATATCGACTTTTGATTATGATTTTTTCATATAAAAAAAAATTGAACGGTCTGTGGATTCTCTCGCACCTAAAATACCCTTTCATCCTTTGTATGGAATTTTTTCGGAATTTC
>CAYZDL010000001.1:133196-180610 GCA_964477345.1 uncultured bacterium
TCTAAATGATTCCAATGGAAATCCGGTCAGGGTTTACCCCACCACCAATGAAAAGGATACCCATGATGCTCTAGAAACCCTATCTAGCTCACCTCCATTAGGAAATTCGTTGATCACCTTAAGTGGCATTCAGGCGCTTGAACAGTTTGCCTTCAGAGTGCAAGATGTAGAATACCTGTTTCATATTGATCCCAATCGTGAAATGAAAAGACTCTGGAATATCTTTCTTGAGTCGATTCACGCCGCCGATACCCCAGCTACAGCTATAAATTTAATATTAACTACAGTAAAAACTCAATATAGTGAATTGAAAGTCTTCAAGAGGCTTGAAAAATATTTCAGGATGTCTATTCACCTATTTAGCTTCTCTTTTACATGGGAGCGGCTGAAGGATGCGGTAGAGAAAGGTAAAATATTCTCCCTTTGCCTCGATCTATCTGATGAAGATCGAATTGAGCGATTCTGCACTTTGATGCACGATAACGGCTTTTTTCCCGATTCACTCTACCTTGCCAATCTATCGCAACAAAAATGGTTAGGTGAAGATAAAGTCCATGATATCGTTCATAGAATTCGCAATCTCAACCCTCATCAATGTTTGTACATAATCCACGCCTCAATTTGCACCTGTCTATGTTCAAAAACATTAGTTCAAAGGGTTCAAAAGATCTCACCTAAAAATCTAGCCCTACATAAACCAAGCTGTCTCCATCAAGCATCTCATAGAATCAACCTTATCATGGGTCTTTATATGACTCTAACGGATGCGTATGAAAACATGAAAGCTTCTCCTCATATCGATTTTCCGTTGGAGGTGGCTTCTTTTCGCACCTTTAGAGCAAAAATCAAAGCTGTTTCAGCTTTTGACCTTCCCCTTTCTTCGAAATTTGAACAACTTTTAAACCTACTAATAGTCTTTATGTGCTGTCAAAGTCAGGAAGATCTACTTATATTCATTCATAAAAAATTTCCTGGGATGATCAATCATGACACAAGCTACGGATATCCGATCCCATTTGCCATTACAACGATCACGCGAACAGCCATCTTAGAAGTGAAAACCCTTGCCGACCCTAAACAGCTCCGAGATTATTCAGATTGTTTCCCAGAATATCAGTAGATTAGGTTTCTATGGTTTGATCCTCGACTTGGCGAGGTATTTTATCGATAAACTCAACTGGATCGAGTTCGATAGTATCTGTCGCAGCTCCATATTCTTTTAATTTTCTTGCTGAAACCAGCACCCTTCTTTCAAAAGATCCGATCGCCCGATTGTATCCGTCAACAGCATTAGTAAGACCTCGTCCCACTGATGCCCAATGTTTCCCCATATCCGAAAGTCTCTTATAGAGCTCCTTTGCTAGATCGGCAATCTCTTTCGCATGCTTAGAAAAAGTGTCCTGCTTCCACCCATAAGCAATCGACCTTAATAAGCCAATTAACGTCGTTGGAGTCGCAAAAACAACCCCCATTTCTGCCCCATCCTCAATTAATGTCGGGTCATACTGTAGCGCTGCAGAAAAGAACACTTCGGCAGGTAAAAAAAGAACGACAAATTCGGGGGTCGGTTGAAATTTATGCCAATAACTTTTCTTACCTAGAGCTACCATATGGTTCCTCAAATGACGTGCATGAGCTTTCAGTCTATCTTCTCTTATTTCATTATCTTCGGTTTGATTGGCTTCCAAAAAAGCTCCAAAAGGGGCTTTAGCATCGACGATGATTTGCTTTTCCCCAGGAAGGCGAATGATCAAGTCTGGTCGGAGCATTTGATCTTCGTCCTTGTCGACCTTTTGTTCGAAAAAGTCACATTGATTGATCATCCCTGCCAGTTCAACAACCCTCTTAAGCTGAATTTCACCCCACATTCCCCGCACATCGGGTTTCCTCAAAGCTTTAACTAGATTAGAAGTTTCTTTTCTTAAAGATTGTTCTGACTCAACAATTGTCCTTAGCTGCTCTTTGAGCTGCTCTTTTTCCCCTTTTCTCTCTTTCTCGATCGCTCTCATCCCTTCATCGAGTTTAGAAAGAGACTCTTTGACCGGGTTTAAGGTCTTTGTTAGAAATTGTTCTTCTTTTTTCCCCCACTCTTCCTCATTCTTTTTCTGCATTACATCAAGTGTCTCTTTTGAGACCGCCTTAAAAGCCTCTCTCAGCTTTTCCTTCGTCTCTTCGAGGAGGACCATTTTCTCATTAAACCCCCTATCCCTCTCCTCAATGGTATTTTTTAGCTGCGCTTCAAGCATTCTAAAACGGGTATTTTCCTCTTTTAGAGCCTCTTTCTGCCTCCATAAATAAACGATAGGAATCACCAATAACCAACCGAGATAAGAAATTAACAACATAAATTTTTCCTTTTCTTTAACGATATCACATTTCTTGTTTCTGTGTAAAAAATTTAACAATTGCTTTTTTTTAACGATTTAATAATAATGTTTTATGAAATACATAATTAAGTAACTAAATGATAGCAATTATTTCCATTCTTCTTAATTTTCATCTTCTTCCTCTTCCGGTCGATCAACATTCGGCTCCTGATGCTCAAGAGGTGGCGGTCACTAAAATTTCATCTAATGATGATTTAGCTCATTTGTCTGAAAGTTTTTTTGAAAAGCCGTTTTCTGAGCTCGTTTTAAAAAATCATTACTCACCTGCCGATATGGCTGAATCGGGCTTGTATGATGGAGCGGTATTCTATGTCTATGATAACGAAGGAAATAAAATTGGGGTAATCAAAACGATCCCCTCAAGCGATCAAGAAGATCAGGAACTTTTCCGATCTGAAGTAGAGTCTCTTCAAAAATTTCAAAAAATGTCTTTTCGGCATTTTCATTCGATAAAAATCTTAGGCGATGCAACTGGGGATATTGATGGGGAGGAAAATCTTATTCTGGCTGAGACAGTTGCAAAAGGCGTCACCATTAATCAACTGATCAAAGATTTTAGCAAAATGTCCTCTCCTTCAGGGAAAAAGGAGGCCTTTCTTGCCCTTCAAGTGGCAGTCAAAGAGACAGGAGCCGCATTAGGAGAACTCCATGCAAAATCACCAAAAATGAAAGCAAACCCTGAATATCTAAAAAAATACAATAACCATCTTCCTGGTCCTTATGGAATTATTCATGGTGATGCTCACCCTGGAAACATTTTTTACGACAAAAAGACGAATCAAATCACCTTCATTGATTTTCAGATGACCCCCCCTATCAGCAAGGGTGGCCCTGCAGGGGTTGACATTGCTCAGTTTCTTGTTTCACTTGAACTTATGACAAAGTATAGGGATTTTTCTGATCAACAAGTAGAGGAGCTCAGAGAGGCCTTTTTACAGGCTTACCGGGAAAATGGCCCTAAGATTTCTGATCAAGAGATTGTGTTCTATGAGAAAAAGGTGTTCAAAAGATATGCGAGGATGTCTGGCGATTCGCTAAAGGGTCGGGATGGTCACCAAGCTCGCTTTATCAAAGATTATAGTATAGCTGTATCTGCTTCTTCGTCTTCATCATCAGCGGGTTCAAAATCTTGAAGATGCTTTGATTTTCTTCCGGCAATCATTCGGGCAATTGAAAGACCCAATCCAAGGAAAACATAAGACCAAGAGACCCCGACCAATAGAAGAGGTAGGTAGTATAGAAAGCCGTAGATCACCATGATGGCTGAAATGGTAGTAAAAAACGTTAAGTTAAAAGACGGCACTCTAAAGTGGATTGATTTAAGACTCGGAAATCTAAATCGACTGACCATGAGATTAGCGACGATAATCATCGAAATCCCTACAAAGATCAACCTTGTCTCTTCTGATAGAGTAATCCATGATTGAAAAAGAGGCGTATGAACCAATAGATTTGGCGCAACAGCTGCAGCAGCCGCGGCTGGGATCGGTAATCCTAGAAAAGTCTTCTTTAATGCAGGATCAACAGCCGTTGAAGGCTTATCTTTTACATTGAATCGGACCAGCCTTAAAATTCCACAAACTGTATATAACATCGCTGCTGCTAAGGCAAAAAGGGAGAACACTCCTGTTGAAAACGATAAAGGCAAGCTCTTTAAAAAAAGAACCCCAGGGGCCACTCCAAAGGTCACTGCATCGGAGAGAGAATCAAACAATACTCCAAACTCACTTTCAGCCTTTATAGCACGAGCCACAGCACCATCAAGTAAATCAGCAACCCCCGCTATGATTAAAATTACTGTCATTTGACGCATTAGCTCAAACGTAAGATGATCTGTCATAGTGACTCGAAAAATCACAAATAAGCCACAAGAGAGTCCAAAAGCTGTGATAATATTGGGTAAAAAATTCACTTTCCTCATGCCCTTATCATACCGTATCAATCAAATAACTCCTATTAAAATATTTGCATTATGATTTATGTTTAGAAATACAAATAATATATAATGTAATAAAATAAATAATCATTAAATTTATTATGCGAAAGTATGTAGAAGAATTAAAGCCAAAAGCCAATAAGCTCCTCTCGTTTGTATCAAACTGGCAATTAGCCACGCATGATAAGAACATCGAGCTTAGCCTCTCGATTTCTTCGCTTATCGGTCGGGGGATTTTCCCTGCCCCAATCCGCTCATTTTTTAGTCTTCCTCAGTTTCAAAAGCTCCTTTCTACCATGAAACAAGAGGGGAAGCTCTTTATAATACCCCAGAAGGTTGATAAAGAAAATGATGAGCCCTACCCTACTTTGGAGGTCCAAAACATTCAGATCATGATCGAGGGTTTACATAGGTTGGTTCACCTCGATTATAACAGGCAACAAATTAAAGAACCCTCGGTTCAAGCAAAAGTATTAGGAGATAACATCCTAGACTACCTAAGTGCTGCTGAAATGTTTCTATTCAGTAGCGCTTTTGAAGGAAAAATCGCCGATGAAATAATGGATTATCTCTTTACCTCGCTGAGAAAACAATCTGAACGACTTAAAGATGTTATATTGAAAAACAAGGGCTTTTTTTCCCACCAATTGATTGATCTTATTGAAAAACCGATTTTTTCGATTTTACTTCTGGTTGATCGCAAATCTTACATGATAAGCATGATCGAAGAATGGCACCCGATTCTTGTAGAACTTAACATCGATGCAAAGCTCTCCCACCTTTCAACACAACTCGAATCTCTTACGATCGCAAATGCCCATAAGCTGATCAATCAAATGAAAACATTGATCGAAAGTAAAGGTCAGTTTTATCAAAGAAATACTCCTCGATACATACCAAAAAAACTTAAAGAAGAAGTACTTGAGAATATAAAAATAGTTTCCAATGGTCAACCTCTCTTAGGTGAAAAAATCAATCAACTTTTCATGAATGAATTTGGGGGAGACAAGTATGAAGTGATCGAAGCACGAGAATCGGGAATTCACAATAAATTTTTGGCCTTAGCACAGCAAGTATGGCCTATCAAGAAGAGTTTAACTACATTAATTGTTCGTTTTAACAACCTTTTACCTAACCATTTTTGTACCTACTTTAATCAGGCTCTCTCCCCCTTTTCAAATATGCTAAAAATATTCGGTAAACCTAATCACCTGGCCGTACAATTAGTTTGTGGTTTCTATACATCACAGTTAGACTACCTCACCGATCTTTTATTTTCTGAGGAACCGACTTCGCATGAATCGAATCTTTTAGCAGAAATAGAGAACCTTATGCCAATGATCCATTCTTTCTTAGAATCTTATTATGCCCATAGGCCGATTGCTTCATTTAAAACGATCAAGACTATTTTAGAAACAATGTTTCAGGGTGAGCATGCTTTAGAAAGCTACCCTGTTGAGATCATAGAGAAAAAGATCCATGAGGCCTTTTCCTACTTAATCCCATTGGAAACTAGCGCATTTCATTCTCTAGAAGATTCCCTAGATATGATCCTCATTGCGATCTCTTCGATTTCAAAAAAACTGCCCCAAAACTCTATGGAAGGTATCATGCTTAGGACGATTTTAAATGAGTTGACCCTCCTAGATCTCCCCTCGTTCTCTCAATCTTGGTATTCTTTTGGGCGTTTGTTGTCTGCCCTATTTACTATCGTTTCAAAACAAGATCCTCACTTCAAAAATTCAATTGAAATTTCTATTTCCCGTTTTTTTGAAGCACGATTTTTTCAGATAATGTTTTTCCAATCTTAACAGATCATTTTCCTTAAACAGCTCATACCCCTTGTCCTATCAGCGAGAATGGTTTTTTCTATTTTTGCAAGAAAAATTCCGAAAAAAAAAGCGTTGGACTTTTTGATTGGAAATACAATATATAGTATCGTATGTACGAAAAAACCACTATATCTGGTACCAGCAACCCAAGGCAAGATGATGAAAAAAGTAAAAGAGGAACACACAGCAAATGAAGTTGCAACGCTTGCTAAAACAGCAAGACCCTCAATGCCCTCGGACATGACAACTCTGACCGTAGTAAAACGGGGAGGAACTATCGTTCCATTTCAACCTGAGAGAATTTTAAGAGCCATCGAATATGCTTTCAGAGATACAAAGAAGATTGGTTTTGAAAACAAATTAGAAGAAGCCATGACATCTACGGTCAAAAGAGTCGCCGAAAAAGCCATTGAGCGGGTCTATGAATTGGGATGCAAAGGGGTTTCTTTAACCGTTGAGGGAATTCAAGATATCGTCGAAATTACTTTGATGAAAAATGGATTTCACGATGTTGCCAGAGACTACATCATTTATAGAGATCAACATAACGAAGCAAGAGAATCTCAGCCTTCAAATATTAAGATTTATCGTAAAGATGGTAGAGCTAAAGTCCGCTTTAACCCCATGAAAATTTCTGCATCGATAGCAGGCACTTTCAGACGGACTCTAGAACTTGAAGGGGAACAACTACCTGCCAATATCATCGAATCAGTCAACCAACTGACCCAAAAAATCATCGACCAGGTAGTTTTAGAGAGTAAGAAAGGAACAAGTCTGAACTTATTCATGATTGAGGATATGATCGAAGAGACTTTGATGCGCGTCGGATTTTACGCTCAGGCTAAAGACTACATCCTCTTCAGAAAAGAACAAAATGACCAGGAAGAAAAGGAACTTCACCACACAGCAATACTTCCAAAAAAGAAAAAAGGGGAAAAAGAGAGATCTTTTACCGTAGACTGCGAAGATGGCACTACTAGAGTCATTACAGATGGTGAAATTCGTCAAAAAATCACCTTTGCTTCAAGGGGTTATGAGAATACTGTCGATGTCGAAGCTTTATTTGATGCCACCCTCATGAATTTCTATGAAGGGATCAAGGAAGAAGAGGTTGACACAGCTCTTGTGATGGCTGCAAGGGCCAAAGTCGAAATCGATCCTGCTTACGCTTTCGTCTCTTCACGCCTCCTATTGGATAGAGTTTACCGCGAGGCGATGGAAATCTCTACCTTAGATTCTGGTCTAAAAAATGCCCACACCATCTACTTTAAGAATTTTGTAAAAAAAGGGATTACCCTAGAGAGGGTAGCTCCCGCTCTTCTTGATTTTGATCTCGATAAGCTCGGGGCTGCCATGGATCTCGAAAGGGACAATTTGTTTCAATATCATGGCCTACAAACCCTTTATGACCGTTACTTTATCCATGATAAAGGTCGTAGAATGGAGACCCCTCAAATATTTTGGATGCGGGTTGCGATGGGGCTTGCTCTTAGAGAAGAACACAAAAACGAAAAGGCGATCGAGTTTTACGATATTCTTTCTCAATTCTACTACACCCCTGGGACACCCACTCTCTTTAATTCGGGAACTACTCACTCCCAATTAAGTTCGTGCTTTCTCTCTACAGTATGCGACGATCTCGTTCATATCTTTAAAGTGATCTCTGATGATGCACAACTTTCGAAATGGGCAGGTGGTCTTGGTAACGATTGGACCTCTGTTAGAGCCACTGGTTCTGTAATCAAGGGGACTAACGGAAAATCTCAAGGAGTCATCCCCTTTCTCAAAGTTGCCAACGACACGGCTGTCGCTGTTAACCAGGGGGGGAAACGTAAAGGGGCTCTTTGCTCATACCTTGAGACTTGGCACCTTGACATTGAAGATTTCATAGAACTTCGTAAAAACACAGGAGATGAAAGACGCCGTACTCACGACATGAATACAGCAAACTGGATTCCTGATCTGTTCATGAAGCGGGTACTAGAAAATGGGTACTGGACGCTATTTAGTCCAAGCGATGTATCTGATCTTCATGATTTGTACGGGCAAGCTTTTGAAACTGCCTATATAAACTATGAAAAACTGGTTGATGAGGGAAAAATCACTCTCTTCAAAAAAGTAGAAGCCGTCGCTTTGTGGCGTAAAATGTTAAGTATGCTCTTTGAAACAGGCCATCCTTGGATTACATTCAAAGATCCATCAAACATTCGTTCTCCACAAGACCATACAGGAGTTGTTCACAGCACTAATCTCTGTACAGAGATCTTTCTGAATACCTCCAAAGAGGAAGTCGCTGTCTGCAATATTGGTTCAATCAACGTAGTTAAACACTACAATCAAGATGGGACCTTAAATACGAAACTTCTTGAAAACACTGTCCGCACTGCTATCAGGATGTTGGATAACGTGATCGATATCAACTTTTACTCGATCCCTGAAGCGAAAACCGCAAACCAAAAGCACCGTCCTGTGGGCTTAGGATTGATGGGATTCCAAGATGTTCTCTATATGAAGGGAATTTCGTATGCAAGCCACGAAGCTGTTGAGCTCGCTGACGAAATGATGGAGGCAATCTCTTACTTTGCGATTCTTTCATCCTCAGAACTTGCGAAAGAGCGGGGCACCTACTCTTCTTACAAAGGCTCGAAATGGGACCGTGGTCTATTACCGATCGACACCATAGACCTACTAGAACAAGAAAGGGGGCAGCCAATCGATTTAGATCGTACTATTCGTCTTGATTGGAACAAAGTACGAGAGCATGTGAAAAAATATGGTATGCGTAACAGTAACACAATGGCAATCGCCCCAACAGCTACGATTGCAAATATCATTGGAGTTACAGCATCCATCGAACCTACGTATAAAAATCTATACGTAAAGTCGAACCTTTCTGGTGAATTCACAGTTCCAAATTCTTATTTGATCCAAATCTTAAAAGGACTTGGTCAATGGGATGATGAAATGCTCGATGATCTTAAGTATTACGATGGATCATTGCTTGAAATTGAAAGAATCCCAGAACATGTAAAAAAGCTATTCATCACTGCTTTTGAGCTCGACCCGATTTGGTTGATTGAAGCAGGTGCTCGTAGACAAAAATGGATTGACATGGGACAATCTCTAAACCTTTATCTTGCAGAAACCAGCGGAAAGAAAATTCATGAAATGTACGTTACTGCTTGGAAAAAGGGATTAAAATCTTGCTATTACTTACGTACGATGGGTGCTACACAAGTTGAGAAATCAACAACAGACATCAATAAAAGATCGCTGCAGCCAAGATGGATGAAAAACGCTTCTGCATCGAGCAATATCAAGATTGATCGTGAAGAAAAACCAGCTCCTAAAGCTTGCTCTATCTTAGATCCAGGCTGTGAAAGTTGCCAATAAACGAGATTATTAGATTAAAAGGAGATTAAAATGACAAAAGGAATTGAAAAACGCGTTGACGCCACTCAGAAGCGATTGATCAATTGCTCGAAAGTCGATGTCAATCAATTGATGCCTTTAAAATATAAATGGGCGTGGGAACACTACCTCAATGGATGTGCCAATCACTGGATGCCATCAGAGGTCCCCATGGCAAAAGATATTGAAATGTGGAAATCAAATGACCTTAGTCCGGGTGAGAAACTAGTTTTAATGAGAAATCTTGGTTTCTTCTCAACTGCAGAATCTCTCGTGGGTAATAATATTGTCTTAGCGATCTTCAAGCATGTGACCAACCCTGAAGCCAGGCAGTATTTACTTAGACAATCGTTTGAAGAGGCAATCCACACACATACTTTCCATTATATTGTTGAATCACTAGCCCTCGATCCAGGTGAAATTTTCAATATGTACAATGAAAGCAAGGTGATTGCAGACAAAGATCACTTTGAAATGAAGCTGACTGAAGATATTGTTAAAGAAGGCTTTACAACGGAAACCTTTGAAGGAGCTCAAAAGTTTCTTGAGAACTTGATTGGTTACTATATCATCATGGAAGGGATCTTCTTCTATTCCGGATTCGCCATGATTTTATCAATGCACCGTCAGAACAAAATGACAGGGATTGGGGAACAATTCCAATACATTTTGCGTGATGAGACGGTTCACCTTAATTTTGGAATCGATTTGATCAATGGAATCAAAGAAGAAAATCCAGAGTTATGGACTCAAGAATTCCAGGAGCATATCTATGACCTGATTGCCGAGGCAACACAGCTCGAAATTGCTTATGCAAAGGACTGCTTACCTAGTGGAATTTTAGGGCTTACAGCTCCGATGTTTGAAGATTATGTCGGCTACATTGCTGATAGACGTCTTGAGAGAATTGGTTTGAAAGCACAATACCGTAAGAAAAATCCGTTCCCCTGGATGAGTGAAGTGATCGACCTAAATAAAGAGAAAAATTTCTTTGAAACAAGAGTCAACGAATACCAATCTTCCTCAAATTTAACATGGTAAATAATTCTTTGTTCTTTGATAATATGAGAGATTCTTAACTGGAGAGTTCTATGAAAGTAGGTAATAAGTATCGAGGATTCACAGTTAAGCATCTGTTCCATGTGGGTGAGATTAGCGTTAAAGTCGTCGATCTCATCCATGATAAAAGTGGGGCTCAAGTGGTTCATATCATCTCTGACGATGATGAGAATCTCTTTGCGATTGCCTGCAGGACCTATCCCAATAATGATTGCGGCACCCCTCATATTTTAGAGCATGTGGTTTTGTGCGGATCAGAAAAATACCCTGTTCACGACCCATTCTTTGCCATGACAAGACGCAGTTCGAATACTTTTATGAACGCTTTTACCGCTAAGCTGTGGACCGCCTACCCTGCTGCCTCAAAAATTGAGAAGGATTTCACGAACCTTCTTGAAGTCTACCTAGATGCGGTCTTCCACCCTCGTATTGAAAAAATGAGCTTTCTTCAAGAGGGTCATCGGTTGGAGTTTGCTGAGCCCAATAATCCTGCTTCAGAGTTAGTTATTAAGGGAATTGTCCACAACGAGATGAAAGGCTCATATGCCAATCCTACTTCAATATTCTGGAGATTGATGATGATGGGCCTTTGTAAAAATCATCCTTACGGATTTGATTCTGGCGGTGACCCTGATGCTATTGCTCAATTAACTTATGAGGAATTAAAAAAATTTCATCACGAATATTACGCTCCTTCAAGAGCTGTTTTTTTCTTCTATGGCAATATTCCTACAGAAAAACACCTCGATTTTCTTGGGGAAAAAATTCTCGATCATGCAGAAAAAAAATCTCCCATCCCCCCTGTCGAGTTAGTCAAAAGATTTAGCGCCCCTGTCCGCGAAGAGGTTACTTACCCTATTTCCGAGGAGGATACTTCTAAGAAAACCTTTATTGGCTTCTCCTACTTGACAACTTGCATCGATAATAGCGATGAAACCCTTGCACTGACACTACTCGACTCGATCCTCATGGATACTGATGCATCCCTTCTTAAACACAGGTTAATTACATCTGGTCTTTGCGTTAATGCTGAGTCTGCACTAGATACTGATGCCAGAGAAATCCCTTACTCGATCGTTTTGCGCGGATGTGAAAAAGAAAATCGAGATGCAATCGAAGAACATCTGAATCAAAGCCTTCGGGAAATAGTCAAAAATAAAATCTCTCCTGAACTGATTGATTCTTCTCTCCATCAACTTGAATTTTCCCGAACCGAAATCTCGGGTGATTATGGTCCTTATGGATTAGACCTCTTTGGAAGAACTGTCCTTCCTTACCTTCAAGGAGGGTCTCTTACTGAAGGTTTGCACATCCACTCGATCTTTGATAGACTTCGTAAATTGTTAAAAGATAGAAATTACCTCCCTTCATTGATCGAAAAATACCTTCTAAATAATCCTCATATGTATTGTTTAGTCATGTCGCCTGATCCAAAACTAGGATCGAAGCTACATCAGAAAGAAAAAGAGGCCCTTGAAGCTAAGAAAAAATCGCTTACACCCGCAGAAGTCAAAGCGATATTAAATCAAGCCAAGGAAATGGAACTCTATCGCGAGGAAAAAGAAGAAGAAGATCTCAGCTGTCTTCCAATTCTTGCCCTCAAAGATATCCCTAAAGAAGTTTCCTACTTTCCTCTTCATAAGACGTCTCATGACAATTTAGTCGTCTACCATCATGAAACTTTTACCAATAAAATTACCTATGCAACCTTAGTATTTGATCTCCCTCAGATCGATGAAATCGATCTCCCCTACCTGCGCCTATTTGCCTCTCTGTTGACCGAACTAGGAGCCGGAGGACGCAATTACCTCTCGAATTTACAGTATATTCATGAAAATTTAGGGGGTGTCTGGACAAATCTATCGCTAAATGTTCAAAAAGAAAACCTTCAAACGTGCTATCCGACAATTTCAATCTCAGCAAAAGCCCTTTCTCGTAAAAACAAGGAAATGTTTCACATCCTAAAAGACTTTATCCTTAGTTCTGATTTAAAAGATCGGGAAAGAATTAAGGAACTCATTTCTCAATCGTATACCAATTTACAAAACAGACTAAACAGTAACGCTGTTAGTTACGCATTGAAAGAGTCTGCAGCTAGCGTCTCCCCATGGAGCCATATTAACAATATTTGGCACGGATTTTCTAATTACAAGTTTATCGAACACCTCCATCAAAATATCGACTCCCAAGTTGATACGATCATAGAGAAATTTTCCATTATTTCGAAAGCCATCTTCCATCTCAACAATCCCCACTTAATTTTGTGCTGTGATGGTCAAGACTGGGTAGAGCTCGAGCACAATAAATTTTATGGCGTTTCAAATCTGGCAGATGCATCAACTTCCTATCAACCTTGGATCGACCTTGCACAACCTGCCGCCACTCACCATAATGCAAGAACAATCGCAACTCAGATAGCTCACAATGCTCAATCAATTCCCACTGTCACCATGCAATCACCTCTAGCAGCTCCCCTCAAAATCGCCAGTTATCTCCTCGATAATCTTTATGTCCACAGAGATGTTCGTGAAATCGGTGGAGCTTACACTTCTGGGGTTAAATACAATATCCTTACGGGGATTTGTCAGTTTTACAGCTCACGAGATCCAAATATTGCCTCTACCTACAATGCTTTTATAGAGGCCGTTAATTCATTGATCAAGGGTGATTTTACACCTGAGGATCTTCATGAAGCCAAACTTTCTTACATCCAAGATGTCGACGGACCCGTTGTTGCCGGTTCACGAGCTACGGTCACCTATTTTCAACTAAAAGTGGGCCTGACCAAAGAAGTTCGTCAGGAATTTCGAAAGAAGCTCCTTGCGGTGACAAAAGATGACGTGATCGCCGCAGCCCGCGAGAGGCTAGCACCTTACATGAAAGAAAAATCAACCCGTGTTACCTACTCATCTAAAGAGCTTCTTGAAAAAGAGCTCCCCCTCTTCGTAAAATACGGTCTGGTCCCTATGCAACCAGCATAAGCCTTTAAAAAAATTAACTACTGGATAGTCCCGAGAAAGGGGAATTCTTTTCTTGGTGTGGCTAATGGTGATAAAACGCAGCCGCTGATTAGCGGCTGCGATAATTTGTTAACGACTGGGATGAGGTACGCTTTGGAATGATGCGCGTCCATGATGGTGCATTAAAAAGACTAGCCGATCTTTCGGATCTGTCTTCTCAATGATTCGTTTCACATCACCAACGGAAGAAATAGCTTCTCCATTGATCACCATTATCACGGCGCCTTGATTCCATCCCATCATTGCAGCGATAGAACCTGGAAGAACGCGGGTAATCACTACACCCTTGTCATCAGTCTTGGCATTGAACTTGTGAGCGTTTTCTGGAGTCAGCTGCTCGATGATAACCCCGAGCTTGTAAATTACGTCCCCTTCTTGCACACCTTCGATCGCTTTTGATCCAAGAGTAAGAGAGATTGCTTTTTGTTTACCACCACGTAATACTTTTAACTTACACTGTGATCCAGCAGCAATTTTACCAATCGCATTATAGAGGTTCTTGGCTCCCTTAATTTCAGTTCCATTAAACTCAACGACAATGTCCCCTGCTTGAAGGCCAGATTCTTCAGCGCATGACCCTGGAACGACTTCTGAGATAAGAGCTCCTACAGTTCCCTTTTTGAGTTTAAACCCTGTCGCAAGATCTTCACTCAGATCTTGGATTTGCACCCCTAAGAACCCACGGTCAACAGCTCCTTTATTGCGAATCTGCTCATAGACCATTTTTACAAGGTTGCTGGGAATCGCAAAACCAACACCAATATTACCACCAGAACGAGATAAAATCGCTGTATTGACTCCGACAACTTCTCCATCAAGATTGAAAAGAGGTCCTCCTGAATTTCCGGCATTGATCGCAGCATCGGTTTGGATAAAATCTTCTAGTTGGGAAATTTGAAGATCACCTCTATGCATAGCTGAGATTACCCCTGCCGTTACGCTGTCTCTTAGCTTAAAGGGGTGTCCGATTGCAATTGTCCATTGACCTACCTGTAAAGTGTCGCTATCGGCAAAAGTAACAAACGGTAAATCTTTGGCTTCAATCTTGAGAATCGCAAGGTCGGTTTTAGGATCGCAACCGATTAAGGTTGCCTCAAACTCTTTTTCCACTTCATCGTATTTTTCTACAACGATCCGTGTGGCATCCTTTACCACGTGGTGGTTTGTAACAATATAACCATCCTCAGAAACAATAAACCCTGATCCATGGCTTTGCCCCTGTGGACCATGAGGATAGGCCCCTCCTCTTCGCTCACCACCTGGATGACCAAAAAATCGATTAAATAATTCTTCTTGGAATTGTTCGAAGGGATTTGATGGAGATTGAGAAAATTCCTCAAACGATTGGGAGGGTTGACCACCCATCTCTCCACGAATATGAACTACAGCAGGTCTACCTTTCTTGGCAACCTGGATAAATGCATTTGAGAGACTCTGCCCACAACCTGGGCACATCGCATGATCCGACCCTTCAGCTGCCTGAATTGAGACAGCGGCACAAGTCAAAAGTAAGAACGTCGACAGCTTTGATAAAGCCTTCATAGATACCTCCCTAGTCTTACGAAATGGCTGAGAGGAATATTAACATGCTCTTGGGAGATTTTGCAATCTCGAATTACAAAAAACAATCGATTATAGCCCCCCTCACAGCCCTGAAGGCATCCGTGAGAAGGGCAATAGTAATTAGCTCCACGCCTCAAAAATCCTGGGTGACATAGCTGGAACTCTAGAGAGCTCTGCGTAAAGAGAATCCATTCTCTCAGCAAATAGTTGAATTGGTTCGAAACGCTCATCTAGAGACGTTGTAGGATTCTCTTCCTCTTCAAATGGAGGAAAATCTATCGGTGACATCTCTATTCCTAAGGTAGTTACAGATCCAGGAGTAGTTGGAAAAGCTTCTGTGTCGACACCCGAATCTCTACTTATTTTTTCTCTAGCTAAGTCCTGGACTTCCATCTTAACACTCCAATTTATCGGGCTCGGCAATAATTCTACATATATTGGTTCATCTCTAGGAGGGGGCGTTGGTCTTTCTTCTCGATTCTCTATTGACTCGCGTATTGAGCTTTGGGCCAGGGTTCGCGCTTTTCTTTGAAGAATCTGTTGGGTCTCTCTATTTATCTCCACAGATCTAGCTTTCATAGCTTCTTTAGTTGCGAGCTCTTTATCAAATTGCTTCTTTTTCGTTGGCGAGCATCTATTTGGCTCAACATAAATAGGTTCAGCTTCTTTTTCCCTACTAAAAGCAGAGAAAAAACTCGACACCCTAGACATAGTCGATTTAGCCGGAGAGCTAGGCGGGTCGTCATTCCCAGTCGGGATAGCAGGAAGCTCTGTACCTAAAACCGATCTACTATTTATTCTATCCATAAAAACCACCCAATTTATTATTATAAATAATTATCCTTGAGCTAATTATATATGAATATAATTAGAATGTAAAGTTATTACTTTAATAACAAGATAAGATGTTTTATATTCGACTTAAAAAGCGATAAAAGGGTCCCTAGGGTCCTTCAGTTTGATTTTAAGTGACTTAAGAATAAATGTTATGGGGCAAGAAAAAGCCGCTATCTGAGGGGTAGCGGCTTAGAACTAGAATCGATCGAAATCGTATTAGTTGACGCAGTCCTTGAGGGCTTTTCCAGCTCTGAAGGCAGGAACTTTCTTGGCAGGGATTTTAATTTCCTTACCAGTTTGCGGGTTACGGCCTGTTCTAGCTTTTCTTTTTGTTACTTTAAAAGTACCAAAACCGACTAGCTGAACATCTCTCCCTTTTTTAAGAGACTTGCTAACTACTTCCACGTATTTGTCGATGAACTTCTTTGTATCAGACTTTGTAAATCCTGTCTTGTCTGAAAGCTCTTCAATCAGTTCGTTTTTATTCATTGAGTACCTCCAATTAGGGTTTGTGTCTCTTAGTACAGCTTATTGAATCGGACAATAGTAGACAAGTATTCTCTTTGCTTTTTGTTTTTTTTGCAAGTAAGTAACCCGAGAGGGATTCAAAAATTGGGCGTTTTCAAAGCCCGTGCCGAGATATTAAATTAGGTGTAGCTGTCCACCGAAAGCGAGCCTTGTTAACAACATGCAAGCTGCAAGCAAATTTAAAAGCACCGATACCGGTGATGAAAAAACCAATTTTTGAATCACGAGCGGTATAGAATCGACATTTGCTAACGATTGTCGTCTGTGCCAGTCAGTTTCTTAAATTCATCTTCATTACGAATGGAATCAAAAGCTTCATCATCTACCACTTTTGAAAGATTTATTCCTCCAAAAGTCTTTGCTGTCTTTAACCATTCGACAGCTGATTTGATGTCATGTTCACGTGCATGTGATGCTGCAGCTCTCAAGGCAACTTCTGCAGTTTGTTTTTCTGAAAAACAATCCCCAGACAAATCAATCACCTTTCTATAATCTTTGATTTCATACGCGGACATAAAAAGAAGGCATTTGGCCTCTCTGGACAACCTTTTTTGAATCGGAGTAAGCAGTTCATAAACAGGTTTGTAGTCTTTATGATCAAACAAAATCCTTGCCAAATACTCAGCTGCAATCGTGTGTATTAACCCCTCTTTTGTAACTTGAACTAATTTCTCGAGACGACTCGTCGCCTCATCCATTTTTCCTAGCTTGAGTAGTTGTTCGATCTGTTTTAATTCATTACGATTATCATCTTGTCCGTCGGCTTCACTATAAAAATGGAAACGACGCAACGTTTCGACATTTTGGAAGGTGAGGAGTAAAAAAATA
This sequence comes from uncultured bacterium, assembly GCA_964477345.1. Taxonomy (GTDB): domain Bacteria; phylum Chlamydiota; class Chlamydiia; order Chlamydiales; family 2-12-FULL-49-11; genus JAJZEO01. The sequence goes on from CAYZDL010000001.1 coordinate 150,598, forward strand.
GCCCCGACGAATAAAAAACCGGTTAAGAAAAAAAAGATTGCAGCAATGCCTCCTAAGATGATCGATAAATAGAGTGTCGCCTTAAACGCCTTTGCTCCGATAAATTTTTCTAAGATAATCCTAACAAGTTGTCCCCCATCAAGAGGAAGAATAGGAAGTAAGTTGATGATTGTCCAAAATAGATTCACAACAGCAAGGACAGTCATCACAGATTGGAAAAATGGGGGGAGAATTTGAAGACGAACGAGAAATAGTGAAGCGAGGAAAAGAAGAACACCAAAGACAGGCCCCATTAAAACAACTAGGAATTCTTTACCGGGCGATAGCTTCTTCCCTTCAGGAATAGTGACCCCTCCAAAGGCGACAAGCTCAATTTTTGGGTTTTGTCCAAACATCAATGAAGTCAAAGCATGGCCATACTCGTGCACAAGAACAGAGACTAAAATGATTCCAATCCAAACTACAGTTCCCATGAAGGAATAAGAATTAATAAACCCAATCAATCCCGCTGTGACAAAAAATGCCATTGAAAATTTGATCGGAATTTTTTTCTCTCTATTCTGTATCATTCTAGTGCCTCTTTGATTGCTTTCCCCATGTCAGCAGGAGACATGGCAACATTTACCCCAGCTTTTTTTAGCGCCTCGATTTTATCTTTTGCAGTCCCCTTACCACCAGAAATGATTGCTCCTGCATGCCCCATTCGCTTCCCTTCAGGGGCAGTCTGACCCGCAATAAAAGCGGCTACCGGTTTTTTACCATGTTCACTGATCCAGTCAGCCGCGTCTTCTTCCGCAGATCCACCGATTTCACCGATCATCAATATTCCCTCTGTCTCGGGATCGTCGTTGAATAATTTCAATACATCGATGAAACTTGTCCCATTTGTTGGATCTCCTCCTATTCCAACACAAGTCGACTGACCGAGTTCCAATTGAGTGGTTTGCCAGACAGCTTCGTAAGTTAGTGTTCCTGAGCGAGATACAATTCCCACTCGCCCCTTCTTATGGATGTACCCCGGCATTATCCCGATCTTACACTCTGAGGGAGTAATGATACCAGGACAATTTGGTCCAATAAGCCTCGATTTAGAATGACTCAATCGATACTTAACCTTAAGCATGTCATGAATCGGAATCCCTTCTGTAATACAGACGATCAACTCGATTCCTGCCATCTCAGCTTCAATAATAGCTGCTGCAGCAAATCGAGGAGGAACGAAAATCATCGTGGCATTAGCTCCCGTAGCATCACGTGCTTCCTTTACTGTATTAAATACTGGTATACCAAGCTCAGTGACTTGTCCTCCTTTCTTGGGAGTAACACCCCCTACCACTTGAGTTCCATATTCGTAACACTGCTCAGTATGAAATGAGCCTGCTTGCCCCGTAATTCCTTGGCAAATCAACTTGGTATGTTTATTGACTAATATAGACATCTACGCCCCCGCAGCTTTGACTGCTTTTTTTGCAGCATCCGTCAAGTTATCAGCTGAAATGATCGCAAGACCAGAATGTTTTAGAAGCTCTTTTCCTTTTTGAACATTTGTTCCTTCAAGCCTCACTACTAAAGGGACTTTTAGTTTGATCTCTTTAGCTGCCGCAATAATCCCCTCAGCAATCAGATCACATTTCATGATCCCCCCAAAAATATTGACCAATATTGCTTTTACATTTTTGTCTGAAAGAATAATGCCGAAACTTTCAGTTACCTTTTCTTTTGTCGCGCTTCCCCCCACATCAAGAAAGTTTGCAGGCGCCCCTCCATGGTATTTGATCAAATCCATTGTCGCCATGGCAAGACCAGCTCCGTTCACCATACAGCCGATATTTCCTTCAAGAGCGATATAGGCAAGTTCCATCTCATGCGCCACTGCTTCTTGGGGGGTAGATTGAGTAGGATCGTACATCTGAGCAATATCAGGGTGTCTGAAGAGGGCGTTGTCATCGATCGAAATTTTAGCATCAAGAGCCCAAAGCTTCCCTTTAGGATCCTCAGTCAATGGATTGATTTCTAAAATTAGGGCATCTTTCTCGACAAATGCTTTACAAAGAGATCGGATCATCTCTTCTGCTTGATTTTTTGTCTCTCCTTCCCACTTCATGAAATTGCATATGTCCTCCAAATCAGTCGGATCTATTCTCCCATCCAAATCGAAGTAGGTCTTTAAAATGGCATCGGGATTTCTCTCAGCTACTTCCTCAATTTCCATTCCCCCTTCAGGAGAAACCATAAGGAGAGGTCTTGCCCTCTCTCGGTCGATAATCATCCCCAAATAATATTCTTTAGTAATTTCGGACAGTTCTGTGATCATAACTTCGTGACAGATAATCCCTTCACTACCCGTCTGCTTTGTCACGATTTTCATTCCGAGCAGCTGTTTGGTCTTTTCGACTATTTCTTTGCGAGTCTTGGCGATTTTGACTCCCCCCGCCTTTCCACGCCCCCCTGCATGGATCTGAACCTTGATGACCGCTTCAGTCACCCCCAGGGAATCTGTAGCCTCTTCTATATCTCTTTCATTTCTTACGACTTGGAACTGGGAAATTGGAATGTCATATCTTTGAAGGATTTGTTTAGCCTGATATTCATGTATGTTCATTGATTTGACCCCTAATTCAGGATGGTTCCTAAATGCTACCTTCTGATAGAATCGATTAACTTCAAAGCAAAAATTCAGAAAATTCGATGTTTAAGTTCTTTAAGACTGGTTTTCAGAAGATTAAGGATGCCCTAAAGAAGACTAGTTCTCTCTTTGGGAAAAAATTACGCAAGCTTTTCTCTAAGCCCCTTTCCGATGAATCGTTATATGAGCTTGAACGGATCTTGTTCGAGGCCGATATTGGCTCCAAATTGGTCTATCGATTTCTCGATGTGGTGAAAAAGGCTCATAAGAAGAATCCTGACGCTACAAGCGCGGAGTATCTTGAGGTGATGAGGCAGGAGGCTGAGTCTCTCTTAAGTGAAAAAGGTGAAATCTCTGGAAATCAACCTTATATTGGTTGCCCAAGGGTCATTTTAGTCGTTGGAGTGAATGGGACCGGCAAAACGACAACCATCGCTAAATTGGCCAAAAAATATCAAGACGAGGGAAAGAAAGTCCTCTTAGCCGCCGCAGATACATTTCGAGCTGCTGCTGTCGATCAGTTGACAATATGGGCTGATAGGATTGGTGTTGAAATCGTCAAAGGCGCACCAGGTGGCGATCCTTCAAGTGTCCTTTTCGATGCTATGGCCAAGGGAAAAGCTAAAGGGTTTGACGTAATCTTGATTGACACGGCAGGGCGACTTGAATCAAAGGGCGAGCTGATGCGAGAGCTTGAGAAAATGGCACGGATTGCAAAAAAACAGGACGATTTGGCCCCCCATGAAGTTTTTATCACGATCGATTCCACACTTGGACAAACAGCAGTGGAGCAAGTCCGCATTTTTGACCAGGCAGTTCCTCTAACAGGGTTGATCATCACCAAGATTGACGGAAGTGCGAAAGGTGGAGTAGTCTTAGCAATTTATGCTGAGAAGAAAATTCCTATCCACTACATCGGAGTTGGAGAAAAGATGGATGACCTGATCGAATTTGATCCAAAGAGCTATACAGAAGCTCTCTTTTCTGATTAAATGGTGAAATGACTCTTATCCATGAAATACGTAGAGATTTGCTTCTTTACTTGAAGCAAAATAGTCGTAAGGGAACGATGATCTATACCTCGTCTCCTGAAAACTTTCCAAAAGTGAAGAAAACGTCACCTCCCCAAAAGCCGAAGATCACGGTACCCCCTCCTGCCCCCCCTAAAAAGGTAGAGCTCGAAGAAGTTTTTTCTCCTCCTGCACCAAAAGACTCTTTTGAAATTGAGAAAGGGGAAATAGAAAAACGAGAATTTTCCTCAGATCTTCACTCATTTTATGAAAAAATGGCACTTCAGTTACATCAAAAAAAAACTACACAGCAACCCTTCTCTGAAGTAGCCATTTTTTCCGACCCAAGCCTCGGCGGCTCGCTTCAACTTCTTCAAAACCTTGCCCATGCGATCAATACCAAGTTCTCCCCTTGTCGGCTTCTCGATATCTCGTGGCTTCAAGAAGGAAATAGTTGCGAGAGCTTTCGCCTTCTACTCATTCCTGATCATCTATTATCCCATTTTCCAAAGCTACAAAATGACCGGTGCATCATCCTTAAAGAACTCGATCAGATGCAACATTCGGCTGAAAAGAAAAAAGCTCTTTGGGAATCGATTACAAGTAGTTTAAAATCATGACCACTTTCCCTCTCTATGCAAAAATTATTCTCGATCGATCTCCGATTAAACCCCTTGACTACGGGGTACCCGAAGAACTAGTCTCAAAAATAAAAACAGGGATGCGCGTCTCCGTCTCGGTGCGTAATTCACCTCGAAAAGGGATTGTCCTTGCTCTAGAAAAAGCTTCCGATTTCCCCTCAGTTCAGCCGATTTTAGGAATTCTCTCCGATCATGATGTTCTTACTGAAGATCTTTTTGAACTAGCGCGTTTTATGGCTCGCTATTACTGTACTTCGATGAGCAAAGCTACATCGGCAATACTCCCCTCTAGTGTACGCAAAGATACAAAGGAATTATCAAAAGCCTTTATCAAACGAGGAATCTCAATACCAGAGATGAGGAAAATGGCCGAGGAGCTCCGAGACAAGAAACCCAAGCAGGCTCAAGTGATCGACATCCTTCTTCAACACACTAAAGGGCTCTTTCTTTCAGAATTATTAGAACAGCCTCAAATCACCCTCTCCCCGATTGAAACCTTGATCAAGAATCAAATCCTCATCAAGGAAGCTGTCACTATCGATCGATCCTTGCTTGAAGACGAAGAATTTTTCCCACTCCCCCCTAAGGAACTCAATGAAGAGCAAAAAAGAGTATTTGATATAATCGGTGACGATCTTGAAAAAAGCCTCTTCAAAACTCACCTGATTTACGGGATTACCGGATCAGGGAAAACAGAAATCTATATGCAATTAATTCAAAGAGCTATCGATCAAAATAAAGGTGTGATCGTCTTAGTTCCTGAAATTGCCCTGACTACCCAGACAATTGAACGTTTTAAGTCTCGTTTTACGACAAGAATTGCGATTCTTCACCATAGACTTAGCGATGGCGAACGGGTAGATGCTTGGAATCGTATCCGTAAAGGGGAAATTCCGATTGTCGTCGGAGCAAGATCGGCTATTTTTTCCCCCATTCCTAATCTTGGTTTGATCATCGTTGATGAGGAACATGAAACCTCCTACAAACAAATTGAGGACTCCCCCTGCTACCATGCAAGGGACATTGCGATAAAAAGGGGGCAACTAACCAATTCCGTTGTCGTCCTCGGGAGTGCAACACCAAGTATAGAAAGCATGCATAATGCTAAAGAGGGCCGCTTTGTTCTCCACACGATTCAAAATCGTGCCGGAAATGCCCAAAGACCCCAAGTTACGATCATCGATATGAAACATGAATGCGAAAAACAAGGTTATACCCTCTTTTCTGATGCCCTTCTTTCAAAGCTTGAACAGAAAATTGATCAAGGGGAACAATCGATCCTCTTTCTCAACAGACGAGGCTACTTTACTTGCCAAGTCTGCACCGAGTGTCATGAACCGATTAAGTGCAAACATTGTGATGTTTCTCTTACCTATCACAAATCAGAGAGCATCCTTTCGTGCCATATCTGCGAATATACGATCAAGTCGAATATCGAAAATTGCCCCTCCTGTGGCGCCAAAGAGACTTTGAAGTATCGCGGACCAGGGACAGAGCAAGTACAAAAAGCCCTCCACGCCATTTTTCCACAGGTGCGCACCCTAAGAATGGATAGAGATACGACGAAGCATAAGGGAAGCCACGACAAACTGTTTAAAGAATTCAAATCGGGAAAAGCAGATGTTCTTATTGGAACGCAAATGATTGCCAAAGGGCTCCACTTTCCTCATGTAACTTTAGTCGGTATACTCAATGCCGATTCAGGGTTTCACATCCCCGATTTTCGCTCAAACGAAACTGTTTTTCAACTGATCACTCAAGTATCAGGCAGAGCTGGAAGAGGCCATCTTAAAGGGGAAGTCTTGATCCAAACCTTTCTATCAGACCACCCGATCATACGCCTTGCCTCTAAGGAAGATTACGAATCATTTTACCAAGCAGAAATCGAAGAACGGAAACTGTTTGCCTATCCACCGTTTACCCGTCTTGCCCGTATTGTTTTTTCAGGGACAGATCCCATCAAGGTCGAAAAGTATGCTACGGATTACTATGCTACACTAAAGAGAAAATTAGACCCTAAAGAGCACCAAATCCTCCCCCTATCCCCTTGCGGATATGCCCGGATCAAAGATCGCCACCGCTTTCAGTTTATCGTCAAAACGATCGCTATTATGAAGCTCTCTGCCATTATAGCCGACCTTCTGGTAAAAAAGAACAACTCCGTCAAGATCCACGTCGATATCGATGCTATCTCAACCTTTTCTTAAGCTGAAGATGTACAGGAGCCGAATAATCGCTGCCTGCTTTGAAGGGGTTGAAATTGTACTGAAGCATTAATACCCAGGATGCCGATGTAGTGCTAGGTCAAATAGAGAGCTTCCAGAAGGACCTTGCATCCCCGCTTTTCCACAAACAGCCAAAGCTATTTGCCAGCATGCCGCATCGTAAATATCGGTTCCGTTGTAGACATTCACTCTCTCTACTTGTAAATCTTTTCCTGGCGAAGATGGATCTGGCATTAATGTATAATCCCCTGGATTGTAAATATCGACAACATAATGTGATTTTGTATTTAACTTCTGACAAAGCTACCTTTGACACTAAAAGAAAAAAAAATATATTGCTTGCCATGACCCGACTATGCATTTCATATTTTGTTTGTCTAATCATGCATTGTTGGGCATTGAATCCATCCCAAGAGGCTCTTGCACAAGCGATCTTGCATGAGACAGAACAAATTACGCAATGTGAAGATACTTGTAACGCTGTCGACGCTTGCTATTGGCACCTCGCGCGTGCAGAAAGCTATATCCTTATTGGAGAAATGCAACAGGCCAAATATGACTTGGAGAAAAGTCTTAATTTGTTTGAGCAGTTAAATCTAGTTGATAATCACGCCCTCTTTCGAGTGCTCTTTGGAAGAGCTGTTGATGAGCTCGAAGACAAGGCGTTAGAGTGTTGCGCGACAGGAGAATTTTGGAAGGAATGTGTGCAACCACTAGTCAATAAACTTTCACATTGGAACAAGGGATATTTCCCTGAACTTCCTGATCCTATGTGGGACTAAGAAGGATGGATCTCATGAAAAAAACCCTGTTTAATTTAATATCACTAGGCTCTATCTTCCTTTGTCTTAATGGATCTAGAGTCTGTCATGCTAATCAAACTCTCTCCGAGTTCTGTAAGCCTCTTGAAAAAATGACCAGTTTTTCTACTGCAACCTTCTGTTGCTTAAATTCTGAGATACTTTTAAAAAAAATGGAGCAAATTTATCACAATGAGCTAGAAAAATTGGGGACGGTAAAAAATATCACCATTCCGGATCCCACAGGTTTTATAGCCTCGAGCAATATTCTTTACCTCACGGTCGTAAAAACAGAAAATATTGATGAGAAAAGCATGCCCATAATCAAGATGACCCTTTCTCTCAATACCAGCGTCGAAATTTCTTCCACAAAGGTCCCCTGTGAACTCACCATATGGCAAAGAGAATGCTTTCTGAACCAGAAAGACGTGGAGAATCCTGAGAAACTCCAAGCCACCGTAGCCTACCTCTTAGATTGGTTTGGTACTTGTTATCAGAAAGCAAATTTAAATACCAAAGCACGCCCCACCTTCTATTTCAACACTCTGCAAAAAAACGATACGTTGCCGTCTACTAAAAATCCCACATTTTAATTTATGCAGGGGTCATCTGATTTCCTCAAGAGATGGCTCTTGAGCATTCTTCATCAATGGGAAGAAAATGACATCGCGGATTGAGGTTTGGTTGGTAAAGAGCATCACTAAACGATCGATCCCAATTCCATTTCCACCTGTCGGAGGCATTCCCTGATAGATCGCCTCGAGAAACTCTTCATCGATCGGATTGGCCTCTTCATCTCCTGCTTCGAGCATTCGTTGCTGTCTTTCGAGTAAACTACGCTGGAGTTCAGGATCGTTCAGCTCTGTATAGGCATTGCAAAACTCAGTTCCTAAAATGAAGAGCTCAAATCTCTCGACAATCCCCTTCTTGGCAAGTTCTGCCTGCCGATGAAGCTTACAAAGAGGCGTTGTCTCTATGGGGTGGTCGGTAATAAAGTGTGGTTGAATTAAATGACACTCAACAAACTCTTCAAACATTTTTTGGATAAGGATTCCTCGCTCGGAGATCTCGTCGATTTTTTCATGGGGGAGAGACGTTTTAGTCTTCAAAGTAGTGCGGATTTCATCATCTGACATATCGTCAACTTTGTACCCTCCAAATTTATGGATCGACTCGTACATCGTGATCGCAGGCCAAGGGGCTTTAAGATCGATTTCATGCTCTTTTCCATGCTTATCCTTACGGAGTCCTAACTTTGTCGTCCCGAAGAGTTGCATCGCGATGAATTCAAAAAGACGCTCGGTAAATTTTCTTTGATCATTGTAATCCCAGTAGGCTGCATAAAACTCTACCATGGTAAATTCAGGATTGTGAGTATGATCGATCCCTTCATTACGAAAGTCTTTTCCAATTTGATAGACTCGATTAAAACCGCCAACAATCAGCTTTTTCAAGGGCAACTCAAGAGAGATGCGCAGAAACATATCTTGATGAAGAGCGTTCAGATGCGTGGTAAAAGGCTTTGCTTGCGCGCCTCCGTAGAGGCTCTCCAAAACAGGGGTTTCAAACTCCATAAAACCTTCCCGATCAAAAAAGGTGCGCATCAAGGAGATGATTTTACTTCGTTGTATAAAGGTGATCATCACTTCATTAGAAGAAATCAAGTCTAGGTGTCTCTTTCTATAGCGAGTCTCCTTGTCTTTAAGTCCCGAATGCTTATCTGGAAGAGGAAGTAAAGCCTTCGTCAGAAGTGTCATCTGATGAACCATTACCGTCAGTTCTCCTTTTTGGGTACGAAACAGGTGACCTTCAACACCAATGATGTCACCAAGATCTAGTTTTTTCTCGATGAATTTGTGATCTGTCACTTCGCTGTCTTCTTTGAGTCCAACGACTTTTGTAATATCCCGGTTAAACATGAGCTGAATGTGCCCTAGTTCCTCTTGGATTTGAGCGAAAATGTTCTTGCCCATGGCACGGTGGAGAATTAACCTTCCTGCAACAATGACATGAGGGCTCTTTTTTTCAATCGCTTCCTCGTAGGTACCCACCTCTTTTTCTAAACAGCTCGCTGTTAATGTTTCCAGCTTATCCGTAGGGGTAAAATGGTGCGGGTAGGGATTTACCCCAAGCGCTCTAATTTCTTCGAGTTTAGCTTTGCGGACTTTGTAATCATCAAAGTCAAAATAATCAGGTTGGTTCATAGTCTCTCACAGTTGAGGTAGGATATATTCTAAAAAGCTAGGCAATTCTTGTCCATCGGTTTAGACGCATTGACCCTGTCCACAGGGTCAGTCTAGTCTCTTTTTCACACATGACCCTGATCTTGAGTCCTTATAAATTTTTAAAAGAATTATCTATGCTAGTGGCATAACATATTAAAGAAAAAGGAATAGACCAATCAGTTATAGAGTTTTCAAACCTCTAAGGATCATTTTCGATTTGAATGAAATAGCACAATGGAACTATTATTTTAGCACCGATTTGAGTGACGCAAAATGCAGTTTTTTCGATCTATTATCTGCTTGTTATTAATGTTTGCGATTCCAGCAATCCCTCTTCAGGGATATAGTGATTTTTCGTCGTGCTCTCATGAACGGATGTTTGAAGCTCAGTTAGTAGAAAATCTCCATCTTTTGACCTATGATGAAATTTTACATCTTTTGGATGAAATCGAATCTGGAGAATTAGAAAAAAAATGTAGTTTTTCGAACTGGGAAAAAATCACTCATTTTTTGTTCACTCTTGCTAATGCAGGGTTCCAAGGTCAAGGTGCAGAATTTGAAGCAACTGACCTTGAGCAAATATACGCTTTAGCAAATGATCAGAGTTATATTATCAGTCATACCGTCTATTATGGTGATGGTGACATGTTTTACTCTAAAACCTCTTGCGCGAGCGCTTGGCAAAATACGAAGGATTTTTGTCAGAAGCATAAAACAGCGATTATTAAAGACCTTGCTCAAGAAAATGTGAATTCTTCTTCTTTTCGAGAAAAGGCAAGAGAGCTTGGTTCCTATTTAAGCCATGAAGCTTTACATGGTGTTTCTGAGTTAACTTCCCCTCTACCAGAGTTGCAACAAGAATTAGTCGATCTAAGCGGGCAGTTTTTACCACAGGGGATAATCCCCGAAGAGTCGAAATGCCCAAAAGACAATTTTGAGGAGTGGATTGCTCAAGGTCACAAAAAAATTGATGAAATTTTTTCTACTGATCACGCTGACTACTATACTTCAGGTGCCAGATCAGAAAAAGACAGCCAATATACTATCGGCATTATACCACCATCTGGCAAACTCTTAAATATCGGCTCAAAGGAACTCAAAAGTATGGCGAAATCTGGTGAAATCGCAGATAGAGCAGGATTTACAATAACCGATAGAAGCTCAATGAAACATGGGTATAGACGAGATAGTGTTTATCCTAAGCCTGTTGGAAATGTAAAACAAATAAATGAGCATGGGCAAAAAATATTAGAATCGATATTGAATCATCCTGAAAAGGAAGTCTATGAAATATATCGTTTTAGACATGGAACGGTTATTGAAGTAGTTGCTCCAGGAAAAGGCGGCGCCCGATTTACAACTGATGGTCAATTCATTCATTTTATGGAGCCCTAAGGAAAAATCCACACCCTATTATTTTTGGAGAAAACATATAAATGAGTAAATTTGAAATATGGATTACTAGTCCTCCCGATAGAGAGCGAGTAGTTGCAGAAATATGGTATGATAAAATGTCTTGGGCTGAGATATCCTGTGAGGACAAGGATGTAGTAGTACAATTTTATCCACAGCCAACTAATGGTTATTGGGAATTTCCCTTTGATGAAGCAATTGAAATTCTCCAGAAAGCGAAAAATCGACTAGTAAGTATGTAAGTTCTATAAAAAAGGCTCATAAATGACACCTTTTAGACCTATTGACCCTGTCCACAGGGTCAGTCTAGCCTCTTTTTCACACATGACCCTGATCTTGAGTCTTCTATAACAAAACCCAAGGTCTCGATTTCTTGTCGAAGTCTATCACTTAGTGCCCAGTCTTTTCGTTTGCGTGCGTTCTCTCTATCTTCGAAAAGCTTAAGGACTTCCTTGGGAATAGGGACTTCTTTTTTTTCAACAACTCCAAGAATTTGATCAAGCTCTTTCATTGTAGCTAAAACGATTTGAGCCTCTTTTTGTCCAATATTCCCCTGATCATTTTCACTATGAATCTTCCTAATGAAGTCAAAAAGATGAGAAATAGCTGCTGAGATGTTCAAATCATCGAAAATTTCTTCTCTAAATCGATTTTTTAGATCTTCGACAAGTGACTTAACATCAGTAAAATGGCCATTTATTGTCTCAATTTTTTGCATCCGTTCGACAAAATCATCAATTCGTCGAAGTGTTTGCCTCGCTCCATCGAGCCCTTCAAAGGTGAAGTTTAACTGCGTCCGATAGTGGGTCGATAAAAGAAGATAACGGATCTCTCTACCTGTGTACCCCTTCTCCAGCAAATCTCTCAAAGTATAGAAATTTCCGAGGCTCTTTGACATTTTTTTTCCATTGACGATCAGATGATAAGAGTGCATCCAGTGACGAGAAAAACACTTTCCGGTGCAAGCCTCTGACTGGGCAATCTCATTCTCGTGGTGAGGAAAAATATTGTCGACCCCCCCTACATGCAAATCGATCGTCTCGCCTAAATATTTGATCGCCATTGCCGAACACTCGATATGCCAACCGGGTCGCCCCCTTCCCCAAGGAGAGTCCCAAAAAATGTCGCCATCTCTATCTGGTTCATAAGCTTTCCACAAAACGAAATCGGAGATGTTTTCTTTATCGTACTCATCGAGATCTACCCTATTTGAGGCCCCCACCTTCAGCTCGTCTAAGCAAATATGGGATAAAGCCCCATACTCTTTAAACTTCGATATCCGATAAAAAACGTTACCATCCCCACTTGTGTAAGCATACCCTTTGTTTAAGAGCGAATCGATCATGGAGATCATCTCTTCCACGTGATCAGTTGCCGCTGGATAAACCTCTGCCGGTTGAATATTGAGCTCTCTCAAATCCTCGAAGAATGCTTCCTGAAACTGATCGGTGAAGACCTTTAAAGGGAGATTTGCTGCAATCGATGAACGTATCGTTTTATCATCGATATCAGTGAGATTCATCACATGGAAAAGTTTCATTCCTGAAAACAAAATCGTTCGGCGCAAAAGGTCTTCAAACACATACGTTCTTAAATTCCCAATATGGGCAAAATTATAGATCGTGGGACCGCAAGTATACATCCTCAAGGTATTGTCAACTTCAGGTCGTAGTTCTACCTTTTTTTCTAATTTGGTATCGTAAATCTTCATCATCATTTACTTGGTGACTGAGTACCATTTGGGCTAAGTAGTTCAAAGAGTTTGCGTAGGCATACTTTGCCAGACTTCAACATAGGAATTTGATCGATTATTTTAACTTCGCTAACCTTGTAGAGCCTTGAAAATCCAGCTTCAATCAACGCTGCATTTACCTGCTCTAATGTAAGAGGAATCTCAGTAAATAATACGACTTTTGTAGTTCCCGTAGGCATCTCTCTCGGTACACAAGCAAAAGGAGAGTGATTAATATCGAAAGCTACCCACCCTTTTTCTTTAGCTTTTTGCAGTATGGCCGATTCAATGGCAACGACGTTGATCATTTCCCCGCCTCTCTTAAAGCTAAGCTTCATTCGTCCTTGAAGGTAGAGATAATTTTCCTCATCAGTATGCCCCAAATCACCCGTTCTAAAGTAAGATTCTCCATCGACAGTCACAAAATAATCAGTGTTATCTTGCTTATAATAGCCTCTAAATATCGAATCTCCGGCTACACACACTTCACCAATTTGACCTACATCGAGCTTTTTCTTACTTTCTGGGTCTATGATCGCAAGCTTTAAGGAGGGCAAAACCTTTCCTACTCCGCGGGGTCTTGAATAAATCTGATTTACAGAGATGATCGGGCTTGTTTCTGTTAACCCATAACCCTCTACAAACCAAACATCACCACCTAGTTTAGTTACAAAATTCATCAAAGATTCAGGTGCCTTTTCAGCCCCAGAGACAAAAAGACGGATAGACTTTAGCTGACTCAAAGTAGCAACTCTGAAAAGGTGAGAAAAAAATGTAGGTGCCAATACGATCATGGTAACGCGCCATTTCAAAATTTCCCGTGCAATCGTCGCCCCATCAAGAGGATCCGGAGAGAAGACAACTCTTGCTCCAGTTAAGATAGGCAACAGCCCGACGGTAAGTCCAAACACATGGAATGGGGGCAAAGCCATCATGATTACGTCATTAGTGTTGAGATCAATCGAGTCAACAGCACATTTTTGATTTGATAGGATGTTCTTATGACTGAGGGGAACAGATTTTGGAAGTGCAGTAGTACCACTTGTAAATAGGACAACAGCTGTATCATTTTCTCTTATTCGACATGCCTTTGATTTTTCCAAAATCTTTCTGGCTGATCGTTTTGCGAGTAGTGCTCCTGAAAGCTTTTCCATCAACGTTAGACTAGCTTTTAAATCTTCAGCTAGAACAAATTTGTCGATGGCTTTTCCCAAATCGACACTGTCAAGTCTTTGCAAAAATCGGGCAGAAGTGATCACATGCTTGATTTCCATTAAGTCGATTGCATGGTTCATGAAATAAGGTCCGACAGTCCAGTTTAAAGGTACGGGGACTTTACCCGCCAGCATAGTTGCCAAAACGAATAAATTTGCTGCATTTGAGGAAGGAAGCATGATCGCAATATAATCCCCCTCCATTTTTTCAATTTTGCGAGAAAGAATGACTACAGTACGCTTTAACATCGCAAAGGTCATCACCCCAGTCGCCATATCAGTTGTTGCGGCATGATTTCCCATCCGATCACACTGCCTAAGAAACGTCTCAATGAGAGTTCCTGAATCGCTATTAGGGTATTTTGGATCAGGCCGACTTTTTTTGAGCCTTGGCCAGGAGGACTTTCCAACACTTTTTTCCTCTTTTCTCCCTCCTTTTTTATCTCCTTTGACATGCATTGCAGCTTTGAACAGATCTTGGACCGTTTTTAGATCGACTGGCTCAATAGTACGATCAATATCGTAATGAGTCTCAAGGTAAGAATAGAGTGATGCAATATTGAGTGAATCAAGGCCGACATCTTGAACTAGGTCTTGGTAATCATCAATCTCTTTCACAGATTTTTCTGATAGCTCAGATAATTGATACATAATATCTTGTCGAATGTGATTCGGAACGAAAAGATCTGACATTGTCTCAGTACGTCGAGTACTCAGAGGCACTTCCGGAACTCTCTTTGACAAAAATGAATAGGGAACTTGGGAAAGCGCCTCACTATCAACAATCTTCCCATCTTTTGTCTGATAATGGTTGTAAAATTTTTCCAAAGCACGGTTAAATTCCATCCTCGTCCCGTTTTTGGGAAAATTTTGATCGGGCAATGAAAACTCAATCGTCACCCCTCTTCTAGGGGTAAAGAAAATCAAATTCCGAAGACCAATAAAAATCCCTTTGAAGAGAATTGTCCAAAAGTCGGGGGTTTCTTTTGTATAAGCCTTTGAAAAAAGGCTACCCCAAAGACCTGTCACCCTTACAAGTAAAATCTCTGTATTTTTTGTTTCTTGAATCGTTGCGTGGGCAAGCGATCTTCCTCCAATCTTTTCCTTTCCTGAATCTTTTAACCCTGCACTTGGATAAAGAAGGACGTGCTGACCACTATCTAATCCTGTAACTACACTATGAAATAACTCTTCGGCTTTCTTTAATTTATAATCATTTACTGCACGATCAAATTCAGGAACAGGCTTAGCCCCTACAAGTTTCATAAAAAATCGAGCAAATGGATAGTAATAGTAAGATTCGGTTACAAGGGGTTTCAAATTAAAATCGGCCCCTAAGAGCATCATAATCATAAATGGCTCAACTTCAGCCGTGTGGTTTGGTAGCACTAAAACTCCCTTACCCTGAAGCCTAGGATCCTTAAGAACCTCTCTCCCTTTTACATCGATTTTGTATCGTAGGCTAAGCCCTACTTTCAACAAGAGTTGTAAAACCTTAAGAAACGCATACCTGAACATAATCTGGCCAACCTTTGGTGACAGTCCTAGAGAGTGCTTAAAAACTTTCTTAGAGACCGTTTAGTAGAAAGTATATTTATAAACGATTTGAACCTTTTTTAAAAGATATTTCTCCATTCCAAGTCGCTATGGATTAATTAAAAAACCATAATAAAAAGCAGGATATACTTGACTTTTGATTTGAATATCTTAATCAATTAGGAATTATGAAAAAAAGACCATTGAATAAGACCGAATCAAAGGATCTCATGCCAAAGATTCGCACTTTGATGGAAGAAATTAAAGAGCAGGTTCTATTGGAAGAGAAAAAAAGGGGTAAGAAAAAATCTTTCACTATCCATCCTTCTCACAATAGTGAAAACAAGAATAACGGATTTAATTGACATGAGAAATTGTTTAGTATAAAAATTATTAGAGAATGTTCATGATTTCTTGGAGAAGAATACTCCTGACCTTTGAAGGTTGGGAATTTTTCGAAGGTGACGCACGAGCTTAAGCAAACGCTAGCCAACCGAGAAGCGGCCTTTTGTTAAAAGACAAAGGCAATGAAAATTTCCCAACTTTCAAATGGAAGGAATACATATGGAAAAGATGGAACCAAACTCTAGAAGCCACATACCCAAACGCTTGTCTGAGACCCAAACCACACATAACAAGAGCACGAAAAACGATGCAGATCCGTGCGCTAAAGTAGCCCGCTCGAGATTACCTGTTTCTCTACCACGTCATCCTGATGCTGATCACAGTTTTTCCCTAAGACCCATTGGAGAAGATGTTCAATTTGACATTGCTTCACACATGGAGATCCATACTCATCGGTATTCAAACTTACACGGAAGAGTGAGAACGAGTCACTAACGAAGCTAATGTTGTCAACGCCGCCACCTTTATAAGATCTGTCAATACAAATGGAATGACCCCTACCACGATTGCTTTTGATAGACCTCCTAAAAATGTTGCTAAATGAAGGGCTCCAAAAAAGTAAATAACAAAGCCACCAAGAGCTATGTCAATAAAAAGGGTTCGAGAAGAGTGGCAATCTCTTTTTTCTTGTAACCACGCAACACAGAATGCTGCTACAGCGTATCCAACCAAATACCCGCCTGCTGGTCCGAGCAAAATTGCAAGACCGCCGACGCCCCCTGCAAAAACAGGTAATCCGAACGCCCCCTGACCAAGAAAGGCCAATACCATGGCCAGTGCCCCTTTCCTTCCAAGCCCTGCAGCAAAGAATAACAAGAGGGTATTTTGCATGACAAAAGGGACCGGAGAAATGGATAAATAAAACTGAATTTTTGCACAAAGCGCTAGTGCGATTGATGCCATCAAACCGAGGATGATCTGTTTAGCACTCCCCTCTACAAGTGAAAACCGCCTTTGATATAAGAAAATTTTATTCTCTTTCATCTTCATTTACCTTGTAAAATTTGTGCCGCTTCACGGCAAATTCGACGAGCTTCTTCAAAAGTCAAGTGCATCGGCGCTTCATTGATATCTACCCATTTTCCCTCGACAGCTTCAGATCTGTCAATTTCGGACTCAAATGGATTTATCACTTCACCTATGAAATATTGAACTGTTTTGAGGATATGTTCCTTTCCTGCACGAAAAGAGTACTGCTCGGTCAAAACAACATCTGAGAGAAGCTCTTTTTTGATTTTGAGGGCTGTCTCCTCGTTGAGCTCACGCATAGCCGTCTCAATTTGGGTCTCTCCCTCATTTGCATGCCCTTTAGGAAAACTCCAATGCCCTCCCAAATGACGTATGATGAAGACTTCGTATCTTTCTTTTTCAGTTACATGAACAGGAACTATACCAAAAGAAAAATCCTTCTTCATTATCCGCGGTTTTCCCGAAATTTAGAAACAACCACCACTGCATTGTGCCCTCCAAATCCAAATGAATTAGAGATTGCATGTTCCACAACGTGTCTTTTCGCTTTCCCAGCGACTACATCAATATCTTCAAGTTCTGCTTCAGGCTCGGTCAAATTGATTGTAGGATGAAGCATTCCCGTCTCAATTGCCTTAAGTACCGCAACCATTTCCAAAGCGCCCGCACCACCCAGCGCATGACCGATTAACGATTTTGTTGCATTAATTTTTATCCTATTTAAAGTGGGCCCAAACACCTTTTTAATAGCGCGCACTTCGCATAAATCCCCTACTGGTGTCGATGTCGCATGGGCATTGATATAATCAATTTGATCAGGTCTCAATCCTCCATCTTTAAGTGCCTCTTCGATACATCTTGCAACATCTGAGCCATCAGGTGTCGGTTCAGTCATGTGATGAGCATCACAAGTTGTAAAACCACCCATATATTCAGCTAAGATAGGCGCTCCCCTTTTCAAGGCATGCTCTAGCTCTTCAAAAACAAAGACCGCCGCCCCCTCTCCAATGACAAATCCATCACGTTTGACATCCCACGGTTTTGAAGCCTCTTGAGGTACAGGCCCTCTAGAAACTGCCCTTAAAGCACAAAATCCAGCAAAGCATAGTTGATTCATCGTGGCTTCCACACCACCTGTTAACATAACATCGGCATGGCCCTGTCTAATATGTTCCGCTGCAGCCAACATCGAGTTGTTTGAGGTAGCACATGCTGTCGAAATTGAATAATTTGGTCCTTTGAATCCCAGATCTATGGCAAGCATAGCACCGCACATATTTGTAATGATAAAAGGAACAAAGAATGGAGAAACACGGTCCGGACCCTTTTGAACTAATGTCTTTGCGTTCTCAAGAAAGGTGTTCATCCCCCCCATTCCGGAGCCTACAATCACTCCAGCACGCAATTTATTAAGTTTTGTAAGGTCTAATTTTGAACGGGTAACCGCATCGCGACCGGCAGAGATTGTATAAGGAATGCATAGATCTATGCGACGAGCTTGTTTCTTTTCAAGAACTGATTCAGCAGAAAAATTTTTAACACGGGCCCCAAATCTAGTCTGAAGACTTGACAGGTCAATATCCTGAATAAAATCAACGCCACTATTGCCCTCTAAAAGATTATAGTAAAACTCATCTGGATCAGCACCATAGCATGAAACTAAACCCACTCCGGTAATTACAACTCTTTTTCTTTGCATTGACGCACCTTAAAGTTTTTTCATGACAATTCTATAGAGACTGCCTTCATTTTTCAACTTCTAAGTGTTTTGAGAGTTACACAGTAAGAGAAAGATTTAAATCTACAGTTTTTCCCCCTGACCATAACTCTTCAAGTTGAAATTTCTCTCTCATACCTGGCATAAAAAGATGAACTAGCACATCACAATAATCGATTAAAATCCAATCTCCTGAGTGAAGCCCCTCTACATGATGGGGTCTTATACCACAATCGTCCCTCACTTCAGAAACTACCGCTTGAGCTATAGCCATCACGTGCCTCTCGACATTTCCCTCTGCAATAACCAAATAATCGGTCACCGTAGAAAAATGACCTACGCTAAGCACTAAAATATTAAGTCCCTTCTTGTCATTGACGACTTGAGAGATCTTTTGTATTAAATCTTTACTATTCATTGTCATATGCCCTAGAGTATAGTTGATGTTTTGCAATGTAGTCCAGAACTTTTGGTGAAAGAAATTGTCTACCATCTTCCCGAGCGAAAAGTCTATTCCTTACCTCTGTACTAGAAGACCTTACCCATGGAATTGAGCAAAAAAATCTATTGTCAAACTTAAATTTGCTGTTTTGATCGATGGCAAAAACTACTTTGACTAAACTCTCTATTTCATGAGAATCCTTCCAGTTCTCGAACGAGTCTACAGCATCCTGTGTTAATAGCAGAAACATCTCGTCGTCTGGGTAATCCTTCAAAATTTTTTTCACCGTGTCGATTGTATAGGAAGTGCCTCCTCGATTAATTTCGATAGGAGAAACGACAACCCCTTTGACCTCTCTAAAAGCCAACTTTACCATCTCCAATCTATCAATCGCTTTTGCAATAGGTGGGTATTCCAATTTAAATGGGGAGAGATTAGCGACAACAACAATTATCAAATCTAAATGAAGCGCCTTACTCATCTCCTGGACTAAATGTACATGGCCATTGTGAACTGGATCGAATGTCCCCCCGAATATCCCAATCCTCAAAATTTCCCCTCAATTTCAACCACTATCTCTTTACCTTCAGAGATCAACTCATCGAGTAAAAAGGCAAATTCAATGTCAAGGCCACATCCTGCTCGAGTTCCCTTTATTCTTTCAATCAACTGCTTTATTTCTTTGTATAGAGTTAATAACTCGGCCTCTATCTCTTCTCCTGCCCGTATTTTTTTATCAATGACTATGTATTTAAGAACCTGTTTTTTGTATTCAAAGAGAATTCTAGGCCTATCCCAAGAATCAAAATGAACTTCTGCGAGTCGAAGCTCATCAAATTGCTCAATCAAATTTTCAAGCTTCATTCTCTTGGCTTTCGTCCTTAAACTATCTAATTTTTCAACGATCTCATTTAGCTTTTCTTTTCTCTCCTGCTCTTGCTGCTTAACTCTCTTTTTCTTTTCATCTTCGACCATTCCAACTTTGATCTTTTCTTGCTTTTTTAAAAGAGTGTTTTTCTTCAATTCCTTTTCAGCAACAGAAATAACATCCCAGCATTCACCTAATTGGGTACGGATACGTTGATAAGACTCATTTGAAATAGACAGCTTTCTTAATGCTAATTGAAACGATTTGATTTTTTCTCTCAGATGAAAAAACGGAGGACGACTCTTTATTTGCTTTTCACCTAAATCAAAATGGGTCTCAACATATTCGGTAACAATGCCAGAAAATGCTTTAGTCAAATCCAAAAGGAGCTCTTTTCTCTTAGGAAAAATCTTATCGCAAATCTTCGACAATCTATTGAGCAATTTATTTTTCAAACTAATGCGTATCTCAAGCACCAGTATTTCTTTACGGTAAGAAAGTGCCTGCTCACGAAGCGTCTGGTAATAGAGAGACATCTTGTAAAGGCGAGCTATGAGGCCTGTTCGATCAACAGTTTCAAAAAGATCTGCATCTTCCTGACTTAATCCTATTTCACCCTCTTTCTTTTCCTCTTCTAAGCTATCAATAGCAAGGGATATCTGCTCTGCTTGAAAACCCGTCTGTTCTTCAATGATTTTTTGCAACGCATGAGCTTCTGAAAGGAGCGCTGTATAATCTGACCAAAAAACAGCTCTCTTTGCTTTAGGAATTTCAGATTTGAATAAATCTAAACAGATCTTCTTCATACGCCAAAAATCGCGAAATCTTGCTTTGCGTCCATTAGAGAGCGCCTCTTTCATAAACTCGATTGCAAAAGCTAGCTTCTGATCAACTAAAGCCATTAGATTTATCTTATCTTTGCATTCATCAAAGCGACGATCTAAACTCTCTATATTCATAAAGTGCTCTTAAAAAAATCTTGGGGAAAGATTAATAAATACTTCAATTTAAGTATATAGCTAAGTTGGTTCAGGTATATGAGGAAATCATTGCAATGGGTGCCCTTTGAGGAAATTTTTGTTCTGCTGGTTCAAGATAAAAACTTTGTTCAAAGACATATTGACCTGAAATCGCCGCATGTGAAACTTGATCAGTAAAACATAACCAACTTGTCTTTGAAGGGAATTGGATCATTTCATGATCGACCTGTTGTTGATAGTTCATGTCTTTTTTCATCATATCGTGAATTTTCAACATATAATGGTCGTACATTGATCGCCTAGTTTTTGTAATTCCGATTTTTTCTAGCAATAGGTGTTTCATGGGGAAAGGCTTGTGAACTTTTGACGCAAACTTTCTGAGGACTTCTTCATACGGTTCACCAACTTTCCAAACACGGGGCTTATTTTCTAGATTGACATTCGAGAAAAATCGCAAAATTCTCTTGCCCTGGGTTGGTGTAGAAGGAAACGCATCTACGTGGATTCGGGTATCATCTTTTTTATAGGAAGCCGCCTTTCTCCCCGCTATTTCTGCAGGACGAAAGCTTGTTCTTCCAATTTGAAGGGTCTTTTGATAGTGAGGAAGTATCGCCTTCACGAAAGCTTCGCTCTCTTCTGAAAATCTACGCATCATTTGATGAACAGTAGCAATTTCAGAATCGGGACCTTGGCACCCCTGCAAAAGATCCTTCTTTCGATCATAGCTCACATTTTTATGATTTTCTGAGAGTATATGGGGAGAAAATAACGTTGTCTCTTTACCAGAGAGGAAAAATGCAAGTTGGGGGAAAAAAAGAAGATTTCCTTTTTCAAGCTCGTCCACACAGTCAGAGACAATCGAATCGTCTAAAGCAGGACTCCATTGATTAAACTCATATTTTTTTATCTTTGACATCTATTCCCTCCGTAGACGGTCTCTTAGTTCTGTTCTAGATCTTGTATGATGATTTCAGCTGCGTGTTCCAATGAAGACTCGTAAAGATTTAGCCAACGAAAAAGCGGCTCACGGCGAAACCAAGTAAACTGTCTCTTAGCATAATTTCGAGATGCCCGTTTGAATTCTCTGACACACTCTTGCCAATCTTCATGGGTTTGAGCTGTTTGTAAATATTTCAAGCACTGACGATATCCAATTGAGTTGGCTGCTGAGGCATTTTTCTCCAATCCCATTTCTTTAAGCCGAATCACCTCTTCCAAAAGACCTGCTGAGATCATTTGGTCACATCTTTCTTCAATTCGATTGTAAAGTGTCTCTTTAGGGTAATAGACAAACCAACAACGAAAATCTAAGTGTCTTTCTAAATCTTCTTGGCTAGGTTTAGGGATTTCAGAAACTTTCTTCCCTGTAATTGTAATAATTTCTAAGGCACGGATGATCTTATGCCGGTCCTGGATGGTGATTGAATTTGCATAATCAGGATCAAATTCTTTCAATTTTTGATGGAGCATCTCTGCGCCAAATTTCTCGAAATCACTCTCCAATTTTACCCTTAGATCGACATCTGCAGGAGGGCCTTTAGGAGGACCATACAAAAAGGTATGGATGTAAAAACCAGCTCCTCCTACAACAATCGGCACACGCCCTTTTAAAAGAATTTCCTGCAAAGAGGCCTTTGCCTCATCGTAGAAATTCACTACATTGAATGGTTCGTGAATATGTCGAATATCTATTAAATGATGAGGGACTTGCACCCTTTGCTTTTTAGTAACTTTTGCTGTTCCTATGTCTGTGTCACAATAAATTTGCATCGAATCGCAAGAAATGATCTCCCCTCCCAAGGCTTTGCCAATGATGAGGGAGAGCTCAGTCTTGCCCGTAGCCGTCGGTCCCGCAATGACGAGGACCTTTTTCCGCTTAAAAGGGGCTTTTTGTTGTTTTCTTTCTTTTTCAGAAAGTCCTACCGACTCTCGTAAGCAGGGTACTTCGGATTCCATTCGAACCGTTTATAAAGATTTAATCGCCTCTTGCTCTGAACCATAGATATTTAAAATCTGTTCAAATCCTGCCATTTTGATAATCTCCATCACATCGTCGTGAATTGAACATAAGGCTAATTTTCCATGATCAGCACGAAGTCTTTTCGTCATCGACAATAACAACCTCATCCCGGCGCTACTAAGATAGTCTATTCGACTAAAATCGATCAAGATGTGGTTTCGTTTTTTTTCAACCCAAGTATTCATTGCAGTTTCCAACTGAGGAGAAGTCATCGCATCTAATCGACCTTCGCATCGTATAATTACTCTCTCTCCGAGCTCATTTTGTGATAAATTCATCTCTATTTACCTCCCATATCGTCCTAAGGGATTTTCTGACGTTTGCAAATTCCTTTCAAGGTTTTTCTGAACAGAGGGATCTGATTTTTTTATTCTCTAAAAGAAATCTTAACTAATTGTTTACTTTTATATGAAAATAATTATGATTCGATTATGTGCAAAATAATTTGCAAAAACTCAGGTCTGTATGCTTTATTCTAATTCAGCTCTTCACTATACAGAGTCGATAGACCCTTTTTCAAAGAGCTTGTTCTTCGTCTTACTAAAGAAGAATTCACAAAATATCAGGCAGAGGGAGTTATGAGAGATCTGAAATTTCTCCAAAATCCCAAATTAGAAGATGTAGTGGCGATCTTTAACACTTGGGGAAAAGTCTGTTTAAGTAGATATATCTTCGACGTAGGCAAGTTTCTCTATCCTTAGATCGATTACGCGGGTTGCCTTTTGAGATTCAAGATTTTGAATTAACGACACATAGTTAGCAATTCCGGTAGAAAGGTTCTTTTCCGTTAACCTAAGGTAGTGTTTTTCTTGTTTATGCTCGACAACAACAATAATTTCTCGCTTTCCATAACTGGGGCAATAGGCTTTCGAAACATCAATCCGTAAAATTGTAGAGTCTTCTCCTAATCCAGCATAGCAAAAGGTCAAAAAGACAGAGAAAGCAAGGTCTATCTTTTCCCCTGTAACAATATGACTAAATTTGTGTTCGCCTAAAACGATTTCGGGGAGTTGCTTTGGAGAAAAATAGGGCATAAGGGGGAAAATTTGCCTATCTACATCGATCGCCATATTTTCAAAATCGGCGTAAAGAGCAATAGGACGTCGTAATTCATAATCAATGTAGACTTTATTAGGCTTTATTTTTTTTACATGAGCGTAGGTAATCACCGGACAATTTAGTAATTTTCGCGATGCTTTTGCCTCATCAAATGCGAAGTAATTTGTTGGTTTGTCCACAGAAAGATCAAGAAGTTCGGCCAATAAGACCGTTGGAAGTGCCTCCCTAACGGGCCCTGTCTGAATGATCGTATCCAAAACATAATCAGGATTTAGAATTCTCTCTACCTCTACATAACGAGCAATCCGATAGATCGTAAAAATAGACGTAGTTGTAATAAAAACTAATGAGACAGCCACAACTACTATTTTTTTAGACTTCAGCAGGTTCATAGTCTACTTGATTAGTAGTTCACTTTCTTGATTAAGTTTTTCAGAAAGTTTAAAGCTCTCACGGGTGATGTCGCCGGCCCCCATCATTAAAACAATATCGCCGGGCTGAACAATTTTTAGTAGATAGGGAGTCAAACTTTCTGTGGGAACATATTGAAATTCTGTTTCTTTTTCAAGGGCATCAAGAAAATTCTCCGTGGTTATCAACCCATCAGGAGATTCTCCAGCCTCACAGATTTCAGTGACGATTAGGTTCTCCGAAATTTTTGAGAGTGCCTCGATAAACTCTTCAATAAGTGAAGCCACACGGGTGTATCGATGAGGTTGGACTACTTTTATGACCCGTTTTAATGGAAAAGCCCTCTGGGCAGCACCCACAGTCTCCAAAATCTCCTTTGGATGATGAGCATAGTCATCAATAACGTAAATGTTATTTTTCTCACTTTTGACTTCCATGCGTCTTTTCACACCTTTAAAGGAGGAAAAAGCCACTTTGATCGCCTCATGAGGAACTCCAAGTCTACTCGCAAGTGCATAAACACCGGTGGCATTTAATACATTATGTCTGCCTACCAATGAAAGACGAATATCACGAAGGACTTTGTTCTCATCGATGATATCAAACACCATTCCAAAGCCGTCTTCTACAATGTTTTCTGCACGAACATCTGCACCTGAAGAAAACCCAAAAGTTGTCCCATCCAAAGCCCACTTTTTCAACGTAGGATCATCGAAGTTGTAGACAAAGAGATTTCGATTCTGGATGAGACCGATAAATTCTTTGTAGGCTTCGAGTAAATCGTCATAGGTCTCCCAGTAATATCCTACGTGATCTGAATCAATATTATTGAGAATAGCTCCATAAGGATTTGTTTTAAGGAAGGAACCATCACTCTCATCCCCTTCAACGACAAAATACTCCCCTTCCCCACTCCAGCCATTTGCCTCCAAAGAGGGGCTGCACCCACCAATCGCATATGAGGGGGAAAAGTTCGCCACTTTCAAAACATGAGCCAATAATGAAGTGCACGTCGTCTTTCCATGAGCTCCTGCAATCACAAGTTCTTTTTTCTCTGCCATGAGTGTCGAAAGTAGGTCGCTTCTATGCAAGATAGGGAGATTAAGTCTCTTGGCTTCAATATATTCAGGATTATCCTCTTTGATTGCGGTGCTATAGACGATTGTTTTTCCTTCAGTAACGTTGGAGCCTTTTTGAACGTAAGAGACAACAGCCCCCCTTTCAGTCAACCCTTCTGTAATGGCCGAGCGTTTACTATCACTTCCACTCACTTTAATGTTTAAACCAAGCAAAATGTGAGCAAGAGCACTCATTCCTACGCCCCCTATGCCAATAAAATGATATCCCTCTTTCACGATTCCCTCCTAGAGGACTCTAATATAGTCCGCAAGATTTTCTCTTTTTTCTTTGGCTTTATATTGAGAGAGAGATTGTCTCATAAGGAGGTGATTTTTTTCATCTTCTGAAAATATCTCCTCTATATGGAAGAGTAGTTTTTCTTCTAAACGACTCTCTTTTAAATAGATCGCTCCACCAATTTCATCTTGCATAAAAAGAGCATTAAAGTCTTGATGACTATCGAGAGATTTTGGAAAGGGGATAAGAATCGCAGGACATTCAAAAATGAGCATTTCACGAATTGCTCCCGCACCTGCACGACAAATCGCAAGGTCAGCCGCCTTATAGGCAAGGTCCATCTCTTTGATAAAAGTAGAGACAAAAGCCCTAATTTTGTGTTTTCGATAAAAGGTCAATGCTCTTTCTACATCACCCGTGATATGGATTACTTGAAACTTTTCCTCTAGCTTTACACAGGCGTCAAACCAAGCTTCTGAGATCTTCTGAGCTCCTTGTGAACCCCCAAAAATCAAAAAAACCCTAACCCCCTGCTCGAGCCCAAAACTTGCAATTGCCTCTTTTTTTGTGATCTCGGATCTCTTTTCTTTCAAGGCATAATTAATAAAAGTCGGCTTTCCTTGGAGCCTATTTTTGGAAGGATCAAAGTGAATAAAGACGTGCTGAGCCCACCTTGAAAAAAACCGATTAATTTTTCCTGGTAGAGTATTTAATTCGACAATATCAAAAGGGATACCAAGGGACCATGCTGCTAAAACAACAGGCAGCGAATGAAAACTTCCAAACCCGATGACTCGATTGGCTTTTGAGTTTTTCAACGCTCTGCGCGCTTGCCAAAACCCTTTTAAGATCTTCTTTAATCCGAAGAAAAACCCTTTGGAAAAGTTCGCCCCATCAACGTCGGTGTAATCTCTTCCAGATTTATCAAAAAATCGATTCTCTGAAAGCAACACCCCCATGTATTCAATCTTGCAATTTGGATCTTTTTGAAGTTCATCTCCTAAGGTCATTGCAGGAATGATGTGCCCACCTGTTCCTCCTGCAGCAATCACTATTTTCTTCATACAGCTGACCTCAGTTGTGATTTTCTTTCTCTAATTGTCGTGATGTGAATATTGATAAGAAGGGCGATCATGATCATATTTGACCACAAAGAGGATCCTCCTTGACTAAAGAAAGGCAAATTGGTTCCTTTACTCGGCAAAACACCCGAAACAACACCTAAATTGAGAAATGCCTGAAACGCAATCATAAAAGTGAGAACCGATGCAAGATAGTGTCCCCAAACATCAGGGCTTGCACTTGCTATCCGAAATCCTAAAAGGGCGATACCTACATAAAGCAGTATTAAACAGCAAATCCCAATAAATCCAAATTCTTCAGCATATATAGCTGCAATGTAGTCGGATCTTGCCTCTGGTAGATAATTGAGCTTTTGTAAACTTTCCCCAAGACCCCTTCCAAAAAACCCTCCCGAACCTGCAGCAATTTTTGCCTGATACGGCTGATGCCCTTTCCCAAGTAAATCGGCTTCTGGATGAAGATAAATATAAATACGATCGCGCGCATGCTTCATATTGTACGCGAGAGTCACACCACTCATGACAACAATCGTAATTGGAATGACCCAATAGACCCATTTAACCTTTGTGAGGAAAAACAATACAACCAAGGTCGTGAGCAGTATCGCCGCTGTTCCATTGTCTGGCTCAATAACAATCATAAAAATCGGAATCATGAAAGGGATCTGCCATTTCACAAACGACCAAAATGTTTTATCGGTCTGCCTTGTTTTCATCAAATAGAGGTAAAAGAGGGGGAGAATCACCTTTGCAAACTCTGAAGGTTGTAGAGAGATTCCCCCTATATTCACCCAACGGTGGGCTCCATTAATTTGCATCCCAATTTTTGGAATAAAGACAGCAGCAAGAAGGATTACCAGCCCCCCGAAAAACAAGGGTGAATAGGTAATCATTTTTCGATACCCAAAGGCAAAAACTACTGAGGAGAGAATAAGTCCAATCAAAGAAAAGCTGATCTGCTTGAGCATTGCAAAATGGGGATCAATTAAACTCTCCCTTCCCATGATCTCTGCTGATGTTGTATTGAAAATCATAATTAGTCCAACAGAGAAGAGGAAGAGAATTAAGGCAAATAACGTTATAATCGTCTTCATTTACAGAATGTCTCACTGTATTCGCAAACGGTCACCCGGTTTCAACTTCTTGGCTTTTGCCTCATCTAGATTATTTAATCTAAGAAGTTCTTCCACACGGATCTTGTTCTTGATGGCGATTGTCCAAGGATTATCGCCATTCTTGACGACATAGTACTTGACCTCTTTAGCAACAGTGGGAGCTGCTTTGACAACACTTGGCAGCGTACCACCACCCAACGGTATATTCAAAATTTGGCCAATATGTAATCGGCTATGGGTCAATCCGTTCACCCGCATGATCTCTTCGACAGTCGTCTGATTGACTTTTGCGATCTTTTCAAGCACATCTCCCTGTCGTACAATAACTTCCTTCATTAATGGATGTGTTGATTTCTTCTCTTGAGATGAGATGGCAGGAGTTGGCTCAATTAAATTAGAAACCATTTTCTTAACTTCCACAGGTTCAATCTCCTTAACCTCATCCTGAGCCATGTATTTACTCAAAATTTGATCGACTTGATCGATTGCCGTCACTTCATCCCTTTTCTTGGAGCCTGTTTCCTCTATCTTCTCATTTTTTTTTACTTCATTGAGTTTAGCAAGTTCTATTGAAGATGCCGGCTTAATACCGAACACAAATAAAGCAACAACCAGCCCTACATTAACGAGAACCGCAACAAGTACTGTATCCCTTCGATTCATGGATTTTCTTTATGTCCCTTTTAAAAGCTTCCCCTCGCTCCATATAATTCTGAAACATATCAAAACTCGAACACCCTGGTGCAAGCAGTAGAGTATCACCTCTCTTTGCATGTTGCAATCCTTTTTGAATGGCTTCCTCTAGTGTCTCGACAATAACAGAGCTTGTATTTTTTGATAACTCACTTGCAATAACGTATTTACTCTGTCCAAGCAACATTACAGCGCGAGCTTTATTTTCAATGAGGTCAGCGATGGGAGCCATGCTTACCCCTTTGTTGATGCCACCCATGATCAAAATAACTTTGCCTTCTATGCTCCGAAGGGCATGCTCAAGAGATGCAATGTTGGTGGCCTTGCTGTCATTGATACATTTTACACCATCAATCTCATCTACGTACTCAAGACGGTGTTCAAGTGGTTTAAAAGCAGCCACCTTTTGATTAAATGCTTCTCTACTTAGACCAAAATGCTCACATGCTTTCCATGCTGCTTCAAGATTCGGAAGGAAAGAATGAAATTCTCCCCCTTTTTTAAGTAAATTCCGAATCGAGTACTTTGCTTCTTGATAAGCCTCCATTGAGCCATGCCAATCGATATGATCAGGGGTAATATTCAAAATAATTGCCACATCTAAAGAGGGTTTACTCATCGTCATTAATTGAAATGAACTCAATTCAATCACTAAAATCTCGTCAGGGGAAATCGCCTCTACCAGGGAAATTACAGGCAATCCAATGTTTCCGACAGCATGAGCTTTTAAAACCTGAGCTTTAGGTTTCTCAGACTGCGGGTCTTCGATTTTCGCGAAATTTTGCATCGGCAACCTGATAAATCCAAAGCTCTGGTTCAGAACTTGCGCAATTAATGAGACAGTTGTGCTCTTTCCATTAGTCCCGGTGACTCCAATGGCAGGGTTGTTGATCTGCCTTAAAGCAAGCTCAACCTCTCCAATCACCTCTATACCAGCAGACCTAGCCGCAAGCACTTGGGTGTGATCGAGCTTAACGCCAGGAGAAATAACCACTAGATCAAAATCAAATGGGACAAAATCGTGATTTTCCTCAAATAATGGACACAAGACATCTTTATTCAATGATTTGTCGACAGCAACCACTGCAATTTCTTTTTTTATCAAATAATCGATGACAGCTTTTCCACTGACACCACATCCAACAACTAGTACTTTTTTCATTGAAATTTTAGAGAGGCTATTCCAAGCAGTGCAAACAAGAGTCCTAACATCCAAAATCGGATTACGACCTTTGATTCGTGCCACCCCTTCATCTGAAAGTGGTGGTGAATCGGTGCACAAAGGAACACCCTCTTTCCTCCTCTATAACGAAAACTCAACACTTGAATCATCACTGAAAGGGTCTCTATAACAAAGACACCTCCAATCAGTGCGAGTAAAAACTCCCTTCTAAGTAATATGGCTGCAACTCCAAGGATTCCCCCAAGCGCTAGTGAACCTGTATCTCCCATAAACACTTCTGCAGGATAAGCA
>CAYZDL010000001.1:180620-189088 GCA_964477345.1 uncultured bacterium
CAACAGCACAAAGAAATACAGCAATTTCGGAGGCACCCTCGATATAAATGATATTTAAATAGCTTGCAAAAACAATATGATTCGATAAAAAGGCGACAATCGCAAGGACCACTGACGTCAACATCACTAAACCCGAGGCAAGGCCATCAAGACCATCGGTAAGATTCACTGCATTCGCAGTTCCGGAGATTACAATCAACGACAGAAAAAAACAACCTAAAAGCCCAACCCCCGTAACCACAATCGGCTTTTTTATAAAAGGAATGTAGTAATGAGTTGCATATTCTTTAACAGAAAGCTCCCTCATCGCCTGTGTAGTTTGTTCGATATGCACTTTGGCTTTAGGAGGTTTAAGAGGGGCATTATTGGTGACAACGGGCAAAAGCAAATAGGCCGACAAGGCAATTCCCAAAACCAATTGAAACAACATCTTAACTTTCGGTAAAACACCCTCTTTCTTGCCTCTAATTTTCAAATAATCGTCGATAGCTCCTAATAATCCTAGCCAAAGCATTGTAAAAATCAATATCCATGAGAAGACATGGGTTAAATCAATCCAAATCAGCGCAGATATGAGGATCGTCGTAATAAAAAGAAGCCCTCCCATACTGGGAATCTGCTCACTCTTTTTGTACCCATCCGCTAATACGGCAACGCTACCGACTCGCATCTTGTGACCAATCCGCAAACGGGCTAAAGAGGCAATAAATCCTTTCCCGAAGAGGATCGTCATAATGAGTGTAGAAAATGCACAAGCGACCATTCTGAAAGAGACATAACAAAAAACGTGGGGCAACTTAAATCCCAATGCCGTCAACCAATTTACTAATCCTAAAACCATATTATCGTCCTTCTGCCAGTATAACCGTCCCCGTCACCTCTGATTCGAGAGCCTTTCTGTAGGCTTTTGCGACCACATCACCCGTTACAACTGGCATGCCATCTAGATCTTTTCCACCGTACCGAACCTGAGAATCCATTAGTAACTCGGGAGAAACAACATTAATCCGGAATCGATCCTTCATTTCGAAAGCAACATTGACAACGAATTTCTCTAAAGCTACATTGACCAACGCAGGTATTGTGATATTAGGGATCAATAGACGAGCCATACTACCGGTAGTCAAAGTAATGCTTCCCCCCTTTTTTAAGTAGGACATGCCGACTCTTACGACATTGATCTGCCCCATCAACTTAGAGTCAATGGAGATTTTAAATTGCTCATCTGTCGCATCTTTAAAAGGAACCGGGATTGATTTTCCAGCCATACAGAGAATATGATCGCATTGACCAATCTTTTTAAACAACTTTTCTATCGAATCTTTATCAGTGATATCTACGGGATACTCTTTACTCGATCTACTACAGACAATAAGGTCGCCAACCGTTTTTAACTCTTCAATCACATATTTGCCAATATCACCTTTGCCAATCAATACGATCTTCATTCTTTCGGTACAATCTCCCATAATTTGTGGTAATTTGACCCCTTGACCAAAACGACATCCCCTTCTCGAGCCCTCTCTTTCATCGCCTTTTCAAGATCATCGCGCGTTACGAATAAATCGACCTTTTTTCCTGCGCTCTTAAATAGATCGACCATCGGTTGACATTCTTGGCCAAGACAGAGGAGCTCATCGGCAATCGACAATGCCTCGCGTGCAATGCTTCTGTGGGCCCCTAAACTAAATTCCCCTAACTCCCCAATACCACCAAAAACGATGATCTTTCGCCCCTTTGCTTCAGGTAAATTTCTTAAAGCTGCAATCGTAGATTTAGGGCTTGCATTGTAGGAATCGTTGACAAACGTAATTCCTTTAATTTGAACTTTTTCAAATCGTCTTTCAAAGGTCTTCAAGGAAGGGAGTTTTCTTCTAATTTCTTCTTCAGAAAGCCCCAGATGTAAAGCCATCTCAATCGCCCCCATGAGGCATTCATTCATATGCTCAGCATCAAAGGGTAGGACGAAATTCGACCCAAGAGGATAAAGTGTGTGATCGCATAAACATGCCTCTTGAACAGCTTCAAAGAGCGCTGCGTCAGTATGAATCACTGCATACTCAGTAGCCTCACACAAAATGGATCCCTTTTCTTTAGCTACTTCATCCATTGTTTTAAAAGGTGACCCCTCGCCAAAGTAATGGGTAAGCGAAATCGAGCTCAATATGACGTAGTTAGGTGGAGCTATATCAACAAGTTTGGAAATCTCCCCAGGACACGTCATTGCCATCTCCAAAATCAGGTAATCTTCATCACCTTTCGCATTGAGGACAACTAAAGGCAAGGTGCGTTGAGAATTGTAGTTCATCGGTGGGTAGCCCACTTTGAATTTTTCCGAAAGCAGCTGTGTTAGAAAATGCCGAGTCGTTGTCTTCCCCAAACTTCCAGTAATCCCAATCACTTTGCAGCTGTATTCTTGCATCGCCATTTTGGCTAATTTATGCATCGCACTCAAAACATCTTCTACCCGAAACAGGGTCATCGAAAAATCGGGCCCCTCATAATCGTTTGGAACTATCGCAGCAAAGGCACCTCTATTGGCGACATCTTGAAGAAAATTGACACCATCAGAACGCTCTCCTTTCAAAGCAAAAAAAAGGGCTCCAGTGACAACCTGGCGACTATCTTGGACACAGACTGATATAGGAAGATGAGGTACATCCTTAACTCCTAACCATTTTGCAATTTTTGTAAGAGTCAGCATGGGTTAATTGTAATAAACTTATGTTTAGGAATCAAGTGAAAGGAGGTTACTTATCACAATCATCGGAGTCGATGCTATCGACCCTCTTACTTTTCTTAATAAAGAGAGGTGCAAGGACAGCAACAATGAAGAGACCGTAAATGATCAAAATTCTCGGAGACATTAACTCTCTTTCTGAAAAGCCTTCGCTTACAAGATGCCCTAATTCTCGCCCTGCTGATGTCAAAATGAAAATAGAGGGGAGACTCCCTAATACCGTTGTCCAAGTAAATTTAAAAAGGGAGATTCGAGTAAACCCAAGAGCAATACTAATGGCTCCAAAAGGGAAAAAAGGGACAACACGAAGAAAAACTAGGTACCCATCTTGATATTTTTCAAACCCCTTTTGGATTTTTGTAATCCACTTCCCCTCTTTATTCTTCAACAAATCTTTAAAAGCATGCCTTGAGGCGACAAACAGAATTATCCCTCCTAATGCGAGAGAAACTAAGACAATAAAGAATGCAATTGGTTGAACAAAGATAAAACCTGCAACCATATCCAGAACTAAGAGACCTGGAATCAAAGTAGCGGTAACGATCAAATAGATCAAAAAAAAGATGACAAGCGATAAAAAAGGGTGGCTTGCAACAAAAAAAATTATCTCTTCTTGAAAATAAGCAATCTGCTCAAATTTTAAATACTTAGTTCCCCCAAAAGCAATGAAAAGAATCCCTACTAAAAATAGCGAGATCAAGGGGATCAATTTACGAACACCTGCGGGAAACGGTCGTCTCATCTTCTTCCTATTTATAGTATTTATCTAAGTTAATCCATAATTTGACTCCACTCCAATTGTTTCCCATTTTTATGTAAAATGCAACCACCAAAGTAAAAGGTTGACGAGATTGAAGAGATTATGGAAAATAGTCTACTCTTAATAGGGTGGCATAGCCAAGTGGTAAGGCAATGGACTGCAACTCCATGATCCCCAGTTCGACTCTGGGTGCCACCTAATCTTAGAGAGACCTCCCTCAATCGCTATCAAATTTTCAGAATCCAAATTTTGAGCTCTAGATCACTGCCATCGATGATTCGAGTTTTAAGTGCAATAGATAAACTTGAAAGAAAGCCTAAGATGATGTAGATTCTTTACTCTCTGAACAATCCCACTTGTTGGTCGAATTTGAAAGAGAATACACAAGAACCCATTCCATCGATGCGCGTTGGAGTAGTCTGCTCCGACAGAATATGTGACGGTTTAATGATGATGGTGGCATCTCATAGACTGTTAAATGTCGGCGCTGAAGTGACTACTTTCCATTCTCGTATGCACGAACTTAAGGCCTGGTTTGGCGATCACATATTTCAATTCCGCCCCCCTATTGAAGAGATTGAGAACTCTCTTGCCTCCCTTGATTTGGTAATCGTCCAGTACGACCCTTCTCATTACATTAAAGAGGTAATTCGGAAGCTTGGAGCAGCCCACCAAAAGGGTCTCCTTTCGATCTTCTATCCCATCTATTCGAAATACACCCACCCACCCTTGAATCACTTTGACCGGGTCTTTAATAAGCACATTCCGATGGTAGACAACATCGCACTAGCAATTGCCTCACTACTTAAAACCTATGAACACTCTAAAAATAATGGACTGCTTCCCCCAAAACACCTTTTACATCGGAAGTATAAAAGACGAGTATGCATTCTCCCCTCTCAATGGGCTCGTAAAAAGTTTGAAAGGATTGCGACTGATGTTGAAAAATGTGGGTTTGATCCCTTGATGATCGAATCAGAGAATCTCGCCCATGGTGCCTCTCTCATCTTTGAATCAGGCTACTTCATCGCCCCAGAGTGCGATCTATGCCACCTTGCTTCAAATCTTCAAGTCCCCACTCTTGTTGTATCAGGAAACAAAAAGCCGCTCAATCTTTGGCGGCCGGGCTGGTACCGTTCGGCCTTCATTGCCCGCCCTAAGCTTATTCCAAAAGCTTTAGAGAAATTCATCATGCCTGGGCGTGTGATCAAAGCCTTCAAAAACCTCGTATCTAAGGATTACATCCAGTAAGAGAAAAAAGCGCCATCGCACATTTGCAGTAATTAAGCAAATTAACTGGGTTTGTAACCCAGATTGGTGAAATCCTATTCACCATGCGATGGCAAAAAATTTATCGATCATTCAATAGACGATCTACTGAACGTTCAAGCACCTTGGTCGGAACCGTGATTTTTACATTAGGAAAAGGGCCTGTAACCTTGTTTCTAGGAATTTTGATTGAAAGTGGATTACAAAAAGGGGCGACAAATTCATAGTTGAGATGATACATTTCCTCCTTTAACCCTTTGACAGAAAACTCTCGCTCTATCTCAAGGTCCCACACACGATCATTTTTATGTCCCCAGGTTTCCACTTTTCTCTTTGCCTCTTGCTTTGTTTTTACCCAGCTGTAGTGATGAAATAGAGGCTGACCATCAAGGCCCCTTACATCCTCTAATCGATCCCCACGTATAGATAAGAAAGTTCCTCGCCTTTCATGCACATCAAGAAGAGTTTCACTTTGCAAAGCACTTTTTCTAACTAATAAGCCACACCTTGTTTCTTTCATCGCCCTTTGTCTTGCTGATCTAAAGTAAAAATGGCAAACAAAGCGGACTGCGTCTAACTGTTTGTATTCCCCCGATTCTAGCCACTTCTTCATCGCATCTCCATCAGCTACTTCATCCGCATCCAAGAAGAGAACATATTCACAATCCTTAGGCAGATAATGATATCCAATATAGCGAGAAGTACTATGCCAATATTGCACCCCCTTAAGATCATCATCCCGAACCCTAGGATAAAGACCATAAGGGGCCTTCAGATCAAAGGCATATTCTATAAATTCAACGTCAGGGTGGTTTTTATAAGTGTGATCCAACAAATGACGATTTTCTTCTTGTCCGTCAAAAAAATGGTCAGCACACACCACGATGACATGATCGGAAAACTTCTTTGCCTCCCCCAATGTGAATGGCAAATACCGATAATCGTTGGTACAATAATTAACGATCGTTGTGATCATGCAGCTTTCCTGTAATCCTGGTTTTTAAGATGTTTTCTTCCAATATCTCGGCTTTTTTCCATCCCCGAAAGATTCTTCGAATGATCCCCATAACCTATATGCGGATGGAACTGATTAACTGGCCCCTCATCTGTGATCACTCCTTTACTCGTTCTCCTAGATTGATGCGGCTTATCCCTATATCTGGCCCGCTCAAGGTATTTCTTGAAAATATTCAATACTTGTAAGCTTGTTTTTGAATTTTCTAACTTAAGATGATCCTCATACCTTCTAATTTGATTATGGACTTTTGCTATCTCAGCCTGTTTACTTGCTGCCGAATTATTTTGAGGAGCTTGATGGGCCTTATTGGCCTGCCTAACCGCTTTTTCGACTTGATGCTTTGCCCGATGGGGTGAATTTTTCATAAAAATCCCTTTAGTTATAACTTTATTGTTCATAACTCTATTAATCACTTTAGTTTATAATTAATTTTCCGCAAGATAATTAATAAATCTCTTTAATTGAGATATTTGCGTAATTAGCTTATTATCATAATAAAACAGGTGCGTATAAATGTTTGTAGCAATTGCTGCGTACTCATTTGGAAATGAACGGGTTACATATAATGAGATCGATGACCGTTCCCCAAAACCAAAAGGCCTCTCGAAATCGGCTCAATGGTATTCCCTTGGTGAGATTGCCTCTCAATACGCATCTATTGATTTTGAATACCTTAAAGACTTTGCTGATTATTTCGGATTATCTCTTAGAGATTTGGGGTCCTTTAAGGATACCGCCAAAAAAGTGGAGAGGTATGCTCAACTTCACTTTGAAATGAGAAGATTGAAAGAAGAGATGCAACCTATCATCGAAATGACGAAGAGAGATGGAGCTCATCCGATCATCGATGAGTTTCTTTCTGAATCCGGGAAGATCACTCTCGTTCCAAATGAAGACGGTATGGGAGGGGCCTATTTTGCAAAAAAAGGCCAAGAGAGCCTCTACGTTGTAAAACCTGTCGATGAAGATATTGGAGCTTACAATAATCGGAAAGGGGTTGCATTTACCTACTCGATTTATGATTCGCTTGCCGCTGAATTTTCTATCTATAAAGCTCCTTTAAATGACTTGATGATGTATGACTTAGCCTCAATGTTAGGGATTCAAGAGAGCGTTCCTGAAACCGCGATGGTGATCGTGGAAAATGAAGGATTTTACGATCAATTTCAGGATAGTGAAGAATCGATAAAAAGATTGGCGATTGAAGCTGGGGCTGGGCCTGACAATGAAAAGTTGTGTACAGTACAACGATTTGTCAAGGGGTCTAAAACACTTGTCGAAACATGGCACGATATTTTAGCCGATGGAAAGGGATCCTTCGACCAAGAGAGCTTTGAAAATCTCAATATCCTTTTTTGGCTATCGTCAGAAACTGATGGTCACATGGGTAATGTTCTTGCCACTGTAAAAGGGATCGACGCTGAAGGAAACAAAATCTACGCCCTGAAAAAAATTGATTCTTCCTTCTCATTTCCGAAAAAAACTGACTATTGGGGTAATGCGACAGTATTTTTACCAGACGGCCAAAAAAAACTTTCGGAAAGGGCTAAACAACTCATTCGAACAATAGATCCAGATCAAATCGTGAAAAGAATGGATCAATTAGGTTACGATAAAGAACATCAGAGTGCCATGTTGGAACGGGTTGAGCGGCTTAAAAAACTTGCAAAAGAAAAGTTAACTGTTCGAGATATCGATCAACAACTAGGAAAAAAAGATGAAAAAGAAAGCGATGAACATCCTCTTAGCAATTCTGACTTGTGGGATCACAGTCGGAGCCTTTGCTATGGGGGACAGTAAAGAAGATAAGAAGCCCGTAAAAGAGGAAACCGTTATGAGACAACTTATCAATCTACAAAATCAATTTGTCGTTGCCGTCATTGAAGGTGATCAAATCAAATTTAACGATCCAGTCCTCGAAGAGCAAATGAAATCGATTGGAATATTTATTCCCCCTTCCCAGCGAAAATACTTCAATGACAAAAAGAGTATCACCCTTGACGACCCACGTTTCCTCGAAGCCTTTGAGAAGTATTATATACCTTCAAATCTCCACAAGGGAGCTTACAAATGGGTACAGACCAAAGTTAATTAAAATTTGACCTTAAGACCAGTTGCAAAATCGTAGGCACCTATTCTAAGGTTGAGAGATGGTACTGGTCCTGACATTCCGGTGTTAGGAAAAATTGCTAGACTGACATTTGACATAAGATCGATGAAAATATTCTCTGAAAGGGCAAGATTTAGCCCTGTAAAACCAGTTCCTCCCCAGCCTAATGATCGGTGTAGCTTATTTGTATTTGATGTGTCATTTTGAATTGACAGGACCCCAAAACGTGGACCACCCCCTAGATAGGCATCGACTCTGGGCAGTACCGTTGTCTTTAACTTTAATCCCACTCCGACCGGCAGATAAGTTAAGGCAACATCTTTTTCAAGACCAATGAAATTCCCTTTCGCCTGAAAAACATCTACCCCTACCCAATAGTCTAGCTCTCCTTTGAGAGAATGGGAAAGCTCAGCGCGAGCCCCGGGCCATACCTGACCAAAGACTTTCCTCACCTTCGACCCAAAAATAACGCTGGCTACACCATCGACCTTTAGATCCCATTCGGCAAAAAGGGAGGCTGAACATAAAAAAAAGAGAACCATAAACAACTTTTTCATGGGGTCATTTAAAC
>CAYZDL010000002.1:0-18823 GCA_964477345.1 uncultured bacterium
ATCTTCAATTTCTTTAATTGATTTTTCATCTTTGACGATTTCAATCTCACCATTTTTGTATGAACCGGGAGATTCTACAGAGTATTTATGATTATTTAAGAATTCAAGATAGTGTTGGAGCTTATGTTCAGCTCCCAAAGCTTGGCAAAACAAGAAAAATGCGAAAAAAGAGTGCCTAGTCACACAACCCCTCCAACGAAGGTTCCTCATTTTCTCAGAAATCTTAATATAAATCAAACTAGATCTTAACGAAAAGACAAATCGTCTCTACATGCATTGTTTGGGGAAAGAGATCAAACGCTTTAATTTTTGAAACACGGTAGCCATAATCAACTAAAATTTTTGCATCTCGTGCAAGAGTTGCAGGATCGCATGATGTATAAATCACCCTAGACGGGTTCATCTTTGCCACAGTCTCTAAAACAATCTCCTCACACCCTTTTCTTGGAGGATTTAAATAAACCACTTCAGCAAAGTCGATCGATTGAATGATCGTTTCAACTTTCCCTAATTTGGCCTCTATTTTGAGCCCATTTTCGTGGGCATTTTGACGAGAATCAAGCACTGCTTGGTTAACCACTTCAATAGCGGTCACCTTGGCTCCTCGTTTGGCTAATAGACAGGAGAGGACTCCCACACCAGAGTAGGCATCAACAACATGCATCCCATTCGCAATTTCACCCCACTCCAAAGCCGCTTCGTACATTTTTTCAGCTTGAAAGTGATTGACTTGGAAAAAAGAGGTCGCAGAAAGGCGCACATCAATTCCCAAAATTTCTTCGACTAAATAGCCTGGACCGACAATAGTTGCGACTTCTCTAGGAAGAACATAATTTCCTTGCCCATTGTTAATGCCATAGACAACCGTAGCGACCTCCTCGAGTTGTCCCAATTCATGGCAAATCTTTATTAACCCGCTATTGATTTTTTGATTCCCTACTAATAATACTAAGCTTTTTTGCTCCTTTTTCGAGCTTCGAATCAATATGTGCCTTACTCCACTCGTTTTTCCGATGATCTTGCGAAGTTTACCAAAAAGGCGATCACCTCTCTCTTCATGAAGATCACAAGTTTCAATATCGACGATTTCGTGGGTTCTTTTTTTGTACATCCCAATAACCCCATCCCTAGAAAGGGGCATTTGGATCTTATTTCGATACCCTAAGGCTAATTGGCTAGGTTCTATAGATTCAACTTCGACATCCTGAAATCTCCCAATCCTAAAAAAAGCCTCTTCTATCCGTTTTTTTTTCAATCGAAGCTGGGCATCGATTTTAAGATGCATGATCTGACATCCACCACACTCCCCAAAATAGGGACAATTGGGTACTTGACGGTCAACCGAGGGTTTAGTGATTCGAATCAACTTCCCCTTACCATAGTTTCTTTTCGTCTCGATAAGTCGGCACTCAATTTCTTCTCCAGGCAAAACTCCTTCAACAAATATTTTGAAACCATTGTGGTCACAAACGCCCTCTCCTGTTGAAGAAAGGTCTACGCAAGTTAGAGATAGGGTCTTATTTGACAGTTCCATGCCAAAAAGGCTAGCATAGATCCTTGATTAAAAACAAAAAATTATGCTACCTCTAAAATACTACAAAAAGATTAAGGGTATTCCTAAATATTTTAAATTTGAAAATAAGGATAGTTTTTCTATGAAATGGCTAAGACATACATTAGGTTCTACCCTAGTCATGATCCTGTTTCCAGTTGCTGTATATGCTGTTTGGTTTACAGCTCAATACCTCGACGGATCGTTCTCACTCCTCTTTAACGTGATCCAAAAACATGGTTTTACCTACATCTTAGCTCAGATCCCTCCCAAAGTATTTACAGGAACTACGACTTCTTGGACGATTGCCCTTTCCTTTATCGTTTTCGAAATTTTCCTTTATCTGATTGTTCCAGGAAAAATCATTTCTGGCCCTAAGACAAAGAGTGGATTTATTCCAAAATACAAAGAAAATGGAGTGGCTTGCTACGCAATTACACTAGCGACTTTTGTTCTATGTAGTTTCGTATTCAACCTCTTCTCCCCCACCATTTTATTCGACCACTTAGGTGAATTGGTTGGAACGATGTTTTGGCTCGGGATCCTCTTTTGCTTATTCCTTTATTTTAAAGGATTGATCAAGCCTTCAGCGGGAGAATTTAGAGTCAGCGGGAATTTCATTTTTGATTTTTTCTGGGGGATCGAACTTTATCCTACACTATTTAATCTCAATGTTAAACACATTATCAATTGTAGAGTTGCCATGATGTCATGGCCTCTTATGATCATCTCCTTTGCAGCTAAACAAGATGCATTCTTTGGCTTAGCCAATTCGATGCTAGTTTCAGTCGCACTGCAAATGATCTACATCACAAAATTTTTCATTTGGGAGAAAGGATATCTTCGTTCAATGGATATTGCACACGACCATTTTGGCTTCTATATTTGCTGGGGTGTTCTTGTTTGGGTTCCTTTTTTCTACACATCTCCTATCCTCTATTTAGTTCATCACCCATACCAACTCTCTAATACTGTAGTAATTAGCATATTCGTTTTGGGCTGTGTTTCAATATTGATCAATTATTTAGCAGACCAGCAGCGGGTGATTTTTCGTGAAAAGAACGGTGAAATCAGGATTTGGGGGAAGAAACCCAAGTTTACTGTTGCCAAGTATACAACACAGGATGGAAATAAAAATGAAAACCTCCTCTTAGCCTCTGGGTATTGGGGAGTCGCAAGACATTTTCATTACATACCCGAGATTTTATCAGCATTTCTTTGGAGCGTCCCGGCTACATTCGTCCATTTCTATCCCTACTTTTATGTCGTCTATTTGATCATACTTCTTCTAGATAGAGCTAATCGGGATGATCTTAGATGTAAGGCGAAATATGGTGAAGCCTGGGAACATCACTGTAAGAAAGTCCCTTATAAAATCTTCCCTTACATTTATTAAAGTTTTTTGATATAGTGCGGGCATCCAAGCTTTAACTTAAAGGTGTTTTTATGAGCGATGTTCTTGTTGTCGTTAGCAAAACAAAACAATATATCAAAGAAAAGTCAGGAATGAACACGTCTGCCACTGCGACAGATGCTCTTACAAAAATCGTCCAAAAACATTGCGATCGCGCAATCGAAAATGCAGCTCGCGATGGCAGAAAAACTGTGATGGATAGAGATTTTCAAATGCCCGAAGAAAA
Source organism: uncultured bacterium (assembly GCA_964477345.1). Lineage (GTDB taxonomy): Bacteria > Chlamydiota > Chlamydiia > Chlamydiales > 2-12-FULL-49-11 > JAJZEO01. The sequence continues at coordinate 3,193 of CAYZDL010000002.1, forward strand.
TACAACAGAGAGATTCTAACCCTTTCCTATTTGTGAGCGCCGTACTTCGATTTACAGTAGGTTTCTTTGATACTGAAAGCTACAACGAAGAAACCGATTAGGTATAAGAGTGGCACAACAATAAGGGCTATCTGGTAGTCCCCCAAGGTGTTGAGAGGTACTCCGTTTTTCATCGAGACGTTATCCCATAGGCTCGTTAATATTCCACCAACGAGTGGTTGTAGAATTGCTCCACCTATGACGACTGCCATGTTGTTAAATCCGACAGCTGTTGCCACAACACCTGGGCGGTTGTTGTCACGAACTAGTGCAAATGTCAACATGTGTGATGCACTTGCAGCTCCCATCAAAAAGAGGAGAACAGAGGCAGCAAAGTAAGGAACATCGGGCATATAAATCAAAGTTATCGAAGAGACAAGTCCTACAAGGGAAGCAATCCACAAGATCGTCTTTCTACGACCCATAAGATTTGAAAGCCACCCTACGAGAGGAGACGCAATTGCCACCCCAAGCCACATCATTGTCATCGCAAGGGCTGCTTTAAAGGTGTCGATATTGTAACGAACCGCTAAAAATGGAACTCCCCAAAGAGAAGCAAACACCGTTACAGGACCCCATCCAGTAAATGCATAGAGTCCAATTGACCATGTTTGAAATTGTGCGACGACCTGTCCAATGTGTCTCCAAAACGACGTCTCATGAGGCATCACCTTTTTCGATTCATGTTTTGGATGATCTCGCAATACAAAGAGGCAGAGCACAGCTAAGCATGAACCAATTCCTACGAGCCAAAACATCGTAGCTCGCCAGCCAATTCCTTCAACGGCGTGAGCAAGTGGGACTTCCCCACATACAGCACCCAATGCAGCAAGAAGTTGCGCCACCCCTACGAGGAATGCAAAGTAAAATTCTGTAAACCATCTTGCAGCAACGACTAAAACCCCGATAAACGCAAATGCTGAACCGACTCCCATCAAAAAGCGACCAATTGCCGCCCAAAAGGCCGTCTCAGTAAGACCGAAAAACAAGGCTCCAAGTACGCATATAACACAGGCCCATGTAATAAGAGTCCTGGGGCCATAACGGTCAAAGAGAAGTCCTGCCGGAATTTGCATCCCTGTATAACTATAGAAGTAAAAGGCCGCCATAACGCCCAAACCTGCTGAATCGATAGAGAATGCTTTCATCAATTGATTCGTCATGATGCTTGGCGAAACCTGTATAGCCATCTCATAAAATAAAAACAGAGAGGTTACAGTATACATCACGATTGCAGCTAAGAATTGTTTTCTACTCTTTTTCATATTCCCTAAGGACTATGAATCGAATTACTTTTCTGCAAGAGAAAGATACTCTGAATAAGTTCCCGGATAGTCAAACACCTGATTAGGAGTAATTGAAAGAATACGAGTTGCAAAAGCTGCAACGAATTCTCGGTCGTGACTCACAATTAAAACGGTCCCTTCATACTTTGCCAAAGCATGACCCAGCGCCTCCCTTGATTCGATATCGAGGTGGTTGGTCGGCTCATCGAGGATCATTACATTCCCCCGTTCGAGCATCATTTTCCCAAAAATCCCCCGAGCAATCTCCCCTCCACTCAATACATCGAGGGTTTTATTGCTATCATCCTTAGAGAAAAGCATTGAACCCAAAGCCCCTTGCACTTTTGGGGCCAAGATCCCGGTCTCCCCTTTGACCCAATCAAAAAGAGTCTCCTTACTCCGCTTCATATCGCTATGTTCTTGAGGAAAATAGGAAACATGAGTTTCGTGCCCCCATTCAAAACTCCCTTCATCAAGAGGGATTTCGTTCATAATGATCTTTAAAAGGGTCGACTTTCCAACACCGTTAGGGCCGATGATCGCCACCTTTTCTCCTCTTTCAACTTCAAATGACACACCAAATAAGACGACATTGCTTCCAAAAGCCTTCGAGACTTCCTTTACTTTCAAGGCAATACGCCCTGAGGGACGTTTGGTTGTAAAATGAAAATTAGGGGCAATCCGACTCGAGGTCTTCTCATCCGATAGCTGTAATCTTTCAATCATTTTTGCCCGCGATCTACATTGAGCTGCCTTTGAAGCCTTTGCTCTAAATCGATCGATAAATTGTTGTAATTCAGCGATTCTTCTCTCAGTTGTAGCCTTTTCGGCTCCCTTATTTTCGGCAACTTCCTTCTTTCTTTTAAGGAAGTTTTCATAGTTTCCTGGGTAGGGGCGAATTTCGGCATAATCGATGTCGAGAATGGTCGTCGACAAGTTGTTCAGAAATTGATAATCGTGGGAGACAAACAATAACAGTCCCGAAAAATCTTGCTTCAAATATCTCTCCAACCAAGAAATCGTCACGATATCGAGGTAGTTGGTCGGCTCATCAAGGAGCAAAATATTAGGATCCGAAAAGAGGGTTTGTGCAAGCAAACATCGAAGCTTATAACCCCCTGATAAAAGCTTTAATGGCCTACGATGAAGCTTTCCATCGATCCCCAAGCCAGATAATAGTTTTTCAGCCTCTGCCTCTGCCGCATACCCACCCACATGGGCAATGCTCTCTTCAACCGAAGCAAGCTTCACCCCGATCTCATCGGTAAACTCCTCTGAATCAAGGAGGCTGTTTTTCTGTGCGATTAATGCCCAAAGATCCTTTCGACCCCGTAGAACAACGTCGAGAATCGTATCGTCCTCATATAAATAGTGGTCCTGCTTCAACCATCCCAAAGTCGAATCTTTGGAAATGACAATCTCACCCTCACCCTTATCATACTCACCTGCCAAGATCTTCAGAAATGTCGATTTGCCGCAGCCATTAGCCCCAACAACCGCATACCGCTGGCCTTTAGACAAGTTTAAAGAGACATCTGCGAAGAGCAGACGGTCTCCTAATTCATAAGATAGGTCTTGAATCGTGATCATAGGAGGAAATTATCACCTATTTAGAATAAATATGAAAGCAGTAGTTACGATTGTCTATAGACCTTTACACTCTCCGCATCATAAAGGAGACAAGGGGTTGATGGGGCTAAAGAATTTGCTTTAAAAATTTCAACTATAGGTAAACAGGTTAAATCTCGATACCCTAATAATCTTAAAGAAAGACCGCACAAATTTAAAAATTTTCTGCACATCTATTTTTTTGACATTATGTTCTCTATCTCTCGTAAAACATCCTTCACTTTTTCTTCAATCAGCGCTTCTTCTCTACAATGATTCACCAAAATGACTAAAGCTGCATCATCGATGTAACCGGCATAACCCCTGATAAGAGACATTCTCCCATCTTTTGCCATCATCAGGCCATGATGTTTCCGCAGAGACTCAAAAAACAGAGGAAAGAACGAAGAGTTCTTCATGACCATTAAGATCTGAGCCATTCCCCTTGCTGTTACCAGATTTTTCCTTGAAAGCCCCGCGCCATCGGCGATATTGAATCCACTCAGGTCAACCCCTTTTTCCTCCCAAAATTGCTTGATCGTTTCAATACCCTCGAAAGTCGTCCCTCTTCCCACCTTCTTCACCAAATGCTCAGCATAAAGATTGATGCTTTTTTGATTCGTCCAATAGACAATTTCCCCTATCGTCGGAGAATAAGTTACGTGAAAACTTCTCCTTTCATGAGATCCGATAATTGACTTTTTTTGAACGACGATCCCACGCTGTTCCAATTGTTGAATAAAAAGACACTTCACAAGAAGAGGCGGATCGGGAATTGCCCCTCTAATGGAGAATTCATCAACCCCTAGGGGGATGGTTCCTCGGATGTATTGAACCTGTGAAAACTCCATCCCATAGATACAAGCACGATCCCCCGAACCTTCAGGACCACTCTTCACCTCATTTTCTATCCTAAGAGGTCCAAGAGGTGGATCTGTCCTCAAAATTGTCACCTCATCACCCACAAAAAGGCCAGGCTTAAAGAAAATCTCATATTGATTCTCACAAAATGACAACCCAGAAGCCCCCGCCCCGTAGTAATTTCCAATATCTTCCCAACCCCAACTCGGTGGAGCCATCGCCTTTTCCCAAGAGCTCGCATCGACAATCAATGCCCCTTCAATGATTTTGATCCCCAATTTCTCGACCGCATCGCCCCAAATCTCCAACTGCTCCTTCCATGACGGATACCCATCAATCCGGTCAGAACCAAGGCAAGGATCCCCTCCCCCTCGAATGTAGAGATTCCCGTGAAGAACTTGATCCTTATCGACCTCACCATCTATTTCAAGATGCGTTTCAAAGCGACTTTCAGGATCTAAAAGGTGTAGGGCTGCCCCCGTTGTCACGATCTTCATGCAAGAGGCTGGAATCATGCTTAAATCACCACTGGTATCGACAATCACCTCACCCGTTGAACTATCGAGCGCATACGCGCTCATAATGCTATGTTCCATAGTATAGAGACCTCTTAGCAAAGTTAAAAACATGAAGAATAATAGATACATTTAACCAAGTTTAAGAGACCAAAACTTAAAATCCTACACTTAATAGCCTCTCTTCTTCTCGAAGAAAAATGTGAATTCGAAACGATCGATATGGTTAGAGAGCGCTTTGGCCTTAAACAACACTTTCGCATGACTAAAATAAAATAATTTTTGTAAAATCAAATTCATTACACCTTGCTAATTTTTATAAAGCCATGATAACCTCTTCATCCTAATAATTATAATTTAAAAAAAATAAAGGAATTAATCATGGAAATCACACCTGTAAACTGTAGATGGATAATAGAATTAAATGAGGTTGAACCTCTTTTAATGGAGGATTCGGAGACAAATAAGATGGTCACTTCGATCCTTAAATACTATTATCAAGGAACGAGCAACATCCCCAATCACCCCGCTGAAACACTTAGGTTATTTAAAATTGCATTGTGTGGAAGCTGCGGTTTTAAAGCTTATTCTGAAACAAAAAAAACTGCCGAAGCCTACCTGTCTGCACTTCAAGATTGCTTTGATTCTTACGAAAGCACCTCTTCTCTAGTTGTAACAGCTCTTCAATTGCATAGAAATGCATTGGATGAATTCCTAAAACCTCATAGTAATATGAAGGAAGCACTTACTTCAATGAAAAGAACGCAAGAAATCGCAAATAAGCTTTTTAGAAGATATGAAATAGCCTCCATGAGATTTTCCAGCACTGACCCCCTTCTTGAGGATCTTTATTACACACTAAGAACAAACATTGAAACTGTTGAAAGAGATAACCCCTTACCTTCCAGGAGAACTGCTCTTGAATCCTTGACTATCTCCTCACTGTATGCCTCTCTTAACGCGATTTCCACCATAAATCAACTACGTGTAGAAATGAGTCATGCTCATTCATTAAACGCCAATTTATGCAGGAATATTTTTTCTAGAATTTATTTTGAAAAAGAACCTGTTGAAGATGCGGAACTTTCCACCCTTCAAAAAGCCTTTACCCTTTCTTACGTTAAATGGCTTGCCTTAGGAAAGACCCACTATTCTACCCGAAGAAGTTTACAAGGATCTATAGTAAGGTTTCAAGAAATTGAAGCCTTGATAAAAAGAATATCAAAAACTGTTCTTCCTAAACTAACTCCTAAATCCAAATAAATTACCCGTAAAAATCATGCAAGAGGAACTAGTTGGGTCATCGAACAGAGACCCACTAGCGCCTCTTAGTTCACGACTGATGGTTTAAATATTTATACATTTAACAACACTATTTAAACTTAATTTAGAACACACTCAATCCAATCTATGTATTAAAAAATATTTTAAATCACTAGATTTATTTATTGTCATTCTTAAACCCTGTATAATTTTGTCGAAAAGATGGATTTTTATGGACAAAGCTCCGATTTACGGATACCCCCTTACCTCTCTTCACGGAAGTAGCACCCCTTCTAGAAACAAACCCAGAGGCTGATGGAGTAGTTACCACCTTCCTCGATTGCATGTCTGCTCTTGGACAACTTCACACCGATCTTCAAAGAATCAGAGAAAAACCCCTTGCGGCACTCCGTTCATCCTGAGCATCATAAACAAAAGCAGCTTACTCCAGCTCTTGTTTGAGTAGGTTATTTGTTAAAAAACTATTTTATTTAAATTATCTAATACTATAGTGTGTTGCGCAAAAAAAGGAGATTATCGATGGATAAAACCCCTTTTTACAGCTGCCCGCTCTCCTCCCTGCGTGACGTTGACCGGCTTTTAGTCACCCAACCACAAGCATCAGGATTCGTTGATCTCTTCCTTTCAATTTTTCATACAGCCCATCACAGAATTGATGAATATCACACTAAAGCCCAAGAATTATTGAAGACAGCTTTTTGCGGAAGCTGGGGCTTTAAGGGGCACGAAGGAGTTAAATCAATTATCATTCATTACAAAGAGCAATTAGATGGTTGTTTTGTTGAATGTAGCACCCTTGACGATTTAATTCTAAAAGCCCTTCAATCCCACCATATAGCTTTAGCCCATTTTACAAAAACCGAAAGGGACATTGAATCTGCGACTGCAGCCATCAAGGAAACGGAGATCTTAGCCAACCATTTAGCCGAGGTCTTCGCAAGATTCCAAGACAGTTTTTTTTCTTTAAGCGATTTAATAAGTAAAGTAGGGGCAGCATTAGTCCTAGAACTTCATTTGATTAAATTACCGCCAACTTCGGAAGATGAAATTGATCCTTCTTCTCTTTTTTTAGATGAAAACAAACTGCAAAAACTAAGGATTGCCTCTTTGTATGCCTCTTCTCAAGCAATCTCTGCCATCAACTTTCTTGTTCTAGATATAGGTACTTATTTTGGAAACACCTCTCGTATCTGTAGCCAATTGTCGCCATCTTGTTTATCCAGCGCAGCAATCGTAGAGGCTTTGATGCAAGAATATTGTCCTAATGATACTGACGAGCATTTAGGTGAGAACGAATACAAAGACCTTAAGAATTTTGTAGCCTGTTCAGAGCTTGCAAGACAATTTGAAACTTCTTATGTGAAGTGGCTGAGTATAGCAGTAGTTCACCAAATCGGCATAAGAACCCTGATCAATTGCATAAGTGCTCTCGATCAACTTAACTACGATCTCGAAAGAATCAAAAAAGACCCTCTAGCTGTACTTCATCCTCACATCTAATCAAACACTCTTTTAAGCGCGCTAGCAGCTACATCGAGAAACTCCTTTGCCTATGAAGATGCGCTCTCTCCATGACCTGCCAAGTGACCTACCCCTTAACCAAGCTGATTAGAAAAGGTTTTAAATCCATATTATCCGCTGAATTCCTTAGTGCGGCAGAAGACTGAGCCGTCTTTATCACATATTTTTGCTTTGTGGCGTTATCGTATCAAAAAACTGATTATTTAAAATTCAGTTCTATTTGAGTCCAGAGAATGGGGGAGGTCAGATTCGAACTGACGTAGGATAAATCCGGAAGATTTACAGTCTTCTGCAATTGGCCGCTATGCGACTCCCCCAGAAGTATCGTAGAAAAAATGTGCTGAAGAAAGGACTTGAACCCTCAACCATCCGATTACAAGTCGGGCGCTCTACCATTGAGCTACTTCAGCACAAGATCGTGGATAAATCCTAGCAAAGTAGTGATTTTAGCTCAAATCTTTTTCTTGAGATGAAGAATTGTTTTCTTCTTTTGGAGCTTCTGGCTTCGATTCCTCTGCATTCGGCGTAAGTTTTCCGATCGTCACATTTTTCGTCATGACATTGATTTTTCGATCGGCAGAAAAAGCTTCACCCGCTTGGGAGATACGGCCAAGTAGGGATGTAGTTACTTTTGCAGGGTCAAGTAGCGTAGCCTTATGCTTCCCCATTCCAGGTTGACCGCAACATTTTTTATACTTTTTTCCTGAACCACAGGAACAGGGATCATTTCGATTTGGCTTCTTTGTCATCCTATACGCCTTCCATTTGAAATTTGGGGAATTTTCCTCGTTGACATCCCCGTATTTTAACCCCACTTCATCGCCCCTATCCTTCAAACAAAGGGCTCCTTCGCGGTCGGCTACCGCCTGTTTAAACTTAGTGGCGGCACCTTCGAAAATCTCCCAACTTTCAAAAGTAAGGAGTATCGACTCTTGCAAGGTTAATCTTTTGAGGGTATACTCTAGCATCCTTATGACTAAGTGTACAGAATTACCTTCTCCCCCTTTTGCAGGGATCGGAAAAAAAATTGAAAGCCAGGTTCGAAAGGCTTGCTACGAGTATAATTTAATTGAATCCACCAAAATTGCGATTGCGTTAAGTGGAGGGAAAGATTCTCTTACCTTGCTGTTTATGTTAAAGGCCCTTTCAGGACGTGGTTTCCCCCCGTTAGACCTTCTGGCAATTAACATTTCGGGGCAATTTTCATGCGGGGCTTCTATTGCAGAAAGCTACCTTAAAGAAGTTTGTAACACATTAGAGATCCCCCTTGTGATCACCGAATCGGCTCAACAAAATGGCCCCACAGGGTGCTATCCTTGCTCTAGAGAGAGGCGCCGTCTTCTTTTTACCGAGGCAAAGAAGCGCGGGTATGATCAGATCGCTTTTGGTCACCATCGAGATGATTCGATTGAAACACTTTTACTCAACCTCCTCCATAAAGGAGAATTTGTTGCCAATTTACCCAAATTACGGATGGTCGCCTTTGAGCTGACGATTCTTCGTCCTCTCATTTTTTGCAGTGAAGAAATGATTCGAACATTTGCCGAGCAAAATCATTTTTTACGTTTCATGTGCCAATGTCCTATTGGCGCTACTTCAAATCGAAGAGTCGTTAAGGACATCATCAATTCTCTTGAAGCCGACTTCCCCCACGTACGGAGAAACCTTGAATTGGCGGCCATCAACTATGGATCAGATAAAGCCGCAAGAAAGTGATCTTCTTGTTTAAAAACCAACTATTCCTTATACTGCCCCCATGAGACTTTCATCAATTATAGCATTTCTTTCTTATATTCTACTCTTGTTTGTGATCGGCTTTGCCTCAAAAAAGAAGAATCAAACCGCGGGTGACTTCATTTTAGGAAGCCGGAAGATGAACTTTTGGCTCACGGCTCTTTCAGCTCACGCAAGTGATATGAGTAGTTGGATCTTTATGGGCTACCCCGCCGTCGTTTTTGCCACTGGACTATCACAAGCCTGGCTTGCAATCGGGCTCACCCTATTCATGTTTCTGAATTGGCAATTTGTCGCTCCCAAATTGAGAACGATGACTGAGACGTACGAAAGCTTGACCCTCTCCTCTTTTTTTGAGAGCCGCTTCTCTGATACAACTGGCTTAATCCGGATTGTAACAGTGATCTCATCGATGATTTTTTATACAATCTATATTTCCGGCGGCCTCGTGGCACTTGGGCTTTTAACAGAGACCCTTTTTGGGCTAAACTACATCACCGGAATCACCTTAGGAATACTGGTCATCATCCCCTACCTATTTATTGGTGGGTACATCACTCTTGCATGGACCGATTTTTTTCAGGGTCTTTTTTTAATGACAGTGATCGTCTTTGTCCCTATTTATGCCTACCACCATTTGGGAGGCAGCGCAGTTTTGATGCAGGCAATTGAAGCAAAGAAAGGATTTGAACCCTTTATTCCAGGTAGATCTTGGACCACTTTCTTCTCGATCCTTTTTCTAACCTGTGGATGGGGCCTGGGCTATTTTGGACAACCTCACATCATCACTAAGTTCATGGGAATTAAGAACGTAAAAGAGATACCTAAATCAAAATGGATCGGTATCTCGTGGCAGGTCATTTCACTCAGCGCAGCAACCTTTGTTGGAGTGGTCGCTGTCGCCTTTTTCGCAAAAACAGAAATCATTGATAATCAGTTTATTTTTATCAATATGGCCCTTTCATTATTCACTCCATTTGTTGCGACTTTTATCCTGTGCGCTATTCTAGGAGCGACAATCACTTGTATGGACTCTCAAATTCTAGTGCTCGCATCTAATTTAACTGAAGATTTTTACAAAAGGATTATGAGAAAAGCGGCAAGTTCAAAGGAGCTTTTAATCGTCTCAAGAATCAGCGTCGTGGTCGTTGCACTCATTTCTTTTTTAATTGCTTGCAACACATCATCGACAATTTTTAGCCTGGTTAGTTTTGCATGGTTTGGACTTGGTGCTTCATTTGGACCTTTAGTCCTTTTTAGTCTCTATTCAAAGCGTACCAATCGAATAGGAGCATGGGGGGGATTGATTTCTGGTACCCTAGTTGCGATACTTTGGCCATTGATTAACAAAAACTTTGCTTTTGATATCCCCTCGATTATTCCGGGATTTATCATTAGTTCATTTACAATATGGACCCTATCGTCTATTACTCAATACAAGAACGATAAAAACGTCGTAGGATATACTAAATGAAAAAACCTAAAGTCGTAATATGTAATGATGATGGCATCGATGCACCAGGAATTCACCACCTTTGGGCAGCCCTTCACGAATATGCGGATGTCACGGTTGTCGCCCCTGCTGAAGACCAATCTTGTAAAGGCGTAGGAATCTCCCTTCCTAAATCTCGATTCATTGAAGCTGAGAAAGTTCATTGGCCTGAGGGAGTTGAAGCCTGGAAAGTGTTTGGGACTCCTGCCGACTGTTCGAAATTTGCTCTTCATTACCTTTTTAAAGAAGCCCCTGATTTCATTATTTCAGGAATTAACAATGGGAGCAATGCGGGTCGTAATATCATGTACAGCGGAACGATCGGAGCTGTCATACAATCAACTTTTTGTAAAGTCCCCGGGATCGCTTTTTCTTGCGTTTATCAGGGCGGCGATGAAAAATTCAAAAAAGTAGAGCCTTTCATCCCAATGATAATGAAACACTTCATTGAGCACCCTATCCCCAAAGGGACCTTAATGAATGTTAACTTCCCCTCGGCCGAGGCAGATGGAATTATGGGATTTAAGCTCGCAAAACAAGGACAAAGCTACTGGGATGTCCGAATTGGAAGTGATTCATCATTAAAAGGAACAAAAAAATATCCGATGCAAGATGGATGGGATATCCAAGAAGAGGACGATGACAGTGACATCCATTTGCTTGCACAAGGCTACATCACTTGCGTTCCGATCCATGTAGAAGATTTGACCGACTACAAGCATCATCAGGCCAATAAAACTGTTTTTGAATCGCTAAATAAAGCGTTTGAATTCCCTAAAACCTAAGAATCTGGGTTAATATCGTCTTTCTGCAAGATCGAGCTTATGGACTGCATCCCGCTCGATCTCCTCCATTAATGGAGCACAACCCTCGATTTCATAAATGCGGATCATCTCTCGTTTTAGCGCCTCGCTAAGCTCCAGTTGCCAAAAGGTCACTTCTTGCCCCTCATCATGATGCTTGGCTTGAAATTTTTTTGCGGCGATCATCAACTCTACGAGGGCCGTAAATCGCTTTTTTAATCGCACCTCTTTAACCTCTAGTTGACTCACATTTTCTATTTGAGAGAGCTCCTGAACTAGCTTTTTGATCGATTCCTCACCTTCACTTCGATATTCATAGATCGAGCTGGGAGAACACCCAGTAAAAGAGATCAGAAAAAGTAAAAAAAATAAACGTTTCATAGATTGAGATATTACTTGAGTATAAATATCATTTCCAAGTAGAATGTTTCTTTTGTACGGAATCCCCAAAAGGGAATTAGTTTGGGGCGTATAGCTCAGTTGGTAGAGCACCTGTCTTACACACAGGCGGTCATTGGTTCGAGTCCATTTGCGCCCATGAAAGAAGATGCACTATACTGCGCGGGAGTAGTTCAATCGGTTAGAGCACCAGCCTGTCACGCTGGAAGTTGAGGGTTCGAGTCCCTTCTCTCGCGTATCTTTTTTTATTCCCAAACTTACCCTCCTGACTTATCAGCTTATAACCTTCTTGGTTTTTTTGATTTTTCTTTACTACAACCATTTATTTGCTGTATCGTAAGGCCCATGGCAACCAATTCGTGTAAAGCAAAATCAATGCTAAGCCAGGTGACTGGATATCTTTGGATCGTCCTTGGCTCTTTTTTGGCAGCACTTTCCATCAGGATGTTCCTTTACCCCCATCATCTCATTGATGGTGGCGTAGTGGGCATTTCTATGATACTTGGTCGATTAACGAATGACGCCTTAATCTCTGTTTACATTGTCCTTGTCAACCTGCCGTTCATTTATTTGGCCTACAAATACATTCGTAAAACTTTCGTCATACAGATGCTTATCGCTGTTCTGATCTTTGCACTTTTCATGATTATTCTTGAACGGATCCCCCCTTTTATGGGTGATGCTCTTGAAATTATCGTACTTGGTGGTGCCATTTTGGGAGTTGGTTGTGGCATGGTCATTCGGTATGGTGGCTGCTTGGATGGTAGTGAAATCTTGGGAATCATTATCAACAAGCGCTTTGGCTTTACTGTAGGTCAAGTAGTGCTATTCTTCAATTTTTTTGTCTTTGCAAGCTATGGACTGATTTTCTTGGACTGGCACATCGCTGTGAAATCCTTATTGACTTACATCGTCGCTTTTAAAATGATTGATCTTGTCATCGTAGGTCTAGAGGAAATCAAATCAGTGACCATTATTTCAAATAAACCGGTAGAGCTTAAAGATGCCATCCTCAAGGATCTTGGACTTGGTGTCACAGTTACCCACGGAAAGGGCGGCTACTCGGGAGAAGAAAAAGAACTTTTAACCGTTATTGTAGAACGTCTTGACCTTGCTGACTTGAAAGAGTTAGTTCTTTCGGTCGACGAAAACGCATTTCTTTCAGTGACAAATATCTATGAAGTCATTTACGGTCACACAAAGGCTTCCACTAAAAAAATCCGCAGTAAAAAGCGAAATAAGAAGTTTTTTTCGTAACTCATTTTTCAGAAAATCAATTGTAAGAGCTCCCTTTAAGATTGGAATCTTTTTTCTTGGATTGCTGCAAAAGACTCCATTGAACCATTTTCCACTGAAAAATCAAGTGCGCATATTAAGAAATTTGTTGCACTTTGTTAAAGATTTTGTAAAGTTAAGTCAAAAAATACAGTCTTAATTCTTACGATTTCAATCAGATGACTTATCCTAAAAAAACTTTTAATATTTATTATATTTTATTTAAAATCAATTTTTTGTTACTGTGCTTTGATGAAAAACAACTATAGATCATTTATACATTGGAGGTTTTGCATGTTACTTATGAATAGGGCATTATATAAGGTTATCATGATGCCACTTCTCTTCTGTTTATTTTATTCTTTTTCCAACCTTGAAGCTAAGATTGCTTACCCTGATTTTGACCAATCGATGTTAAGAATAGGTTTAGGTCTAGAAGCAACAGATCCTGGATTTAACATTAGAAACCGAAAAAGATACCAATCACGCAACCAACAATTAATAGAATTCTTTCGAGCGATGTATTACAAAAATATCGAGGAAGCGGCCCATGACCAATCTGCATTAAGAATCCCTCGAATTGTTCATCAGATCTGGATTGGCAGCCCTGTTCCAGATAATTTCCGTGAATGGATGAGCACTTGGATGAATCTTGAAGGATGGGAATACAAATTATGGACAGATGCAGAAATTAGCCAACTCTCCCTTTACAATCGTGTTTTGTATGATCAGTCGACCAATTATGGCGAAAAATCGGACATTGTCCGCTTGGAAATTTTATCCATGTTTGGTGGTGTATACGTGGATGTCGATCTTGAATGCATAAACCCTGAAATATTCGAAGAATTACATCATTCATTTGATTTCTACATTGGTTTTGAACCTCTAGAACATGGTTTTACAAACAAATTCAACATGTTCAAAGTATGCAATGCCATTATAGCCTCTGCCCCCGACCATCCTCTCATTAGAGATCTAATTGAGAACTTAAAAGCCAATTATTTAGCCTATATGCGGTATTGTAATGCTGTACAAAGAACGGGACCCTCCTACTTGACCCGCCTTATTTGCGAACACGAACTTTCAGGTACTCATCATAAAAGAAATATGTATCTTCCTTGCACATTTTTCTACCCTGTCAGCGAACCTGAGACCCGTTATTTAGTTCAACATCCTGAATTAGCCCTCCCTATCACCTCGGAAACAGCAGGCATTCATTATTGGTATGGAAGTTGGTGGAAAGCAGACCGATTTGATTCAAATAATGGTCATATTCAAAAAACTCTCGTCAATAATCGTGAGGAGGAATAATGATTCTGAGGAATTTATTTACCAGTTGTCTGGTTTCATTAGTTTTTTTTAGAGGTTTTGTATGTGCAGAACAACAGACACCCTACTTCACATTAATTACAGTCCCAAAATCAGGTTCTCATATGATGATTAAGACTCTCTATTTTCTTCTCAACAGCCCTCCTATTTGGCATACAAAATTTCCCTCATTACAATATGTACCAATTGAAGAAGGATTTTTATATACCCACTTCTGTCTTTCTCCCTGTTTGGAAGCAGATTACGAAGAGCTCCCCAAGCTTAAAAAGATTATCTTGATTAGAGATTTTCGAGATGTTGCCGTTTCAATAGTGAAACAAATTAAAAAAGCTCCGTGGCCGGGTCTTACAGGCGAACAGCGCAAGCAATTTATTAAAATGTCCTTTGCAGATCAACTTCTCTTTGTCATTAATTATGAATATGAAGTACAAGATGTTGCTGAAGATGCCCCGAATTCAATGCAAGCCTCTTTAGTTCGGATAGCCAAACAAGCTCTTGAATGTTCGAAGAAGCCCGACGTCCTCACTTTCAGGTATGAAGATCTCGTAGGAGCTGCTGGGGGGGGCTCTTTTGCTACACAATGTGCACAAATAAAACGGCTAAAAGAGTTCTTAAATTTAGATTTAGAAGATTGCTTGATAGAAAACATCGCCGCAAAACTTTACGGGGATGAAGTCAACCCGTTTGGTAGAGGTGGATTTGCAAATTACGAAAGCACCTTCAACATAGGAGTTATAGGTAAATGGAAACAATATTTTAATGAACAACATAAACTGGCTTTTAAAGCTAAGTTTGGAGATACTCTAGTGGAGTTAGGTTATGAAGCGGATAATAATTGGTAACAAAATCACCAAAATAATCACAGTGGTATCAAGTTATTTGGTACCTTTTTTGGTCCTCTCCTTAAGCAATTGCCTCTACTCTATTGAATCAGAAGAAGAATCGGGAGGATATGGTCCTCCTATTATGCTATCTGATCCTTCACAAGAAGTAAAACCAACACACGATTATTTTAGTTTAATCACCATCCCCTACTCGGGATATTCAATCATTGTGGAAGCCCTTTATGCCCTGAACGAAAAAGAGGCTGTTTGGCATACTAGATTCCCCTCTCACCAATACATACCAACCGAGAAAGGGTTTCTCCACACACATTTTTGCCTTTCTCCGGAATTGGAAGGAAATTATGTTACTCTAGGAAATCTAAAACGAATAATACTAATTCGAGATTTTAGAGATGTTGCCATTTCAATGTTACACTACATTCAAAATCATCCTTGGCCAGGAATGACAGAGCTTCAAAGAAAGCACTTTCTTCGACAAACCCCTCACGATCAACTCCTGTATTTAATTAATTTTGAATATGATACTAAAACAGTTACAAAAACAGATCTTGGGATTCACCAGGTTTCTTTGGCAAAAATTGCACAACAAGCCTTCCAATACTCTCAACGTTCAAGCGCCCTCACTTTTTTTTATGAAGAT
>CAYZDL010000002.1:18833-68314 GCA_964477345.1 uncultured bacterium
GATCTTGCATCACCGCATAATGAAGGCTCATTCGTCACACAACTCAGTCAAATGAAACGTCTTAGAAATTTTCTCCATCTTGATATGAGCGACTCTGCCCTTGTCAAGGTTACGAAACAACTCAATCAGAGGGAACATAGCCAACACCCCCAAGATGAAAAAATTGGAAACTGGAAAAAATATTTTTCACAAGAACACAAAAACGCTTTTAAGAAGAAACTTGGCCATCTTTTGGTGGCTTTTGGGTATGAGGAAGACGATCAGTGGTAGCTTGGCTTTGAGGCTGCCTGCTGATTGTTTGCCTGTCCACCTGTCGTGCCTCTTCTGACCAAGTTTTGCCTTCTCGGCAACATTGCTGGCAATCGGCTGAATACAGCACCTCATCTACCATAGGGAAAGGGATACAGTTTTGCTTTCCCGGACCTATCGTATCAAAAAAGCAAAATCTAAAAGGTAAATAGAGACTTTTTAGCCCATAGTAGACACAATCTTTGGGAATATTAAAGCAATCTCCAAAAGCCGCTCCGCAAAAGAAAAAACCATCATTTGTTCTTTTCCAACAAAAATAGGGAGCCACGCAAGTATCGACCAAAATCGCTGCCGCATTTTTAGTCTCGTCAATTATACAACACGCTGGAAGAGAGAAGCATTGAAAACATACATCTGCTCTAGATGAATAGGCACCTTGAATTAATGCTTTTTTAAAAACAGAAGTTTCAGCAGTTCTAGTAGTATCAAGGGTGAACACTACACTGATTTCTTTGGCCGTTGGGCCGATAGTTTGCAAGAATCCTTCTTTAAAAGCGTCCTTAGGAGTAGAAGTAATTAATGTTATCTCATTTACTTTATGAAAGTAACCTACAGCTCGATCGTACCACATATCCGTACAACACTTCGAACAGCTAAAACTAGTTATCTCGCTCATAAAACCCCCTTTTTAAAAAGTAATGTTGCGATGCTAATATAAAGATTTGATTAATGCAAACCACTTTTTAATCAACTTTGAGACATTTTTTGCAAGTATCTCAAGTTGATATCGATCGAAATTGTAAATAAATTTATGAAGAAGCTTGGACAGACTCTAGTGTTGTTTCGATAGCAGGAGAATGATCATCGATAGGTTCAAGTTGGGGCTGCCTATCGATTACCGGTTCGTTTTGCTGACGCGCCTCTTCTGACCAAGTTTTACCCTCCCTGCAGCATCGCTTACAGTCAGATGAGTACAAGACCGCGTCTACCATAGGGAAAGGGATACAGGTTTGCTTTCCTGGACCAATTGTATTAAAAAAACAACACCTAAGTGGCAGATAGACACCACTTATTGCATAAAAAACACAATCTTTGGGTATATTAAAGCAGTCTCCAAAAGCAGCTCCGCAAAAGAACAGGCCATCATTTGTTCCACGGCGACAAAAGTAAGGGGCCACACAAATATCGACCAATACCGCTACACTATTTTTAGATTGATCAATCACACAACAAGCAGGAAGACATAACCAACTTTCACATACCTCTGCTCTAGAAGAATAGACCCCATCTTTTAAAGCCTTTGCAAAAATAACGGTTTCTTTCAATCTGCTACTATCAAAATAAAAAATCTCTCTGTCGTCTTTTGCCGAAGGGCCAATACTCTGCAAAAAACCTTCTTTAAAAGCTTGCATTGGACTCATTGTGACCAAGTATATTTGACTAATATCATGATAGTAAGCTACAGCTCGATCCTCCCACAAACGACTAATACAATTATTATTTTCAATACCATCCATAAACCACTCCTCTAAAAAATAAGTGGGCAATGCTAATATAAAGATTTAATTAAAGTAAATCCCTTTTTAATGAATATAAGTAGGCGCCATACTCACTTCCCTCGTGATTTTTTGCAAGCACCTCGAGTTGATTTTGGTCGATAAACCGTTTTAGAAAAGCGATTTCTTCGATGCATCCAATTTTAATGTTATGCATTCGTTGAATAATCTGGATATAAGTAGAGGCCTTATGTAAATCTTCAAAGGAGCCGGCATCGAACCAGGCACTCCCCCGTCCAAGTTTTACAACATTCATTTTTCCACGTCGAATGAAGGCTCTATTGACATCGGTAATTTCAAGTTCCCCACGGTCAGAAAAACTAAGCTGCTTTGCTTTTTCCATTACACTAGAATCATAAAAATAGAGTCCAGGAACAGCAAAGGAAGAAGGAGGATGAACCGGTTTCTCAACCAAATCAACCACTCTTTCTTCTTCATTAAATTTTAAAACCCCATATTTTTCGGGATGAGAAACTTCATAGGCAAAAATAGTCGCCCCCTCCTCTACGATATTCTCAGGAAGAATCGCCTCTTCGATCTGTGAACCACAAAAGATATTGTCACCTAGGATGAGTGCTACCGGATCTTGCCCGATAAATGCTTCGGCAACAAGAAATGCATCTGCAATCCCTCTAGGAATCTCTTGGACCCCATAGGTAATCTTAATTCCTAAATGAGATCCATCTTCAAAAAGTGCTTGAAATCTGTACAGATCATAAGAGCTTGAAATAATCATGATTTCACGAATCCCAGCCATCATCAAGGTTGACAACGGGTAGTAGATCATCGGCTTGTCATAAACAGGAAGAAGTTGTTTACTTGTCACATGAGTTAAGGGAAGAAGCCGCGTTCCCTTACCTCCGGAGAGGATCACCCCTTTTCTTGCCCCCATACCACCTACTTACCTATTTTATGTAAAGTCGCATCTTTCAGCAATTAATCCATCAATAAAATCGATGGCGTAATGTCCAGACAAAAACCGTTCATCCTTTAGCATATACTGATGGAAGGGAATTGTTGTCTTTACTCCACCGATATGGAATTCTTTTAAGGCTCTCTCAGATCTCCTAATTGCCTCTTCACGAGTTTTCCCCGTTACAATCAATTTTGCGATCATTGAATCGTAATGAGGGGGAACGCGATACCCGGGGTAGCAGGCGCTATCGACGCGTATGTGTGGTCCTGAACTTGGAATATAATATTCGAGCATCCCTGGGCAGGGAGCAAAGTTGTTGTGGGGATCTTCGGCATTTACCCGAAATTGGATGATGTGATTACAAAACTCGATTTGATCTTGCTTATAACTAAGCTTTTCTCCGGTAGCCATCTTAATTTGCTCTACAACAAGGTCGATACCTGTGAGCTCCTCTGTGATTGTATGCTCAACTTGTATTCTCGTGTTGACTTCCATGAAGTAAAAATGACCTTCGTTATCGAGAAGAAACTCGACAGTTCCGACTGTATGATAGCCTGCTGCTTTACAGATCCTGATGGCAGCCTCACCCATTTTTTTTCTGAGGCTAGGGGATAATACTGGACTCGGACACTCCTCTATTAGCTTTTGTCTACGTCGTTGAATTGTGCAATCCCTTTCACCAAGATGGACATAGTTGCCGTATTTATCTCCCAAAATCTGTACCTCGATGTGTCTTGGAGAAACGATCATTTTTTCAAGATAGACATCTTTGCAACCAAAACACTTCTCTGCTTCAGTTCCAGCCTGATGAAATAATTTGATGAATTCTTCTTTATTATAAGCAATCCGTATCCCTTTTCCACCACCTCCCATAGTCGCTTTGATAAAAATGGGATATCCTATTTTTTCAGCTTCGAAAAGTGCCTCATCGATCTCTCTAACAATTCCTTCAGAACCGGGAATCACGGGACACTTGGCCTTTTTTGCAATCGCCTTTGCTTCTGATTTATCCCCTAAAAGGGCGATCGCTTTAGAACTTGGCCCAATAAATAAAATATTACAACTCTCGCAAATTGAGGCAAATTTAGCATTCTCACTCAAAAATCCATAACCTGGATGGACTGCATCAGCCCCGGTAATTTCACATGCAGCGATAATGTTGGGAATTTTAAGATATGATTCACTGGCGGCGGCTTTTCCAATGCAGACCGCCTCATCGGCATGAAGAACGTGTAGAGATTCACTATCTGCTTCAGAATAGACGGCCACTGTAGAAATACCCAAATCGTGACAGGCTCTAATGACCCTCACGGCAATTTCACCTCGATTAGCAATGAGTACTTTTTTAATTTTCATACAATCATCTCGTGTTATTCTACTACGAATAGGGCTTGGCCATATTCAATGGGAGAACCATTTTCTACTAATACTTGCGTCACCTTCCCTTGTCGATCACTCTTAATTTCGTTCATGACTTTCATCGCTTCTATGATACAAAGGGTATCCCCCTTATTAATAAGGCTACCTACTTTGACTATTGCTAGAGAATCGGGAGATTCGGAAGCATAAAACGTACCCACCATCGGCGACTTAATGCATTTATTATGATCTACTTCAGAACCTAATTCGTCACTTTCCTTGTTTTCTGAAGAAACGGCTTCAACAAAAGCTTGCACTTGGGGTGCAGGAGGAATAATTTGATGACTTGGCCTTGACATCGTCATTTGGGTTTCCTGAACCATCTGCACAGGAGCCCCCTTATCTATAGAGATCTCGACTCCATTTTTTTCTTTGATCGTGATCCGTTGGACCCCAGACTTTTCTAAGAGTGAGATCAATTCTTTTATGTATTTAATATCCAAAATAGGCCTACCTTACACTCTCTGAATGTATTCATCGGTTTTTGTATCAACCTTAATGACATCACCACTATCAATGAACATGGGCACCTCAATCCTTGCCCCTGTTTCTAAAATGGCCAACCGATTTGAAGCTGCCATCGCGTTTGATGCATCAAGATCTTCCGTTTTAAGAATCATCAACTCTAAAAACTGCGGAAGTTCAATAGAAAAGATTGTGTCACCATAAAAAAGGGCATTGACTGTGATCCCCTCTTTCAAATAGTTAACACGATCCCCGATCACTTCTCCATCAACTAAAATTTGCTCAAGATTGTCAATGTCGAGAAAAAGATGTTTTTTCCCCTCCATGTACAAATACTCAAGGGTACGTTCATTTAACTTAACCTCTTGAATTTCTTGATCGAGTTTGAAGTTTTTTTCAAGAACTTCCTCATTCATCAAATTTTTAAGCTTTGTCTTGACGAAAGGGACACCTTTTGCCAGTGTGACTTTTACCGACGACTCGACTCGATAGATTTTATCATCAAGTTCGATCGTCATTCCCGGTGTGATTTGATTGCTCGTTGTCATACCATCTCCAATGGCTTTACTTGTAATTCTAAAACTAAGACTAACTCTTTTAATTCATAAATCGTGTAATCGACGATCTCTTTATTAGGCATGCTGTTAGCCCCTCTTCCCTTTTTCATATGAATCGTGACAGCTCCCATTTGTTTTGCAGGAGCTAGGTCACTCTCTATCCTGTCTCCAACGACGACCACTTCATGCGGACTAAATCCAAATTTTTTCCTGAGATCTTCATAGTGTCTACCCTTATCAAAAAAGGGTGTGACGATCACTTCAGAGAAAAGAGAAGGCTCGGTATCCAAGCCAAAATAGTGAAGCTTTTCCCTTTGCATCTTTTCGTCTCCACGTGTAACTAAACACAACGTGTAATCATTCCTAAGCTGTTCGAGGATCTCAATCACTTCATTTGAAGAATTTATTTCGTATTGATCGAGATCTACCTTCACAATCTCTCGCATGCCAATAGCAACAAATTCTTCTGCGGCCCCTAATAACTCCACAAACTCTTCAAGTAGATCTCTAGTCGAAAGTGCTGCAAGGTTCATTCTACAAAGCATTTCTTGAGCCCTTTCACT
Source organism: uncultured bacterium (assembly GCA_964477345.1). Taxonomy (GTDB): domain Bacteria; phylum Chlamydiota; class Chlamydiia; order Chlamydiales; family 2-12-FULL-49-11; genus JAJZEO01. Next base: position 24,559 of record CAYZDL010000002.1, read on the forward strand.
GTCATGAATCACCAGTCCGGCGTTCACCATCGCTTTAAGTGCCTTCATTAACTTTTTTTGAGTCAAAAAAGTCGTTGTTTCGATGAGAGTATCGTCTAAGTCAAAGATGAGTAACAAGGTTCTTCTATCCCCGCAAGTATCTTCATTAATTCACGCGCAAGTTTTTTTGAATCATGTCTAATCAAGTTCCTTTCTATAAGATCGCCCTTTGCCTTTTCGGTCAGCCCCCCTAACATAGGTGCTGTAATGATCTTAGGACCTTCAATATCACAACGAACCAATTCGCCTTCTTCCCGGTAAACTTCTATCAATTCCTTTTCAGGCTCTTCATTATTGACCAATATGTAATCAAAGATCCCCTTCCCCAAATACTGTTCGATCGCTTTGACATGATCGGAAACCTTGTATCCAGTTGTCTGCCCTTTTCTATTCATCAAATTCACAACAAAAATCTTGATTGCATGTGTCTTCTTAATGGCCTGAGCAACCCCTTCAACTAATAAATTGGCAATGATCGATGTGTAAAAACCGCCGGGGCCTATGATAATCGCATCCGCATTTAAAATCTCGTCAATTGCTAGGGAATTTGCCTCCGGATGAGGAATTAAAGCGATCTTTTCATACCCGTGGTCGATTTCTTGTGATAAATAAATTTCTTTTTCACCCTCTAGGATCTTTCCATTCTTTAAAACCATTTGAAGTCGCACTTGTTCAGTGGTCACAGGGATGACCTTTCCACGCATATTTAAAATTTTCCCTGTCTCTTCAATCGCCCTCTCAAAACTTCCTGTGATTTTTTCCAAAGCCGACAAAAAAAGATTTCCAAAACTATGTCCTTTTAGCCCCCCCGAATCGAATCGGTAATTCATCAAATTTCTCATAAGTCTTGAAGAGTTTGAAAGGGCAACAATACATTGTCTTGCATCACCCGCTGGCAATACACCTAGCTCATCGCGCAATACCCCAGTGCTTCCTCCATCATCTGACATCGAAACAATAGCACTAAGATCGAGCGGATAATTTTTCAGTCCCCTGAGAACAACAAAATTTCCCGTTCCCCCACCAAGAGTACAAACCTTTTTCAGCGAACTTCCTTCCACGCCACTCCTTATTTTTTAGGGCTCCACAACTTCTTGTATTCATTATGTGTCTTTAAATAATCGTTCTCTTTAAAAAAAGCGGTACCGACAACAAATCGATTAGCCCCTGCATCCAAAGAGAGCTTGCACGTTTCGAAATTGACCCCTCCATCGACTTGAATATCGATAGAAAAACCCTCTTGATCGGCTTTCTCTCTGATGAATTGAACTTTATCGAGCATCTCTTTCATAAATTTTTGCCCTCCAAACCCTGGCTCAACCGTCATGATCAGGATCTTATCGACTTGATCCAGATACTTTAAGAGAAGGGTTTCCGAAGTTTCAGGCTTAATCGCAAGACCTGCTTTACAATTACAAGTACGGATATAGTTCAAATTGTAAGCCACTTCCTCAGTTGCCTCCAAATGAAACGTCACTTCATTCGCTCCCGCTTCAATGAATCTCTCAATATATTCTTCGGGGGAGTAGATCATTAGGTGCACATCTAACACCATACCAGGAACTGTTTTGCGCAAGGCCAACACCATATCAGGCCCCATCGTCAGATTCCTAACGAAATGACCATCCATCACATCAAGATGAAGCATCTGAATTTTCGCTTCACGGCATCTAATTGCCTCGCTTCCAAACTCCACCCAGTTTGCAGCGATCATAGATGGTTCTATCTGATAAAAATCGTATGACATAGCTCCGCTCAATATATCCTATAACATAGAAAAGGGCAACAAGACTAATCTTCTTTGATGATTCCCATTTCGGCCTTCGATAGAAAGTCTTGCCTTACACACTCAGACTCACTAAAAAGAATGAAGCCAATAAAGTGTTTCCCATCACAAGCAAGTCCAAATCGGATTAAGCTTGCCCGTTCGATGTCGCTATCGAGGAGAGCGTCGACTAATTTTCTCCTCACTTTTCCATCGCTCACAGAGAGGACCACATAGAGACATTTGTCATCGGCAACCTGCGTCATCTTTGTTCCTTCCTTAGGATCGTTATACAACTCTCTAAAGAGAAAGTATAGACGCTTGAGTCTTTCAGGATGAACAGCCGCTCTCAATTCAATAGGAGCCAAAGCATAAAAAAAGTTTTCCAATAAAAGATCGTTACAGTCGCCACTTTTTTCGATTAGTTCACGAAATGAATGGAAAATCTCCATTTGTTTGGAAATCATCCCTCCATTGTAGTCTCTGACATCACCAAAAAGAGACATGAGGTAACTGACCACATACTGCCGCGCTCGATACAAATCGACAGAAAAATCATCACGCAAAAACTCCTCAGGCGAAAGAAACATTCTTAGTATGGACGCCTCTTTTCTGACTTGGCGAACCCCATCCCCAACCCTTTTTACCTTTTCCAATCGCACATCAGAACCAGTCGATGTTTTGACTAAGTCCTCGATTTTATACCCCCCCTCTTCAAAAGGCCTTACGCAAACAGCGCTAAATGAAAGAACTCGATCAGTTTGTTCATCAAAAATGATGGCAATCTGAGGCATGTCGTCTTTTGAAGTAATCTCATCGCTTAATGTGACAATATACTTCATCGCCTCTTCTTCATTGCGGGGCATGAAAAGAGGTCTAACTAAGCTTTCGACACTCCCATACAACTCTTTTAACAAACCTTTTCTGAGAATGGAGACCTCTTCTTTTGTAAAGGAAGCTTGATCCTCTCTCTCAAGCTCGACAAAAAAACCTATCTCCCCATCTTCCTTCCTCTCCAAAATAAAGTAAGACTCAGGAACGATGACAACCTCTTTTACCAATCGAAGCACAGCTTTAAGTAAATGCCTCTCCTCAAATACTTCATTAGGTTTAAGGAAATTTAAACCAATGAAACAACCCAAATTCATTTTTTCCCCAAAAGGAGTTTGAACTTGGACAGGAGAAATTTTCAAAAAAAGATGTCTCTTTTTTCCCTTTTTTTCCGATTCTTGAGAGACTCGCGAAAGGAGGTAGTAGGTATTTGAAACAACCCGAGAAAGAAACCTCGAATTTCTTAAACTTCGATACTCCTCGGGAACAGAGATCAAAAACTTTTGCATGGCTAAATAAAAATCATAATCAAATAGAGCAGGAAATCGTTGCAATAATGCAGTCACCCTCTCTTGGATGATTACACTCTTTTCATCAGGGGACAGCCCCTTTAATTCAAGTATCTTACGCGCATGGTAGATCGATCTAACTCCAAGGCAGATCTCTCTTTCAATTGAAGGAAGGGAATACCTTATCCGCCCTAAGGTATCGCGATCAGGAACAATGATCACAATTTCAAAAGCAAAATAAGTGGTTTGATCTAGCTCAAAAAATCGGAATTTCGTCGAAAAAAACGAAACTATATCGAGACGCACCCCTGGAACCAACCATTTTGAAATCATTTCGTAAACAAACTTTGGCAAATCAGCCCTCTGGGCTGCAATCATAGAGACTACCAGCTCTGATGGGAGCTCTAAGACTTTAGAGGTTTTAATACTGGGAATTTTTTGAATCTCTTGGAGCGAAATTTCCTTCTCTCCAAAAATGTTCTTAATGATGCGCTTTGCGATTTCTCTCTCTAGACAATATTCCTCCTTCGCTAACAAAAAGAAAAGCTCACTCTGCACTTCTTCTGTCATGAGTGACTTAATCCTTCAGAGCTAAAGAGTCTACTTCGAAAATAGGCTCGTTGGGCCTATTTTTTTCTTCAGAGACGATAATGCTCTTCATTTCACTTTTGTTAAAAGATAAAATTTCAAGAGGAATAGCATTTTCTCTTGCCATCTTTAAAGCCCTTGGGTGTAAAAGCTTCTTTTCATTTGCCTCAATGATCGTGATCGCCTCCTCATAAGTTAAACGAGGAATATGTTTAGCTTCTGGACAATCCTTAGGGTCTTTCTCATACACCCCAGCGACATCCTTATAAAATTCAACTTTTTTCGCCTTGAGAGCTGTCGCAAGAGCCACAGCTGTAGTATCCGACCCTCCACGACCAAGAGTAGTAATATCACCCTTTTTACTCACCCCTTGAAATCCAGCGACAATAACAAATTTTGAACCATCAAGATGAGGGATCAATCGGTGTGGTCTTACTTCGATAATTTTAGCATCGTTGTGCTCGCAGTCAGTAATAATACCCGCTTGACTTCCTGTAAAACTAGCTGCCCTCTCGCCCATATCTTCGATCACCATAGCCAATAACGACATACTAATCCTCTCCCCTACAGTCAGGAGCATGTCTTGCTCTCTCTTTGCTGGAGATTTAGAAACTTTTTTTGCTAGCTCTGTTAACTGATCGGTCATTTGCCACATAGCACTGATGACAACGACAACGACATCAAACTCTTTTTTTCGCGACAAAACAATCTCAGCCACCCTACTAAAGTTTTCCAGTTCCTTAAGAGCCGCTCCACCAAATTTTGTGACAACAATTGTTTTATCTTCTTTCATGCCGCTAGAGTCTAACATAAAGTTACAATTTTATAAAATAGTCTTCTTAGCCCCTGTTTTGGCTCTTGCTTTTATTTTTTAAACTTTGGTACACTCTTTGCATTATCCAGAAACTAGGAGAAACCTTTAACATGTCCAAACACGAAACAACCAAATGGGTGGAAGACGAGACCAAAATACTCGGCGAAGACAACTACAATGAAACTGAGGCTAAAGAGTTTCAGAAACTGCTTGATGCTAGAGAAACGAAATCTATCCAAGGGTCTTTGACTTCCTACTCAGCCGGTCAAATCTTAACTGGAACAATTGTTGAGATTACAAAAGATTTTATCGTTGTCGATGTGGGCCTAAAATCTGAGGGCCTTATCCCAGCAGGTGAATTTACCAACATCGATGAAATTGAGCTAGGAAACCAAGTCGAAGTCTACCTTGACAATACTGAAGCTGAAAGTGGACAGATCCTCCTCTCAAGAGAGAAAGCTAGAAAACAAAGACAATGGGAATACATCCTTGAGCATTGCGAAGAGGGATCGATTATTGAAGGTAAAGTCACTAGGAAAGTCAAGGGCGGTCTTATGGTCGACATCGGGGGGATGGATGCCTTCCTGCCAGGCTCTCAAATTGACAATAAGCGAATCAAAACCATCGATGAATACATCGGCAAAAACTTTGACGTTAAAATTCTTAAGATCAATATTGAAAGAAAGAATATCGTCGTCTCTCGCCGTGAAATATTAGAAGACGAAAGGGTTTGTAAAAAAGCCGAGTTGCTTGAAGACATCAAGGCCGGAGATATCCGTAAGGGCGTTGTTAAAAATATCACTGATTTCGGAGTCTTCCTTGATCTAGATGGAATTGACGGGCTGCTTCACATCACTGATATGACCTGGAAACGTATTAAGCACCCAAGTGAGATCGTAGCCTTAGGCGACGAAATCGAAGTCATGATTCTCCACGTGGACAAAGATAAGGGTCGTGTTGCACTCGGATTGAAACAAAAAGACGCTAATCCTTGGGATGAAATTGAACAAAGATATCCGCCTGGAACAAGAGTCCGTGGAAAGATTGTCAATTTGGTTGCTTATGGAGCATTTATTGAGATTGAGCCAGGTATCGAAGGGCTCATCCACGTTAGCGAAATGTCCTGGGTAAAAAATGTGACTGATCCAAGTCAAATCGTCAATAAAGGCGATGAAGTCGAAGCGATCGTCCTCTCTGTCCAGAAGGAAGAAGGGAAAATTTCTCTTGGCATCAAGCAAATGGACCGAAATCCTTGGGAAGATGTTGAAAACAACTATCCTGAAGGAAAAAAAGTGACTGTTGAGATTCGTAACCTCACAAATTATGGTGCATTCGTTGAGTTGGAACCGGGCGTCGATGGATTAATCCATATTTCCGACCTAAGCTGGATCAAAAAAGTTTCTCACCCGAGCGAAGTTCTCAAGAAAGGCGATAAAGTAGATGCTATCATTCTTTCGGTTGATAAAGAGAGCAAGAAAATTACACTCGGCGTGAAGCAGCTTACTGAAAATCCTTGGGAAACCATTGAGAAAACTATGCCGATTGGAAGCATCGTAAGCGGTGTGGTTACAAAAATTACTGCCTTTGGCGCCTTTGTAGAACTTGACAATGGCATAGAAGGTCTAGTCCACGTAACAGAACTTTCAGATCAAGCCTTTGGCAAAGTCGAAGACATCGTATCTGTGGACAGTCCTGTTCAGGCAAAAGTACTCAAAATCGACAGAGAGCACAAAAGAGTTTCTCTTTCGATCAAAGAGTTTCTTGTAGAGACAAATGACCATAATGCGGATGATATCGTTGTAAGCTCTTATCAAGATGATGACGAAGACGAAGATGAAGATCAAAAATAAGCTTGGAGCTCTAGTATTATGAATAAGGACATGCTTGCTATTTTCGAGTATCTCGAGAGAGAGAAAGGAGTGAAAAGAGAGATCGTTGTCTCTGCTATAGAGGAAGCTTTGATGGTTGCCGCCCGAAAAGGGCAGCAAGGAATGAATAACGTCTCTGTCTCCATTGATCGGAAAACAGGTGAACTTTCTTGTGTTGCGGAAAAAGAGATCGTAGAAGATGTAGAGTACCCGGATGAAGAGATCTCCCTTGAGGAGGCTCGTCAGCTCGATCCAAACTCTCAAGTTGGTGACTGGATTGACATTGATGTCAATCCAGAGCAATTCGGTCGTATCGCCGCACAAGTAGCCAGGCAGCTCATTTCACAAAAATTGAAAGGCGCTGAACGCGATGTCATTTACGAAGAGTACAGACACCGTACAGGTGAACTTATTTCTGGTGCCGTAAGACGAATCACAAAGGGACATACCCTAATCGTTGATCTTGGAAAAGTGGAAGGAATTCTTCCAGGACGCTTTTATCCTAAGACAGAAAAGTATCACATCGGAGAGAAGGTTTTAGCTCTTCTCTATGAGGTTCAGGATACAGAAAATGGCGGCGCAGAGGTTATTCTGTCTAGATCTCACCCTGAATTCGTAAGTGCCCTTTTTGCTCAGGAAGTCCCCGAAATTTCTGATGGTACTGTGATCATCAGTAAGATCGTCAGAGACCCTGGTTTCCGAACAAAAATGGCAGTCTCTTCAACAGACTCAAAGATTGATGCCGTTGGAGCTTGTGTTGGTGTTCGTGGAACTCGAGTAAAGAACGTCATTAGAGAGGTCAACAATGAAAAAATCGACGTCCTCCCCTACTCAGACGATCCTTTCGTTCTCTTAAAAAATGCGCTCTCTCCTATCGATATTAAGAAAGCTGACTTTGATGAAGAGAATGATTTAATTACCTTAGTAACTGCTGATGAAGATTATCCAGCTGTCTTAGGAAAAAAAGGAAACAACGTACGATTGACTTCAGAGCTAGTAGGAGTCAAAGTAGAAATTCACAAAATGTCTGAGCATCAAAAAGAGCTCTCTCTTGAAAGAAAGCAGCTTGCTTTCTCCGAAGATGAGTCTCTCGATCAGCCAATCTCTAAGATTGAAAATATCAATCAGTTGATTGTCGACAATATAGTTGCAGCTGGACTAGACACTCCAAGGAAACTACTGAAAATAACTCCTTCCGAACTAGCTTCATTAGCCGATATTAGTATACAAATGGCGGATGATTTGCTAGAGCTTATTAGGAAACAATTTGCAAAACAAAAACAAGAAAACCTAGGTGAATAGACCCTCTATTCCCTATGGACAAGGCAAGTAAACTTTGACTAAAAATCTAAAAATAAACATAAAAAACGCGCAACTTGCAGCTGTATTGGACAAAAGTAAGCTCAAAAAAGGTGGAGCTGAAAAAGACAAAGCTGTAGAAGAGCCTATTGAAGATAGGGAAAATGTTCAAGAAATCAAGAACGCTGCGCCTGCTACTGAGGATACTGATCAGAAGCCTAAGAAAGTGGTGAAAGCAAGAAAGACCCCTTCTAACATGGTGCCCCCTTCAAAAAGTTCTGACCACGATCAAGAAAACGATTTAGTCGAAGAAATAAAGATGGATGAATCGGATCAGAGCTCGCCATCGTCAACACTTGCTCATGAAACTTCTCCTTTGAAATCAGAAGAGCAAGCTAAGATCGACAACTACAAACCTCAAATGAGTGAAAAGATCATTAAGAAAAAAATGATCGAGACACCGATTGTTAAAAAGAAGGAAAGTTTCCAGGAAAGACAACGAAGAGAGAAACCACCACAACGTGGACGAGAGCAAAAACCTGATTTCAAGCCACTACCTCCTGTCATTCCCCCTCCCACTGAGGAAGAGCTCCTCGCAAAAGCGAACAAAAAGAAGAATGATCGAAAAAAAGGCATCTATGGCGATGCACCTGAAGAGGGAGCTGCTCCTAAAGGTGACAAAGATAAAGCGGCTAAAAAATTTGCCCCTAGTTACCGCAGACAAGCTTTTAGTCGTGTGTTTGACTCAAGATCTATCGAAAGTGAAGAGACATGGAGACGAAAAAGGCACGCTAAGCAAAAGAAAAGAAAAAGTGATGAGCCTATCGTTCGTCCTAAAGAGATCTCAGTTGTTTTGCCCATCACCGTAAAAGAGCTCGCCGCCCAGATGAAAATCAAAGGGACCGAGGTGATTCAGAAGCTCTTCTTACAAGGTTTACCTATCACGATCAATGATGCCCTAGAGGATGAAACAACCGTTGAGCTGATCGGTCAAGAGTTTGAGTGCATCATTCACATCGATAAAAGACAAGAAGAGCGTTTACAAATCACAGAGCTTTCGATCGATCAAGAGATTGAATCGACTGATCCAGATTTGCTCGAAACTCGCCCCCCAGTCGTCACAATCATGGGACACGTCGATCATGGAAAGACCAGTATCATCGATTCCTTTAGAAAAAGTAATTTAACAAGTGGTGAAGCTGGAGCGATTACACAGCATATTGGCGCCTTTCAAGTTAAGACCAAGCACGGCTCTTTCACTGTTTTAGATACACCGGGCCATGAGGCTTTCAGCGCTATACGTGCGCGTGGAGCGCATGTTACCGATATCATCGTCTTAGTTGTTGCCGGTGATGAGGGAATTAAACCTCAAACTGTTGAAGCGATTCAAAAGGCAAAGGATGCCAAAGTACCGATCATCGTGGCTATTAATAAGAAAGATAAGCCTGGATTTAACCCCGATGAGGTCTATCGACAACTCTCCGAACATGAACTTCTTTCCGAGGCCTGGGGTGGTGACGTATTGACAGTGAGCTGCTCTGCGAAAACCGGGGAAGGGATTGATGTCTTGGCTGAGATGATCGCTTTACAATCTGAAGTGTTGGAATTAACAGCCAATCCAACAGCCAGAGCTCGTGGTACTGTTCTTGAAGCTGAACTTCATAGAGGTCTTGGAATCACAGCAACTCTTCTCATTCAGAACGGCACCTTAAATGTTGGAGATGCCATAATCTTTGAACATGAGTATGGAAAAATCAAGACTATGCAAGATGAGCATGGAAAGAGTGTTAAACATGCCCTTCCATCCATGGCTGTCAAAGTGACAGGTCTTTCAGGTGTCCCCGCGTCTGGGAGTGAATTTATCATGCTTGCGGATGAAAAAGAGGCTCGTAAAATTTCTGAGGAAAGACGGGCTGCAGCAAGATTCCAAGAATTGAAAAAGAGAAGCAGCAAGTCGCTCGAGCATATGATGACCGACAATGTTGAGAGACAGAGAAAGAAAACCCTCAGCATCATCTTAAAGGCCGATGTGGGCGGATCTCTAGAAGCCGTCAGAGAAACTCTATTAAATATTCCTACTGATAAAGTTGAAATTAACTTCGTCTCGACCGATGTAGGTCAAATATCTGAATCGGATATCGAAAGGGCCAGTGCTTCAGGAGCTATCATTGTAGGATTCCACACAAATATTGAGAGTCATGCTGAACTTCTATTGAAGAACATCAAAGTAAAAATCATTCAATCGGATATCATTTACCACCTTGTCGATGCAGTCAAAGAGCATATGGTTTCTATTCTTGATAAGATTCGTCAGGAGACAGAAGTTGCCTCTGCTCAAGTTCAGGCCATATTTAAATCTTCTCATCTTGGAAACATTGCTGGTTGTAAGGTGACTGAAGGGGTGGTAAAACGATCTTACTACGTTAGACAATATAGGGACGGCGTTGAGATTTGGACTGGCTCTCTCTCTTCGTTAAAACGGCACCAAGATGATGTGAAAGAAGTAAAGAAAGATATGGAGTGCGGAGTCGTTCTTAATGGAACAAGAGACGTCAAAGAGGGTGATGAACTCAGGTTCTTTGAAGTGACGTACATTACTCAAGAGTTATAAGATGACACGAAGAATTGAAAGGGTCAATTCTCTTTTAAGAGAAGTAATCTCTGAAACAATCACAAAAGACTTGAAGTACATCCCTGTTCCTGAGCTGATTACGATTACAGCCGTAGAAACGACTAACGATCTTCGCCATGCAAAAGTCTATATTAGCTTGATTCAGGCCGATCAAAAAACGAAGGAAGAGACGATTGCTATCTTGAATAATGCAGCAGGCACAATTGGTGCGATTTCTTCAAAAAAGGTGGTACTACGTTATTTCCCACAGCTTACGTTCAAAATCGACGATTCAATTGAGAACTTCATGCAGATCGAAAAACTTCTTAAACAAATTGAAAAAGACAAAGCTGAAGAATGATCGATTCTGGACTCCTCTTAATTGACAAGCCTTCTAAAAAAACCTCTTTTTATTTGGTCCACGTTCTTCGTAAAGTTACGGGCATCCGAAAAATTGGACACACCGGTACCCTTGATCCAATAGCAACAGGGGTCATGGTGATGCTTGTGGGACGCAATGCCACCAAATTATCTTCTCAGATGGTCAGTCACGACAAGATCTATGAAACGACTATCCGATTGGGGGTTCGAACTACCACTTTTGATGATGAAGGTCTCGTCACAGATCAATCTGAAATCATTCCAACCCTAACGCAAATTGAAGAGGTCCTTTTAGAGTTTCAAGGATCCACCAAGCATATTCCCCAGATGTACTCTGCAAAAAAAGTAGCTGGGAAGAAGTTGTATGAATTAGCCCGCAAAGGTGTTGAAATTGAACGACAACCGATTGATGTATCGATGACGATTCATTTAATTAACTATGAATATCCGTTTTTGACAATTAAAATTCATTGTTCGAGTGGCACTTACGTTAGAACCCTTGCCGATGATATTGGGTACAAGCTTGGTTGTTTTGGTACTGTTTCACAGCTACGTCGCCTAAAAAGCGGCCCATTTTCCATTGAAGAGTGCCTTCCCCTCGACCAAGTCGATAAACAGTGTTTTACTTCTTATAATAACAGCTTTAGGAGCTTAGATGTCCACTAATCTATCTTGTGGTATCGTTGGATTGCCCAATGTCGGCAAGTCAACTCTATTCAATGCCATAACCAAGCTGATGATTCCGGCAAGCAATTTCCCTTTTTGCACCATCGACCCTAACGTCGGGATTGTCGATGTTCCTGATCCTAGGCTACAAAAATTGTCTGAGGTAACTCATAGCCAAAAAACAGTTCCTGCTACAATTTCTTTCGTCGACATTGCAGGATTGGTAAAAGGGGCCTCTGAGGGAGAAGGTCTTGGCAACAAGTTCCTTTCGAATATTCGTGAGACCGACCTAATTGTTCACCTTGTTCGCTGCTTTGAAGATGACAATGTGATCCATGTCGTCGGAAAGATCGACCCCATTTCTGATATCGAAGTGATCAACCTCGAATTGATCTTATCTGATCTTCAAATTGCCGATAAAGTATTCCAGAAGCTTGAAAAAGGAGCGAAAGGAAAAAAAGAGTCCCCCGTCGCCCTTGAAGCCTTGAGAAAAGCGATCGAGCACCTCAATCAAAGTCTACCTTTGCGCACTCTAGAACTCAATGATGAAGAGGAAGAGAGTCTAAAATCGTATCAATTCATCACAAAGAAACCTGTAATTTACTGCACAAATGTCTCAGAAGTCGATCTACCTAGTATGCAAAACCAATATACAAAATTGGTTGAAGAATTTGCCGCTAAAGAGGGCTCGATGGTGTTACCAATTTCGGCAAAGTTAGAAGAGGAACTTTCTTCACTTTCAGAGGCCGATGCCAAGGAATATTTGACCTCTTTAGGATTAGAACAAAGTGGTCTAGCTCGTCTCATCCAAGCCTCGTTTTCAGCCTTGGGTCTCATTACCTTCTACACTGCAGGCGAAAAGGAGACTAGAGCCTGGACAATCGTGCGCGGTTCAACCGCCCCTGTTGCAGCAGGAAAGATTCATACCGACTTACAAAAGGGATTCATACGAGCTGAGGTAATCTCCTATGACGACTTAATAAGGACAGGATCTCGTGTAGCTGCAAAAGAAGCCGGAAAAGCGCGTATGGAAGGGAAACACTATATTGTCCAAGATGATGACGTCATTCACTTCTACCACAACTAATGACATGTATCTTGATAGTTATTCATTGCGGCAATATAAGTACATAGCACGTGATTTTTAACAGTCGTCCCTTGGTTACTCTCTATTCCAATACCCCCCATGTAATTTTTTCCGGGCTCTAGGGAATCTTCCAAAACATTACTTTGCGTATGTTCATAAACAGTTCCGTCCATAGCAGGAAAAGGGAGGGTCGGTACAACATCCGAAATATTATAGACTCTATAAAGGGTAAAAAAGGCCTTTCTTGAGTCAATGTATTTCTGAAAGGTGTGTGTAAAATCCGGATCCCCTACCCTCGGTGAAGCAAATGTGTAAGTGATGAGTGACAATTTAGGATAAGCAACGGAAAGATCTGCAGCCAATAGAGTTGCTATACCAGCCCCCAAGCTATGGCCCGTAATGTAGACGACCTGAGTCTCCTTGTATCGATTTTTGATCGCGCCCAAAATTTGCTCCCGAAGTGATCCGACTTTTACCTTTCCCCTCGTCACAGCAGGTTGTGTATAAAGATCAGAAAATCCCTTTTCAATCCTCCCGACAATCTTGGTGCCCGTAAAATTCATCTCTCTTTGTTCAAAAAGTCCATCAGCGTACCACTCAGCAAGAGAATCTGTTCCCCGAATGACAATTACCAACGCCCCATCAACACCTTCGATTTTTCCCATGTATCCGCACATTGTATCCTGGTCTGTGATAAACAATTCATTGTGCCAAAAAAGCTCTGTTACCGAATTGATACCCTTCAAGTATTCTTTGGCTCTCCCTGTATGCAAGTTAAAAGCGTTGTTACAAACTGCGGTCAACCACTCTGCTGTCTCAAGAGTGAATCGATTCCCTTTTTGTGGTACGAATGAAAATTGCGGAAAAATTGCAGTCGGGTTGTCATCAACCTTATCGGGTATAATATCGTTCTTTCTCTTTCTAAAGAGATAGAAAAAGACTTTTAGAATATCTCTCATGTTTTCCTGTAGTTTTCTACCTTAATGATCTAGCAAGTGGTCTTTCCTCGAGTCATTCCCTCGAGATAGGTGCAAAGTCCATGGTTGAGTGCTACCGTCCCTTTGTTGTTTACAAAAGCAAACGCTCCAACATAACTCCCAACTTGATTGATCGGGGTTACCTCTGTAAAACTATTGGTATGCTCATAAACGTAACCTTATTAAGTCTAGCAAAGATATTGCCATCTCTTTTATCCATTTTTTTATCTTTTATTTATTATTCCTCCATTATAACGTTTTTTTGATTAATCCATTTACATAGAGATGAGATTAATGTACCTTGCATATTTGAGGTGAGCTAAGGTAATATAGCCTCTTTTTCCTAAGAGAGTTTCTGAGAAATAAGACTTTGTCGATTTTCGGATACTCCCTAATAAAAGATCAGGAAAGATCCTCGATGGCAGAAAAAAGTGAAAAGGCAACCCCGAAGAAGCTTAGGGATGCGAGAAAAAAGGGTCAGGTAGCTAAGTCCCAGGATTTTCCGTCTGCGTTTACTTTTATCGTCTCAATTGCATGTCTGCTTGCCATGTCTAGTCATTTTTACGATTATCTAACAAGCTTCATGATTTCACAATTTAGAAGCATACCCGCTCATGCTGACCTCTCCAATCGTGCTGGAGCGATTCTAGGCGACGTGATGAATGTAATTTTTGCTACCTCTATGCCGATTATGATCATTGTTTCAACGATTGGTGTCTTGATCAATTTTTTGATTATCGGTCCAGTATTTTCAATGGAAGCCATGAAGCCCGATATCAAAAAACTCAATCCCGTGACGAACATCAAGAACATGTTCAAATTGAAGACGTTCGTTGAGCTTATGAAATCTGTCTTGAAAATATCAGGTGCTCTTATCCTCATTTATTCGGTCATTTATCATTCTCTCGATCAGATCATCTCTACTTGTATGATGCCTTTTGTTGGATCAGCCGTAGTTTTTTCTTCTTTCTTAAAACAAGTGGTTCTAAGAGTCGGAATTTTTTTCATTATGATGGGAATTTTCGACCTCATTTTCCAAAAGCGAGTATTCGCTAAAGAGATGAAGATGGAAAAATTTGAGGTGAAACAAGAGCACAAAGATACCGAGGGTGATCCTCAAATCAAAAGTAAGCGAAGGCAGATTGCTCAAGAAATTGCCTACCAAGAAGGTCCTGGTGCAACAAGACGGGCAAAAGCCGTCGTGACAAATCCAACCCATATTGCGATTGCACTTGAATATGCCGCTGAAGATGAACCGGCCCCTAAAATTGCGACCATGGGCCTTGATCTAATCGCAGAAGAGATCATTAAAATTGCCTTAGCAAATAATATCCCTATCATGAGAAATGTTGAATTGGCCCAAATTTTGTATTATAAGGGCAATATTAGTGACTATATCCCCGAAGAGACCTACGAAGCGGTTGCCGAAATTTTGAAATGGGTCGGAAAACTTGAAGAAAAAGCAGCCGAAGAACAATTATTGGAGATTTTCAGACGATGAAGCAGTTTATCGATAAACTCGGCCGACTTCTTGGTGGCTCAAGAACACTTAATTGGATTAATCAATCAAGTGACATCGTCCTAGCATTCTTTGTGGTCGTCATCATCATGATGATCGTTATCCCTGTTCCACCCGAACTACTTGATGCTCTGATCGCCATCAACCTAACCATTTCGATCTCTCTATTAATGGTCTCTCTCTACATTTCGAAAGCCGTTCACCTCTCCGTTTTCCCTTCGATCTTATTGATCACAACACTCTTTCGCTTAGGAATTGAGATTTCAGCGACCAAGCAAATCCTTCTTCATGCAAACGCAGGAAAGGTGATTTTCGCATTCGGAAATTTCGTCGTCGGAGGTAACTTCGTCGTCGGGGGTGTCGTCTTCTTAATTATTACCATCGTACAGTTCATCGTCGTGACCAAGGGTGCTGAGAGGGTCGCTGAGGTCGCAGCTCGCTTTACCCTTGACGCGATGCCTGGTAAACAAATGTCGATTGACGCCGATATGCGCTCTGGAATCATCGACGCCACCCAAGCACGCCAACTCAGGCTCGCTCTACAAAAAGAGAGCCAACTCTATGGAGCGATGGACGGTGCGATGAAGTTCGTTAAAGGGGACGTTATCGCAGGTATCGTGATCGCGATTATCAACATTATCGGTGGTTTGATTATCGGGATGTTCATGCACGGCATGAAAGCCGGCCAAGCAGCTCAAACATACACCCTTCTATCGATTGGTGGTGGCCTTGTTTCGCAGCTTCCCTCTCTTTTGATCTCCCTTACCGCAGGTATTGTGACCACAAGGGTTTCCAGCGATAAAGAAGATGCCAACCTCGGTAAAGACATCTCATTACAACTCCTGGCACAACCTAAGGGGATTTTAATTGGAGCGGCTGTCACACTCGGAATGGCGTGTGTTCCCGCTTTTCCTACACTTCTATTTCTAACTTTAGGACTTGGATTAGGTGGACTTGGTGTTAATTCCTACTTCAAAATAAGAAAAACCAAACAAGCTGTCTTAGCCGGCGCAGGAGGGGGCGCTGTGATCGAGACCGGCCCTGATGGTAATGCCGTAATACGTGGCGGTGGAGATGATTATGCCCTCACCCTCCCTGTTATATTGGAAGTTGGAACATTTTTAAGCGGGCTCATCAAAAAGGATCGCGAAGGGAATAAATTCATCGAAGAAAAGATCCCCAAAATGAGAGCGGCTCTCTATCAAGACTTAGGGGTTAGATTCCCGGGAGTTCACGTTCGAACCGAAGCCCCTCATTTAGAGTCTCAGGACTACTGTATTTATCTCAATGAAGTCCCCTTAATGCGAGGAAAAATTGTCCCTGATCATCTATTGACAAACGAGACAGAAGACAACTTAAGACGATACAACATCCCTCATACCCAAACCAAGAATTTAATGAATCAAACCTCCTTCTGGGTAGCAAAAAGGTACCAAGAGCTTCTCGATAAGGCAGGAATTAAGTATTGGGACATTCTCGATGTGATGATCTTGCACCTCTCCTACTTCTATCGTCAACATGCACACGAATTTATTGGAATTCAAGAAGTTAGAGCAATTCTTGAGTTCGTGGAAAAATCGTTCCCTGACCTTGTTAAAGAGGTGACAAGACTCGTTCCCTTACAAAAGCTGACAGAAATTTTTAAACGCCTCGTGCAAGAACAGGTCTCAATTAAAGATCTACGCACTATCCTTGAATCTTTAGGAGAGTATGCTCAAACAGAGAAAGATACCGTGATTTTGACAGAGTATATACGTTCATCCTTAAGACGTTACATCAGCTACAAATATTCAAAAGGGCAAACGGTCTTATCGGTTTACCTTCTCGATCCAGAAATCGAAGATATGGTCCGTGGAGGAATCAAGCAAACCTCTGCAGGATCTTACCTCGCCCTTGACCCCGATTCAGTTCAATTGATTTTACAGGCGATGAGGACCACTATCCAACCAACTCCGCCTGGAGCTTCAGCTCCTGTCCTACTGACAGCCATAGACGTACGTCGATTTGTTCGAAAACTGATCGAAGGGGAATTCCCCGACTTTGCCGTGGTCTCCTTTCAAGAAATTGTCCCTGAAATTCGGATCCAACCCCTAGGTCGAATCCAATTGACTTGAATGAATTAAGCTTCCATCATCATGATCGGAGGATGCTTGAATTATGGCTGACCGAATCAATCCCGCAGATGCTGTCAACATGAGGCGTACGCAAATGCTTCGTTTAGAACAGATGAGACGCGCCGACCAAATGGAAGCCCGTCAACTTGATGCTGAGCGGAGTATGACAGAGCGTACTGAAGAAGCCCTATTCAACCCCTTTGCGATGCTAAGAAATGCTGAAACCCTAGAAAAGAGACTCAAACGGCAAGAGGTTTCTTCTCGAGCTTCCCAAACCGAAGATGATGAACCGATCGATGATCAAAAAATCGATGAAGTGACCAAAATCGCCAGCGAATTTCAGGATCGAAATCCTGAAATGCAGAAAAGAGCCCTTTTAGGTCTAAAAACTCTTCTTCATATAGACGACACCCCTGAAGAGATCTTAGCTAAAGTTCTCAAATCGTACCCCGATAAGTTCCTTGCTGATGAAGCTCTTGATTTTATGACCAATACAAGTGATTCCTCCACCAAGTTAGGGAAAAATATCCGACTTGCCAGAGAATTGCTCAATAATCAATTTGGCCGTGAAGTGCGCGCAGGACGAAACGTTAACCAAGAAGCTCTAGAATTCTCCAAACAAGGCCTCGGTTCAGCCACAGCTCTTCGAGATCTCTACCGCGACATTACCGGTAACCCCCGAGAACCTCTCTCTCTTTTTGAAGAACTGATTGAACAGTTCGACTTTAGCAAGATGAAGAACATCATTAGTTTTTGCCTCCACTCGCTTGGAGCTGACATGAAATCTAAAGGACCCTCGATCTCAAGGATGGAGCTACAGCGATTGTTTACAGAGACAAGAACGATGCAAGCCATCTTGAGCGTCTATCGTTTTTTCTACGGCCGCATGAATCTTATCTCGAATGCCTTTGCCAGAGAAGATCTCACTCTTCCCGCACGTGTCACGTTCGATACTCTCTCTAAGCTATTTGTGAAACTCCTTTTAGAACGGTACCCCACACCCGACAAAGTCTTACGTCTTGCAGCTCTCTTAGGTATTTCCGATGAAGTTTTAGCACAAATCATCATCTTCACTCAATTTCGCGATGCAATGCGAGGTACATCCCCTCGGCTATTCCGCAATGAACGTCACCGTCAAGACCTACTCTTAACCCTTATCGAAACCATATCGGAACTCGACGATCTCCTCGAAGATGAAGACGAAGGGAAAGAAGATGAGGAAGACGACGATCAAAACAAACCAGGATGGAGCAACAAGGATACAGTGGAGTGATTGTTAGATGGCATTTTCCGATCTAATCGACGAATTAGGAGACGAATTTGGGGTTGAACTTCGCCCCGATATTCATGGCATATGTCTCTTGCTGATTAACGAGAAACTCAAGGTACAACTTGAAGTTGATGTGACTGGAGAAAATCTATTAATGGCCTCTTTGATCTCTGAGTTACCACCAGGTCAATTTCGTGAAAACATTCTTAAAAACGCCTTAAAAGCCAATTACCTCGTTGAAGAGAATTTTGGTGCCCTCTCCTACACAGGCCCAGATAATTCCCTTACTTTAGCTACCAATATTCCCCTACACGGCCTTACAGGGAGAGAACTCTACGAAATTCTCTCCATCTTTGTTCAAAGAGCAACAGCCTGGCAAAAAGCCATCGATGAAGGACACCCCTATCCCCTTGATTCAGGAGAAGTCCCTAAAAGTGAAAGTGCCCACAAGTCCCCCCTCTTCGGCTTCCAGGAATAGATCCCTCGCCCTTGCCCAATTAATATCGAAGCGCTATATGAAATACTATGGATGGACTCCCCAAGAATATTCTCACGGCTAAATCATTTGAAAAGATCGGTTTTTTTGATCACCATGGGATCAATCTCCCCCTTTTTTCTATGAGATCGAGACAGAGCCATGGCGTGGGTGAATTTCTTGATTTGATCCCCCTTATCGATTGGCTCAGCTCTATTGGATTTGATACAATTCAACTCTTACCGCTCAATGATTCGGGCTTTGAAAGTAGCCCTTATAACGCCCTCTCGTCATGTGCTCTTAATCCTCTATTTCTCTCTCTCTCAGAACTTCCATTTTCCAATCTTTATCCCACCCTATCGTACGAGCTCCAATCGCTAAACAAATACAAACCGCTTCAACGACTTGCCTATGACGCCGTCCTCAACGCTAAACTTGCTTTTTTGAAATCGTACTTTGATTCGACCATGAAACATATTGAAGAAACCCCCCACTACCAACAATTCATCGAAAATCATCTATGGCTAAAACCGTACGCTCTATTTAAGATTCTCAAGGAGCAGCAAGGGCATCAACCATGGCGACTGTGGCACCCTTCAATTCGAAACCCGACTAAAGAAATACTAAAGCTTCTCTACCAAGAGAAAGAAGAGTCGATTAAATACTGGATGATGATCCAATATCTTTGCTTTGATCAGATGCAGCGTGTTAAAGAATATGCTGCCCAGAAAAAAATCTATCTTATGGGCGACATTCCTATTCTCGTTTCTCCTGAATCCCTAGATGTATGGCTACACCGTAAAGACTTCAACCTCGACTTCTCCGCAGGAGCCCCCCCTGATGTCTTTGCAAAAGAGGGGCAAAATTGGGGATTTCCCCTCTTTAGATGGGATGTGATCGAGCAAGATGGCTTTTATTGGTGGAAAGAACGTTTAAGAACCGCTTCTCTTTTTTATGACATTTATAGAATCGATCACATCATTGGCTTTTTTCGCATTTGGGCGATTGAGAAAGGAAAGAAAGCAACCGAGGGCCACTTTCGACCCAAAGATCGATGGGCCGCCCTAGATCAGGGCAACCGAATCTTGCAATCATTGATAGAAGCATCTCCTATGCTCCCAATTGGAGAGGATCTTGGAGTCGATATTGAATACATCCGCCAAACAATAAACGAAATGGGAATTTGCGGAACAAAAGTCGTCCGATGGCAAAAATACTACTCGACTGACAGATCTTTCATCCCATTCGATCAATATCCCAGACTATCTCTTACTACAGTTTCAACTCACGATTCAGAACCCCTTTCTCAATGGTGGAAAAGCTTTCCTTCTGAGGCCGAAGCTTATGCTCAAGCCACCAACCTAAAATACAAATCGACACTCACCCCTTCTTTACGCCACGCCTTACTGAAGCAAAGTCATAAAACCACCTCTTTATTCCATATCAATCTCTTCAATGAGTATCTTCCTCTTTTTCCTGAGCTAGCTTGGCCAAACCAAAACGATGAAAGAATCAATATTCCGGGAACCGTCCACCCCAGAAATTGGTGCCACCGCTTCCGCCCTTATATTGAGGAAATCACCTTGCATCAAGGCCTCACCGACTCTATGAAAGAGATTATTGCATAATCTTTTTCAAGAAAGAGAGTTTTTGATATCCTCTGACTTATGCTGAAAAAAATTCTCATTTTGCTTTCTGTTGCCATTCTCCCCCTTCAGGGAGCACAATACAACAAGAAGATTGGGGTCATCTATGATTCGATCAACCCCGATTCACTAACAGAGTTATTTGCCTTTTATCACATTTATCCTGAGACTCTTCATGGCAAAAAAGCTTTTGATCGTGCATGGGAATTGATCAATAAACACCGCGATCTTCCCATTTCTCCACTGAAAGATATCCTTCTTCCTAAGCTCGATATTGACCCCTTCATTACCATGGTGACTAAACAAGCCGGTGATCAAGTTCCTACAATTAGTGATCAGACGCTCGCCATGATTGATCATATTTCTAGTCATTTACATCACAATAAATTAAAGGGGCATACTGTTTGGAAAAAAAGCGAAGTTCAAGAACTTAATTCTCCTGAAATCGATCTTGCAAGAGCCCTACTGATTTACCAATTTGGTGATGATAAAAAACAAGAGATCCGCTCATATGAAGCCTATCTTGATTTGATGGCTTTACAAATCCTCTCAAAATTACCTAAAAACCCTACCGATCTTCAAATCATCGATGCGATTTCTCACTACATATTCCAAGATATGCGGTTTCGTTTCCCCCCCCATTCTATGTGGGCTAAAGAAGTCGACTCATACACCTTTCTTTCGGCTGTTCTCGATTCCAGACATGGTGTCTGCCTTGGTGTATCGATCTTGTACCTCTCCCTTGCCCAACGATTAAATCTTTCTCTACAGATTGTTACTCCACCCGGCCACATTTACGTAGCCTACAAAAAAGCCGACGGATCAAAAATCAACATCGAGACGACCGCTAGAGGTGTCGATTTACCTGATGAGAGGTATTTGAGTATCAATACCTGTAAACTGGTAGAAAGAAGCCTCAAAGAAGTCATTGGTATGAACTTTCAGAACGCTGCTGCTACTGAATGGCATAAAAAGAAATACGAAGAAGCCTTAAAACTTTATGATATCGCTAAAATTTACATGCCCGACGATCCGCTACTCGATATTTTTATGGGATTTAATTACCTATTTATTGGGAACGAGGAAGAGGCAAAAAAACTTCTTAGCCGTGCAAAAGACCATCCCCCAAGAGACCATGTCTATCCTGATACAACTCTGATCGATTACCTCGATGGCAAAACTGATGGGGAATCAATTAAAGCGATTTACGAACACGTCGATGAAACCCGCGAATCGATCCTAAAAAAGCAGGATGAGCTTCTTAAGATGATCGAAAAATGGCCTGAGTTTCGAGAAGGATTGTTCCATATTGCAGTCACTTACCTACAATTAGGAAGGAGCAAAGAGGGCCTTGAATGGCTCAATAAGTATCACGATCTCGACAATCACAATCCTACTGTAGAGTATTACTTGGGGATTTTATGCCTCAATCGATTCCAATTCAAAAAAGCATGCGAACATATCCACCGCTGTGAGGAGATTCTTACTTATAGAGGGCATCATCCAAAAGCCCTACAAGGCTTATTGACTCAACTCCGCACCACAGCGCCTTTTTATTAATACACTTCATCATCGATAAGAAAAGCTTTATGCTCTTCTTTGAATTCTTTGACTTCGCGGTCTTCAAAAACAATAACGTCGACCACTTGAAGTTTAGTTCCATCACAAAAATAGGGATGACCACCAAAAAAGCCTTTTTTCATCTTTCCTGGGTCCCCCTCAGCCGGCTTTAAGACTAAAACGGCAGGTCTATACCCAGAGCTTAGACTCAAACGATTACTAGATGGCCTATGCGCCGAAGTGGCCACTCCCATTGCGTAATCCTTCACAAACGACATAGCATTAGGACATTCCCCGTCAGCCACAAAAAGATGATTCCTGACATCAATAACCGACCCCTTCTCTGGCAGCTCCGACCAGGACTGTGTCCCATGAATATATTTTTTACCAGGATCTGCATAAACTGGATCTGAAAGCTGGGTATGGGCTAACCACCCTAGCCCGAAGGCAGCCGTCAGACTGACACAAGTAGCCGTAAGGCCATTGGCAACTCTTCTACTCCCCATTTTTCCAGTAGTTTTAAGGGCAATAGAGAATATTTCTCGATTAGAAAAAATTCTTAATACAAATCCCATAGACAACCTAAATTATAATTAATAATTTAAATATAATAACATAAATATGAATAAGTTGGGAATAATAACTTAAACTAAATAATAATTATTTTAAATTTATAGAAATGAGGAGATTTTACTCGTTATTCTCTTCGACAAGAGGTCTTGCCCAAACAGAATCATTGGTCGCATCGTTATAGAGTTTATACCGATAGTACTTGTCACCATCTCGCTTATAATCGCTCTGCTTTTCGACAGTGATTTTCCCATTGATCCAACCTCCAGACCTATCGATATCCTTCTTGTGGATTTCATAGGTATCACCATTAGAGAGGACAAGTACCCGACCACCATAATTATTTTGCGATACAGTGACAGGATTTTTTTTTGACATTGAACTATTCTGACGATTTTTTGCTGTCTGTCCAGGGCTAGGAGCCAACTCATCTGCTGCAATGAGTGCTGGTAGGGCAATTGCCAATATGTAAAATACTTGCTTCATATCTTTGGTATACATTTTTGCAAATTTCGATCCAATGAATTTTATTAGAGTTTTTCCTGGTAAGAAACCCCTTACCCAGGTAATAGGAAATCAAACTGGACCTAAATTATGATTGAACCAAGTGAGATCGATCAATTGCGACTCCATTTTCGAATATCGGGCCCACTTTCTATTGAAAGGGTCGCGCACCATCTTGTCGGAAAGGTGTTCTTTTTGAAGGGCCACAAACACGAATATCTAGCTCAACTCTACGAAACCATTCATACTAACTCGCAAATCCAGACAGATTTGGATCTTTTGAGAAACTTTTCTAATCACGGTTTTAATGTTCCTATCCCTTTGATTTCTGTAGATGGCAATTCTTTTGACACCAAGAGCTTCCATAAACCGTGCGCTCTCTTTGCTCAAAAAAGAGATAACCCCCTGCCCCTCTTCCCAAAACAACTTTCTAAAGTAGCTGCACAACTTGCAGAAATGGAAAAGATCGTTGTTCAAAGACACTCCTCTATTTTAGGAAAAAAAATCGATGCGATTTTTACAATGTTTGAACTCCTTTCTCAAGAAGAGAAAATGGTAGAGGAGACATTTATCAGTGAGTATTTTGCCTTTAAATCTTCCTACATAGAATTGATCAATTCCACCCGCGTAAGTTGTTTTGGATTTTTTCCTGGGAAAGACATATTCTTTTTGTCTAAAGATGAACAGGCTGGATTTACTCACCGCTCTTTCATTTATGATCATCCTAGATTGTTTGGACTTGCCCAATTGATCTTAAGCACCTGTTTTAATGATGATGGCTCAATCGACTATGATAAGCTCGATGGCGCGACCTCTGGCTATGCTAGAGAATCGTCTTGTTCTTCGAATGAGTGGGATTTACTTGATGGAACTCTCAAAACAGCCGCTTTTTTTGAAGTTTTATGCCACTGGCTTGCTACGGTTTATCAACCAAACTTGATGCACATCGATGAATTGATTGTTGCTCGAATGAAACAAAAACATTTAAAAAAATTGAGACTAAGAGACTATTGTTAAATAGAGGCACTATGAACCAAATAGGTTTAAATCAGAAAATCCTAACCTTTGCTTTGAAAGCTGGTTTAGATTCCCCTGAAAAAATAAAGCTGATCTCAAAAGGTGTGGCTTCAGAGACTTATCAGATTTTTAATAAAGAAAAGCGATATGTAATCACCCGTTTTACTAATGAGTCAATTACACTCGAACCTATACTTGTCACAAAATCGTCTCGCTTTTTTTCTAAAATGCAATTTCCGGTACCGATTATTTACGCTACAGGTCAAATTGATCAATGCGAGACAATTCTTGCAGAACATAAATGGGGGAAAGTCAAGCCTTTGTGGGTAGACAACGACTATGAACAACTGGGATCTTTAATAGCCAACCTTCATTGGACTCAACGACTATTCTTCCACAACCAACCCACCTATTCGATTATCGACAAGATGAAAATAATGGTGCTCAACCTCGAAAATTCGCTACCTGAAAGCTTTAAGCCAATATTGGATGAGGTAGAACATTTAGCAAGCGAATGGCCGAGTGACATCCCTAAGGGATTAATCCATGGTGACATTTGGTTCAAAAACATCTTTTTTGATGGCGACAACATTTCGGCATTGCTCGATTTTTATCTCCCTCTTCACGATTGCCTTATTTATGATTTGGGTGCTGTCCTCAAAGGAATCTATTTTTCAAAAGCAGGAGAGGAGTGCGATAAAAAACTAAATGCCTTTTTAACGGCCTATCAAAAGATCACTCCCCTTACCGAAAAAGAAATTGAACTTCTCCCTCTCATGTTAAAAGCCAAAATCATCTACACGATCTTAGCCATGCTTACCCAAGCCCTTTACAATCTTTCTATGCGTGAAAAGTTCTTAGATATCGCCATGTTTAATTATCTAAAACTCAATGAAACCAAGGAAATTTCTTTTGAAAGATCCTTTGCTTAACTGATGGTAACCCCAAGTTGAAACAACTTTTTCGTAAAATAATTGCCCCTCTTTCCTCCCTTCTAATCATTATATTGGGAACAAGTTTCTTTAATACTTTCATTTCAGTGAGAATCTCTGTCGACGGCTGGAGCAATTTTTTAACCGGACTTGTTTACTCAGCTTACTACCTTGGGATGATGCTGGGTGCTATCTACATGGAAAAATTGATCAATCGAACCGGTCATATCCGAGGCTTTGCGATCTTTGCTTCTTGTACAGCTTGTTCTATTCTTTTGCAGAGCTATACAGTTTCCCCCTACGCCTGGATCTTTTTCCGTTTAACCATGGGCGCTGCCTGTGCTGGCCTATTTATTGTCATTGAAAGCTGGCTCCTTCTTCTCTCTTCTTCCTCGACAAGAGGGGTAGTTTTGTCAATTTACATGGTTTCACTCTATACCGCTCAATCATTAGGACAATTCATCCTCAATTTTGTCCCGATACAAGACAACAAAGCCTTCACTCTCACGGTGATATTTTGCACTCTATCAATTATCCCCGTATGCTTTATGAGAGCCGCTGCTCCTCATGTACATGAACCTGAGTATATTAATATTTTTTACCTTCTCAAAAAAACCCCTTTAGGTTTTGTAGCAAATTTAATTTCGGGGTTGATTCTTGGTTCATTTTATGCATTAGGCCCTGTATTTGGGCGAGAAATTGGGTTATCGATTTGGAAAATTTCCTTAGTCATGTCTGTGACTATATTTGGAGGGATGGCACTACAATGGCCAATTGGAAAATTTTCCGATCTTGTTCAAAGACGCAAAGTGATCATTACGATAGCGATAGCTCTTTTAGTGATTAGCACGATTCTCTTTATCTATCAACCAATGCCATTTCTCCTTCTTTTGATTCTTCTATTTCTGTATGGAGGATTTTCATTTACCCTCTATCCAATTGCAATCACCTATTGCTGTGATTTTTTTTCCTCTGCAGGGATCACAGCAATTACTTGTGCAGCTCTGATCATTTATGGAATTGGTTGTATCATTGGTCCTCTACTTTCTCCCCTAATCATGGCGATTACGAAACCCTCCGGACTCTTTCTATTCACAGCAGTCCTCAGCCTTCTTCTTTCGATCTATGCCTCGTGGCGCCACCACGTACTCCCCCCACAACCTGAGAAAACAAAGGAACCCTTTGAGCCGATGCCCTCAACAACACCCGTAGGTACAGAGCTCGACCCTCGCACCGACCCCCCAAAACAAAACCCCTAAACAACTACTCGGTGGTTTAGAAAAAAATCTCGTCTTTAGCTAGGAAAAAGTTCTTTGAATTGCTCGCGAAGCGAGTTAGGAACAACTTCATCGACCCCTGTTTTGTCGTACATCAAAAAGTACATACAAGAAAACATAATGCCTAAAGCGGGACTAAAAAGGGCGATGATCAAAGCAAGTCCGCAGACAACTGCTCTTTTAAATGAGAGATAGGATCTTAAAAAACTTCTCCTGAGAGGATGAATTTGGAAAAAAGAGGCGATGCAAAGCGACATTTTTGCAATACAAGCGATGAGTGAGTAGATCCCCCAAATAAGATCAGCAATGAGGAGAAGAAAAAAGAACAAGCGGGCTGCAATCGCTGAAAATAACCGGTCATTTGAAGATTCTGAGGGGGGGATAAAGTTTTCATCGATTTGATTTGTCTTGAACGCCTCTGGATCAATCTTCGGGCCTCTTTCATTAAAGATTTTCTCCGAATGAACCTTCTCGTAAAAGTCAAAAATATTGTAAATGGCCACATCACTCCTCGTTGATCGAGTTAGTTCTGCATATTTAACTTGTTCATCCCATTCAATGCCGCAATCCGGTACATTTCGGCGAATGTTGGAAAATTAAATACTTCATCCACAAAATAATCAATTTTCGCATTAAAAGATATCGCAAGTTGCGCGATATGGATCAACTCTGTGGCCCCACGGCCAATGATGTGGGCACCAAAAAGGGTTAAGGTTTTGGGGTCGAAAATCAATTTACATAAACCTGTTTCCGATCCTGTGATCACACTTCTCGATATTTCGTAATAATAGGCACGACCTATCTCATAAGAGATCCCATCCCGCTTCAATTCTTCCTCAGTTTTTCCGATACACGAAATCTCAGGAATTGTGTAAATGCCATAAGGATAGATTTGAGTGTGGCGATTAATTTTATGCCCGAGTGCATTCAACGCAGCCAATCTCCCTTGCACTAACCCTGTCGAAGAGAGGCATGGTCCACCAATGACATCCCCCGCTGCATAGACCCCTTCTACCCTGGTCTGATAGTGTTCATCAACTTCAAGATAGCCCCATTGATTTGTTTCAAGACCAATCGCCTCAATATTCAATCCTTTTACGTTAGCCTCTCGCCCCGCAGCCACTAAAACCGTCTCAGCGCTTATTTGATTACCATCATCTAAAGTGACCACTACCTCATTATCCTTTGGTGTTATCTCCCGATAACCCATTGATCCAATGAATCGAAGGCGATTTTCCTCTAGATATATCTGTAAATGGGATCCAATTTCCCTATCGAGAAATGATAATAGGCGGGGCCTTTTATCAATCATCGTCACCTTTGTCCCCAAAATAGAGAACATACTCGCATATTCGGAACCGATCACACCGGCTCCAATGACAATCATTGATTTTGGGACGTGCTCCATTTGTAAAAGTCCCGTCGAAGTGAAAATTCTTTTTTCATCGATCGGAACAGAGGAGGGTGTTTTAGGCCTAGATCCAGGTGTCAACAATACCTTTTTTGGTCGAAAAGTACGAAAGACCACCCCTTTTTCATCAATCACCTCAACCAGTTTATTTTCTGTAAACCGTGCCTTCCCTCGGACCAGCTCAATTCTATTTTTAGCGAGTTGGCGAAGTAGCGTCTCTTTTAGATGCTCCTTCACCAAATTGACCCTGTGATTTAAGTCTGAAATCGAGATCTCTGCCCGTTCTGGAAGGGATGAAGGTGTCGCGTAAAAGCTCCGTGTTCTAAAATTGGTAAGATCGAGAATCGCCTCTCTTAGAGACTTTGAAGGTATAGTGCCGGTCCAAAGCGACGACCCCCCCGCTTCCCAAGCCTCTACTACTACGACTTTCATCTTAAATTTACTGACTTGAATTGCCCCTTTCTGACCAGAAGGGCCCGACCCGATCACGATAAAATCGATATCTTCAATATTCACAATTAAGACCCTCTTGAAAATCCTAGCATCGATAAAACATGATCAATACGTAGAACAAAACTCATCAAAAGAAAAATTGATCCGAAAAATGAAGTGAGAACAATGAACTCTCTTAGTTGAATGATGAACGTACGAGAAAACTCGACGGTAAGATCGCCAAGGAACAATTGAATGGTCGGATCGTGCATAAAAAAGTGTCCAAACAACAAGGTTGCAACCCCTGCGACCAATGAGGAAAAAACTACCTTGACAACGGTTGGCATTACGGCAGATAAAATCCGGATATGAAGCCTAGAGAGTAAAAACCTTGCGTTATAGTAAGCCGCTATACTTGTCGCAATTGAAATTCCCAGGGTTCCCATCGAAAATCCAAACACCAAGATGATATTTAACATTAAATTTAATCCGACAGAGATCAAAGAGGCAAGGGTGGGTGTCCAAAAATCGCGCCTAGCATAAAAGGCTGGGGCCAAAAGAAGGACGAAAGCCGAAGGAACAAGTCCTAAGCCATAGCCCCAAAGACAATAAGTCGTTTGAATGGTCGAAATATTGTTAAATTCTCCTCTCCCATAGAGCAGATTCACCGATGCCCCTCCAAGAAGAAAAATCGCCACTGTGCCTGGAAAGAGCAGTGTAAAAGTGCGTCCAAACCCAAATTTTAAAAGAGATTTATAGTTTTTATGATCATCGTTCTTAATCGCCCGAGTCAAAGGGGGCATCAGAGCCGACGCAATCGCAATCCCAAAGAGAGCCAAGGGTAATTGTTGCAAACGATGAGCATAGCTTAAGTAAGCAGGACCTTCAAGAGAAGCCCACCTTGCTATGATCACATCAACAGCACTATTGATCTGAACAGCTGCCACTCCTACTACCCCAAGAAGCAAAGGGATTACCATATCTTTGAGTTCTTGAGTGAAGAGGCGAACATTGAACCATTCCCGTAAAGTCAAAAATTGGGAGGCGTATTTTTTTAGCCCCGCTGTAGTTACCCACCATTGTAGAAAGAAGGCAAATACCACCCCAATTGAAGTTCCCATCATCGCTTTATACGGTTCTTGATGACGACAGAACCAAACGGCCACAATCCACACAAGATTAAATGCGACAGGAGCAATCCCTGGGATAAAAAAATTTCTTTCACATTGAAGAAGAGCGATGGAGAGGCCGAACAAACAAATAAAGATCAGCCCCGGCACCATGCACATCATCATTTTTAAAATTTGAGACGTCCCATAAGAAAGATCGCAATAATAGAGAATTGCCCCTATGAAAGCTTCCAAACCTATGATGATGAAACTCAAGATGACAACCAGAGACCAAAATAAATCTCGAAAGAAAAGAGCTGCTTCCTTGGGGTCTTTTTTTCGTTTCCCTTCAAAAAAAGGGATGAATCCATTGAGTAATGCCCCTTCTCCAAAAAGCCTTCTTAATAGGTTTGAAAGCCGAAAAGCTAAGAGAAAAGCTGCAACAGCCGGGGAAGTTCCATACCAGTAAGCCATTGTCAAGTCCCTTACCATGCCGGTAATACGGCTAATAAAAGTCCCGGTAAGGAAATGGGTAGCAGATCTGGCTACAGTGGTATTTGTGTCTTGTGGGTTCATTTATTTCCTTCTTATAACCTAGAACGATTTACTTGTCTATTTTCATCCGATATGCTATCCTCCTCCGAAACGAAGGATACAGACATGTCTAGAGTATGTGAAGTTACAGGAAAAAGATTCGGTAAAGGAAGAACTTACTGTTACCGTGGTATTGCTAAAAAGAAGAAGGGAATTGGTCTAAATATCACTGGATCAAGCAAAAGACAACACCGTCCTAACCTCTTCAACCAAAAGATCTGGTCTCCAGAAAAAAAGTGCTTTGTCAGATTAAAGCTATCAGCTCACGCCTTAAGAATTATTGACCGCATAGGAATTGATTCTGTCCTCAGAAAGATGGCGAAACAAGAAGCTTAAAAAGCCCTATACAAAGCTTTTATTTACACTGATTAGCGTATGGGGTGTGCTGCTTTCTTACCATATATGGAAGCTAAGCCAGCCTCCCTTTTGTTCATCCCTGTTTCTTCTCCACGCAACAGAAATAGGATCTGACCTCAAGTATGTGATCCTAAAGGCAATTTCAAAAGCCAAGACCTCTATCTCTCTCTCTTCTTATGGCTTTTCTGATCCCGAACTCGATCGCCTATTGCAGGCCAAAGCTCAAGAAAACCTCTCGATTACCCTCATCTACGATCACACTCTTCCTCCCCCCTCGATTTTAGGAGAGAATGTCTCTTTCATCGAAGACAAAAAAAGCGGACTGATGCACAGAAAAATCGTCGTGATTGATGGGAAAACCCTCTTTCTTGGTTCGACGAATGCTACCGAATCGTCTTATAAACTTCACTATAACCACATGATTCAGATGGACGACGAGAACCTAGCTTTAGCTGTGATGGATCATAAACCTTACGAAACCTCAGACTACCGATTTTTCCCCCTTCCTGGGCAAAAGAAAGAGGCCCTCTTGATGTTGACGAACCTGATCGAAAAGGCTGAGAAGCGGATCTATTTGGCAATTTTCACCCTTACACACAAAAGTTTGATCGATAAAATTATTGAAGCCCATCATCGAGGTGTCGAGGTACAAATTGTGATGGATCAGCAAATGGCTCGTGGAGTTTCCATAAAGGCAACTAATGAATTTACAAAACACGGTTTACCCATTAACCAACAAAGAGGCTCTAGCCTTTTACATCACAAATGCGCCTTGATAGATAATCACTTTGTTCTCGGCTCAGCCAATTGGTCAAAATCAGGATTTGAAAGGAATCGAGAATACCTAATCGTTTTTGAGAACTTGGGAAAAACCGATCTATCCCAGGTTGAACAGTTTTTTAACTCAGTTTTTCAAGGATCAAAAAGATTGCAGTATTCAACAGTGAATGATACAATTAAATCATGGCGAATCTTTGGCTTTCCACGACGTTTTCTTTCTTCCTCCTCATGGACTCTGTGGGAAACGTCCCCATCTATGTTTCGGTACTTAAAAACATAGAGACCAAAAGGGCTCTCTGGATTATCTTTAGAGAGTTATGCATTGCCCTAATCATCATCTTGTTATTTTCTCTCTTTGGAACTCAATTTCTCTCCTACTTAAATATTTCTCACGAAACAGTCTACATTTCTGGTGGTATTGTCCTATTCATCATCTCTATAAAAATGCTTTTTCCAGATAAGGGGGGCTTTGCTGACTCTCTTTGTCTAGATGGAGAACCTTTTATTTTCCCTTTGGCCCTCCCCCTAGTTTCCGGTCCTTCCCTTTTAGCCGCTACCATGATATACTCCAAAGAGCTCGAGTCAAAGTGGATCCTCTTTTCTGCCATTTTCGTAGCCTGGATTGCGACTACGATTGTGCTTCTCTCCTCAGCCGTCCTCAAAAAATGGCTTGGACAAAAAGGGATCTTTGCTCTTGAGCGCCTGATGGGATTCATATTGATTCTAATTGCTGTCAATATGTTCCTTAACGGCTTAGAGATCTATAACCAACGAGCTTAATGCACGGTAATATCAAATTAGTAATTAGTTACGACGGAACAAACCTTTACGGATTTCAAGAGGCAGAGGCGGGCCCCACCGTTGAAATGCACCTAGGCACTGCCCTGGAGAAGATTTTCCAAACCCCGGTAAAGTTCAATGCCTGCTCAAGGACCGACCGAGGCGTTCATGCTCATGGGCAAGTGATCAACTTTTTTCTTCCCAGACCTTTCCCGATCGATCCACTCATGAAAGCCATTAACTCTCACCTACCCAAAGAAATCCGGATCAGAAACATAGAGCCTGTCGAAGAAGCGTTTCATGCCACCTTAAGTGCAAAATCAAAAACTTACCGATACACTATTGATAACGGAATCTTCCCCTCCCCATTCAATAGAAAAACCGCATGGCATCTCCATCTTCCCCTTGACCTCTCCAAAATGGAAGAAGCAATTCCATACCTCATTGGACA
The DNA here is from genome assembly GCA_964477345.1 of uncultured bacterium. Taxonomy (GTDB): domain Bacteria; phylum Chlamydiota; class Chlamydiia; order Chlamydiales; family 2-12-FULL-49-11; genus JAJZEO01. The sequence goes on from CAYZDL010000002.1 coordinate 56,792, forward strand.
TCAAGACTATGCTGCCTTTGCTGCCGACGGTCACCACGAAGAGACCCTACGCAATGTCCACTCGATTACCCTTGAGAAAAAAGACCACCTAGTCATCGTAACAATTAAGGGAGAATCTTTTCTCTACCGGATGGCCAGGGCCCTTGTCGGCACCCTTGTCTACGTTGGACTCGGAAAATTCACCCCAGAGGATTGTAAAAGAATTGTAGGAAGTAGAGATAGAACGCAAGGCGGCCCCTCAGCACCCGCACACGGTTTGACCCTCTACCACATTGACTATTAACATAAGCAAATATATTATATCTGAATGATTACAAGAAACGATCCCTGCTGGTGCGGCAGTAAGCAAAAATGGAAAAAGTGTCATTGGCCTCAAAAAGGACTCGACGACTCATTTGAAGCCCAGAAAGAGAAATACAAAAAGCAATACGGGATCATCCTCAAATCGGATGAAGAGATCACGAAAATCAGAAGAGCCTGCCATGAAACAGCAACTCTCCTCAAACTTTGCCTAGAAGCGTGCAAAGTGGGTGTAACAACTAATGAACTTGATCAAATAGTTGTCGACTATTGCAAAAAACACCACTTTATATCAGCCACCCTCAACTATGGAAACCCGCCCTATCCCAAATCGATATGCACATCACTTAACGACGTCATCTGTCACGGAATACCAGACAACAAGCCCCTTCTCAAGGGCGACATTCTCAATATTGACGTCTCCCTGATCGTAGATCACTTTTATGGAGATTGTTCAGCCATGGCCTCTATAGGGCCCATTTCGGAAGAGAAGCAACGAGTCATCGACACCTCTTACGAGTGCCTGATGCGATCGATTGAAATTCTTAAACCGGGTCTTATGCTTTCAGAGATTGGACAAGTCATTGAAGATCATGCCCGTTCGAAAGGTTGCTCAGTCGTCAACCAATTTGTCGGTCACGGGGTTGGCATCCGATTCCACGAACCTCCCCAGGTGCCCCACCATTATAACGACGTCGAAATTCCTCTAGCTGCAGGGATGACATTTACTATTGAGCCGATGATCAATGCTGGAGTCCGATCGGGAGAAATTGACCACGAGGACGGATGGACATGCCGTACTCTAGACGGAAGAGCTAGCGCCCAATGGGAACACACCATATTGATTACCGCCACCGGCTACGAAATCCTCACTAAGCTTTAAGAGCAAACGTAGCGGCCTCCGAACTCTTCGATTTCGGCTCGTCCTTGAATGAGACCACAACTCTTGCCTCTTTCTTTCCATCAATTTCCACATTCGATCTCCTCACACTTACAGATGATCGCTTTAACCACTGCATTGAAAAGCCAGCTTGCCCATGTTTTAATGAATGCACAAAAAACGACACCTCTTGATTGTAAACTCACCTTTCGGGTAATGCCATAAATAACATTCCCCTCAGGTATGAAATCCGATTCTCTTTTTACTTCAAGAATCTGGAAACCATCAGCCATCTGGCATCGTTATGTTCTTTTTTCAACATTAATTAGAATAAAATAAAAATTTTACTTCATTTTTCTTGCATCACCTCGACTTACCCTTTTAGGACAAATTGAACATCTACTTTCTTTTTGGGATTTTCGTACGTATCTCCCATTGTGAGAGTTATTGTTGCCTTTTTCTTACCATCAACCTGTTCAAAAAAACATTTTGCAAATTCACAATTGTAACCCCTAGCGATTCGGTTAGTATCCGCGTAAACCCCTTTTGCGGTCATAGTTTCATGAAATTCCGTAGAGAAGTCTTTCATTTTTTTTTCTTTATTTTCCCAGCCGATAGATTTGAAAATAGTCGAGAAGAAAGCCTCCAGATCAAGTTTACCTCTTGTCACGGGATAACTACTAATAGGACAATATGGTTTCATCACATTAAACTCGATTTTTTTCACATTTTGCTTTGCCCCGAAACATGCAGGACGAGCTTCTATCTCTCTCCACTTGCAAGTAATCGCTTTAATCACAACATTGAAAAGCCAATTTGCCCATGCTTTAACGAAGGCACAAAAACTATCATGCACTACTTGTGCTGTCACATCACGAGTAATTCCAAAAATATAGGTGTCCTTATCACCATATCTGAAATCCGATTCTTTTCTGTCCGTAATGATGAACTCTTTTTTTGTCCAAGGATCAAAAAATTCGCGCTCTTTATTTAAAATATCACTTACATTCTGCATAGTTAACCTAATTGTTTAAAAATTACTCCCCTTTCAGGCGGGAGAAATTCCCCATTTTTCCTAGTTGATTTAACGATTATAACTTAATGATAGCTTTAAGATCGATCCCAATTAGAGTAAATAAATTATTTGTTCTTTGCCCACGGGATGTTAGGATCAGTGCACAAACAAATCATCCAATTTTAATTGAAAAAATTTACACTTTATTGATAAATTAAATAAAAAATTTACTTTCTTTTTCTTGCTAGAGACTGCAAGGTGATAGGCTTATTACGACTGGTTGTAAGAAGCTCTTGATTGCGGCTATGACGCGATTCGTAGACATTTTGAAATTCATTAAGCTTGAGCCTTGCTTCAGAGAGAAGGGCCTCAAGTTGTTCAATCATTTCATCTTTTTCTTTCAAAAGCATCATTGCATCGATCGTTTGGACAAGATTTTGTCTCACTTCTGCGATAAGAGGCGTTTGATCAAATTCTTGTATTTTCGGCTCTTGATCCTCGAGCATTCTGATCTGAGAATGGGCCGTTTGAACAAGATTTCTGAGTGACTGTGCATAGGCGATTTTCTCTTCAACTTCACTTTTAGCAAGCTCGATTTCCGACTCCCATACTTGTCGATCATTTGTCATTTTCTCACGCAATGTATCAAAACGAGTCCGCCAAAGATCATTATCCTCCTCGAGCCCCTTTTTGAGTCGAGCGCTCGATAAAACAAATCCTTTAGTATGGAAGATCGACTGTTGAGCGACATAAAGGGCCAAAATAAATTGGAGGGTCCAGATTAACTCGGTGAGAGAAATCAAAGATGATTGATTTTTTAAACTATAAAGGGAAAAAATGATGATCAATCCTAAATAAATCTGTGCGATTCTCTCGGGAGCAAAGTATGAAGTGATGAGCAGGACGACCCCTAATGTGAGAATCAACGACTTCAAGGGGGCAAAGGAAGAAAGAAGTACGATTGAGGAAAATAATAGAAGAATTGGTCCAACTAGGACCCAGAAAACCGCTCTCTTCTCTTCAGGAAAGAAAAGTCTCACGCGCAACTTTTTCCAAATTTCGGTAAAATCTAATGCCATACTTGAATCGTAACAATACGACTACTTTTGTGCAAAGAGTTCTAAAGATTTTGTGATAATTAAAAAGCCCGACTCGAGTTGATTTAATCCAAAACTTTCATTCGGAGCATGAATCCTATCGCAGGCTAAACCTACCCCAGGAAGTACAAACTCTGCTTTTGAGTGCTTTACAATCAAAGAGGCGATAGGAATCGATCCTCCACCATAAATGATCGAACATGAGCCAAAAACATCTCGATAAGCCTCTTTCATTACTTGCGAAGGCTTTGAAATCGGTGATCCCCATGCGGCAGGACCTCCTCCTAGATACTCAGTCGTTACTAAAATTCCTTTCGGAGCCTGCTTTTTAAAATAATCCGATACGAGTTTATAGATTTTTTCAGGATCTTGATCAGGCACTAATCGACAAGAGATCTTTGCATGGGCTTCTTTAGGAATGACTGTTTTAAAACCATCACCAGTATAGCCACCCCACATACCATTGATTTCAACTGTAGGTCGAAAATAGTTCGCCTCACGAATCGAATACCCCTTTTCTCTATGAAATGCGCATCCTCCGATCTCTCCAATACACTCATCTTCATCAAAATCGGTGTCAACTTTATCGATCTCTTCCCTTGTCAATGGGTGCACATCATCATAGATTCCTGGAATCGTAATTTGTCCGTCTGCGTTGATAACTTTCGAAAGAAGCTCAGCAAGTGCCCTATTTGGATTGATGACAATCCCTCCATAACTTCCTGAGTGAAGATCTGTATCGGTATTTTTGACATGCAAATCCATTGTCATAATTCCACGGCAACCAATCTCCAATCCTGGTTTTTCAGGGCTATTCATACCACAATCAACTACCAATAGATAATCAGCCTTGACTTCTTTTTGCTTTGTGGGCAACACCTTCTCAAGAAGAGCACTACCCATCTCTTCTTCTCCTTCGATGATGTATTTAAGATTGAGTTTTGCATCACGGTTCTTCTCGAGGAAAGCTTTAATCGCAAGCATGGAATAAAAATTTTGGCCTTTATTATCTTCAGCACCTCTTGCATAAACTCTGCCATTGCGAATCGTCGGTTCAAAGGGCTTTGATTCCCATAGCTCGTATGGCTCTGGCGGTTGAACATCGTAGTGACCATAAAGTAGCAGTGTTGGGGCTGAATCGTCGACAATTCTCGAAGCAAAGATCGTCGGATGCCCATTTCCTTCCCATCTCTGAGTTGAAAATCCTAGTTTTTGCAAATATCCCTCCACCCAAGAAGCGCACTCTAATAGGGACTCTCGAAAGGCTGGTTGGGCACTAATACTGGGAAACCTAAGGTAAGTAAAATAATCAGCTAAGCTCTTTTCTTGATGCTTCTCATACCACTTTTTGTACTCTTCTTTACTGACCATTTTTAACCCTAAAATTCGTGTTCCTCATCTAAGACACCTTGAGCACTTTTTATTAAATAGGCTGCAAGCCAGCGCTCACCCTCATAGTTCATTTCTACTTCCATCGTACCATCCTCATTAGGCTCACTACAAGTTAATAGAACATAGCAAATAGTCTTTCCTTCTTTCTTTCTTTTCAAGATGGTTCTGATGTCTCTCTTAGAGGGCCCCGATTTATCGAAAAGACCTTCCAGAATTTTGGCCATATGTTTTTTGTCCTATATGCCGCTTGTGATTCAAAAATCGATTTTTTTTTCTTTTGGAGTTTTTCTCGGCGTCAATTGATCCACAATGCCTTCTTGACCACTTTTTTGCACAATGATAGATCTCATAATTTGAATTTAAATGCAAGTGACTTTAAAGAAAATTCTCTAAAACACGGTTTTGACCCACTCTTTCTTTTAAACCTTAACTTTGGTAGAATTGAAAGCTAGAGAGGAGGGATTATGTTTAAAAGAATTTTTCTATTTTTCGCACTAAACATGGTGATCGTTTTAACCATTTCGGTGCTTTTATCTGTATTTCACGTGGGGCCCTACCTCACTGCCTATGGACTAGATGTTAAAACCTTGGCTGCTTTTTGCCTCATTTGGGGCATGGGCGGTGCTTTGATCTCGCTTCTTTTATCCAGAAAGATTGCGAAATGGGTTTTTTCTATTCAAATCATCGATGATCACGACTATGCAAATCCCCGCTTGAGCCACCTATACCAAACCGTCGTCAGACTCTCTCAAAAGATCGGCCTTCCTGAAATACCAGAGGTTGGAGTTTTCCATTCAGATGAAGCTAACGCCTTCGCTACTGGTCCTTCAAAAAGATCCTCCCTTGTCGCTGTCTCAACAGGTCTACTACAACACCTCTCAGATGATGAAATTGAGGCCGTAATTGGTCATGAACTCTCTCATATTTCTTCAGGTGACATGGTGACGATGACTCTTATTCAAGGAGTCGTGAACGCCTTTGTGATGTTTCTTGCACGCCTACTCGCTTATGTAGTTTCAGGATTAGGCAATCGTGACAAAAGTTCGCGAAATTCCTCTCCAGCCTCTTTTTATCTTTTGACGTTTCTATTTGAGATCGTATTTATGATTGGTGGTTCGCTTATTGTTGCCGCCTTTTCACGCAGAAGAGAATTTAGAGCTGACAAAGGCGCTGCCACGGTTGTGAGCGCTGAATCAATGATTAAAGCCCTAAGAAGGCTCGAATCACTTCATACACATCAAAGTCGGGAGAAGGAAGACAGCAGAATGCGAAATGCTGAGGCTCTCATGATTGCAAGGCCAAGTAAACACCTTATGCTTTTCGCAACTCATCCGCTCATAGAAAAGCGAATCGAACGGTTAATGACTGATTTTAAAGTTGGGAACGGATACGCTCAACATCCAAGTTTTTAATGTACTCGATCAAGTTACGGTGCCACCAATGAAGTCCCTTGACCTTCATCTCTGCGATGGCGCTGTCCTTGTCCCAGTTCTGTAGAATAATCCTGTAAATGGCAATTACAGCCCCTGTCCTATCGGCACCATGAAAACAATGCACAAAGGCAGGCATATGATTACGATCTTTCATGACTCTCAAAAAATCGACCATAATCTGATCATCGGGATTGTAGGGATAGAATGGAATATGCACGGTTCTCATTTGATCTGCATGGTATTCTGAAATTACCTTCCTATTAAAGTCAGAGGCCCTCAAATTGATGATCGTCTTAACTCCCTTTTGAGCTAGTTCACGAAGACCCGCTGTTGAAGGTTGCCCCCCGCGTAAGAGAAAATGACCATCAACTTCATGGTAGTTCGGGATATCGTTTCCAAAAAGTTTTTGTCTTATGTAGAAGATAATAACTTCTATGGATCCCCAACCAAGAGCAATAAAATAGCTTAGCCAATTGTGAGTAATCTTGAATAAACTTTTGACCACTTTGAAAGGAGAGAGTCTTCTTACATGCTCTTCCGTGTAAAGAGGTGTTGTTGGTTCGTGCGCCATCTTCGCTATTGTACGCAAAATCCCTTTTTAGAGTCTAGAGGAAATCTACCAGGTGGAGGAATTGCATACCAAGATTCTGGCTCTCTTTTAAGAAAAGGAACAATATAAAACGTAATGCCTTCCATCTTAGGAGAATGAACCTCACCATAACAAACAAACGCTGAGCCACTCCCTGTCATTACTGCATGAGAAAACCCTAGATTGATCAACTCTTCTTTGATCCATTTCATCTCAGGATTCACGCGAAAGGCAGTTTGCTCTAAGTCATTAACTGCTGTTTTAGTGTCTATAAAGAAAGCCGAAAGAATATCCGCAGGAATCCCTGTTGTGAAATCATTAGGAGAACACGCATCGAAAACATCGTTTGTTCCTAATGAAACATAATCGGGCATTGCGACTGTAACCCCATTTAGGGCTATATTTTCTTCGATTTCACTTAGGATTTCTCCGCGACCTTGACCAAACGCAAGCCCTGAGGTAAAAAAGAAAGCCTCATCAGAGCCGATTTTGGCTCCTAATTCTTGCAGTTCTGCGATGGATAGAGGTTGATCAAAGAGTTGATTTAGGGCATAGAGAGTTGTAGAAGCATTAGAACTTCCTCCTCCTAGTCCAGCCTTAACAGGGATTGCCTTCACCAGATCAATCGATACAGGGACAAAAATTTCAGTTTTAGCTCGAAATAGATGAAGCGCTTTAATCACTCTATTCCCACTATCGGTGGGGATCGAATAATCGCTGCACCAAAACGAATCTGACTCAGATTTGGAAATCTCTATACGATCGTAGATTCCGACCGCTGCGAACAAAGTAGCAATCTCATGATAATGATCAGGCCTTTTGCCAAGCACCCGAAAAAACAAGTTCACTTTTGCAGGAGAAATATAACCAGTCACAACACCTCACTAAAGAGATATAAACAGCTAAGGATTATTCATTTCCTTAGCTGTAGATAAAAATCATCGTATCTTATAAAGACTTTGGTGTCTCACCATCTTCTGCCTTAGCTTCAGAGGCTTCTTCCTGAGATTGCTCTTCTTTTAGAGGAGCTGCTTTTTTCTTCTCAATCTTACGATCGGGTTTTACTTCCAAGCCGATAGATGCTTCAACTTGCTCTGGTAGCATTAAGCGTACTTGATAGCTTCCGATAGCACGAATAGGGTGCAACAACAAGACACTTTTCTTATCGATCATGTAACCCTCAGATTGAAGAATCTGAGAAATTTCAGCAGTCGTTACAGAACCGTACATGTGTCCATCCGGATCAACTTTAACGACAGTCTCAAACATCTTCCCTTTGAGTTTCTCTGCAAGATCTAAAGATTCGCTGCGATCTCTTGCAGACTGCTCTTGTCTTTCACTTTGCAATTTTTCCTGCATACGAACAGTGGACTGAGATGCGAGTAGAGCCTTTCCCCTTGGAAGCAAGTAGTTTCTTGCATATCCTGGAGCTGCATAAACGAGTTGTCCCTTTCTTCCATGATTGACGACATCTTCAAGCAATAGTATATGGTACTTCATAGTGTTTCCTCACATTAATCTTTCGCAACAAAAGGCAACAGCGCCGCGATTCTTGCACGTTTTATCGCCTTCGTCAATTTTCTCTGGAATAAAGCAGATGCTCCAGAAATTCTTCTTGGAAGAATTTTACCCCTCTCGGTGGTAAAATTTTTGAGTGTCTCTACATCTTTATAGTCGACATCCTTAACTCCAGCCATTTTAAAAGGACATTTTCTAGCCCTGACGTTTGAATTGTACGCCATCTTACTCATATATTCCTCTCTACTTGTACAATAGATTTAAATTTAATTTCATTCCCTTCAGGAATCTCCTCTATGGCCACGTGAAGAAATCTTAGCAAATCTTCATGCAAGTGGTTTTCGCGAATCAATTCATCCATCGTTTCTGTAGGTAATCTGAAATAGATGATATGGTAGTGTCCATCACGGCACCCTTTAATCTCATAAGCCATCTTCCTTCTACCCCAGTCGAGCATCTTTTCAACAGATCCGCCCAAACCTTCGATGAGTGATGTCACTTTAGAAATCGCTTTATCGCGCGCATCGTCGCTTAAAGTAGATCTCATAATGTACATACCTTCGTACAAATGTGTTCTTTTATGAACAGTTTTCATTCATCCTCTCCTTAAATTGTCAGAAGAACTCTCCCCATTTGTAGGAAGATCCCTTTTAACTAACGGCAACTTTGCTTTCGAAGCAGCCTCTTTAGCTCGCTTCGTGTCACCTTTTATCCATGTATCTAAAACGATCTTTGCCTCACCTAAAATATGGGGCAAGTTTTCTAATTCCTCTTCTGAAAAGTTTGAAAGAACATATTCTTCCAAACTTCCGATATAAGTATTACCAATCCCCATTCTCAATCGAACATAATCTTGTGAATGAAGATGTTCCTCAATGCTCTTAAGACCATTGTGGCCCCCATCGCTCCCTTGCTCTCGTAGTCTGAGTCTACCAAAATCGATATTGATATCGTCTGCGACTACAAGCAAGTTTTCTAGGGAGATTTTGAAAAAATCGACACACTTTCTCACAGCTAACCCTGAATTATTCATGAAAGTCGAAGGCATTAACAAATAAACCTTCAAATCATGAATCATTCCTTTAGCAATTCTCCCTTTAAACTGATCACTCTTTGTAAATGTCCAGTTATGTTCCTCTCCAAACGCAGTTACTACCGAAAAACCCAAATTGTGTCTTGTCAACGAATATCGATTTCCCGGATTTCCTAATCCAACAATCAATACCTGGCCTTTTCGAAGTGATGCATCATCCATGCAAACTACTTGCTCACACTAACTAATACAAGCGACTCTTGCAAACGAACTTTCATCCCCTCTGTGGTATTAAGATCGCGTACTCGGAGTGCATCTCCTAAACGCATATGACCTACATCGAGAACAAAGGCTTTTGGAACCTCTTTCGCCTTAAGGGTCACCTTGACCGATCTCTTAGCTCTCTTAATTTGTCCACCTTCAGTGACACCAAGACACTCATCCATTCCCTTACAAAGGACAGGAATGTGAATCGTAATTTCATCATTCTCTTCAACTTTCATAAGATCAATGTGCAAAATATCATACTTAGTACGGCAATAAGTAATATCTTTTACGATTGCCTTGTACTTATGAGCGCCATCGGCAACTTCAAAGAATTGGGTCGCCAAACAACCTTTTTCTAAACCTCTTAGATGGGCAGAAAATTCATCACCCATGATTGTTATGGCTCGACTAGTGCCTTTCTTGTCATAAATGACAGCAGGGACATTCCCCTCTCTTCGAATTCGATTAATCTCGCTCTTGCTTTTGCTCTCTCGAGCCTGGATCGTTAACTTCATTTCAATAACCCCTCAAAAATGTTCACAACCAACAGGAATACAACAGACGCCGGGAAATCCCGATATTGAAACGCCATCTGGTGTGAGATAAGGGTAAATATAGCCTGGCATGGCCTATTCCCTTGGTCATCTCCAATACAGGAGAAGCTTATCCCATTGATAGTTTATAACTCTACCTTGACTATCCTTGTTGGATGTCTTGTTCTTAGTTCGACTTATATTTGGGGCGGAAGGGATCGAACCTCCGAGTAACGGTACCAAAAACCGCTGCCTTACCACTTGGCGACGCCCCAAGACAAAGCTTCGAAATCGTGTGGGAATTATAGGCTACCTAATGAATTCTTGGCAAGCAAGAATCTCTTGTAAATTTTTTCAAAAAGAACTTACCTGTAAATGATTGTTTTTTTTATTAGGAAACAAACATCGATTTGTTACATAATGTCAGTCAAATATTTCACCAAGGAGGTTTATATGTGTGGTGCATGCTGGGATGCCGATGTCATGGAAGATAAACTCAAAAAAGGAGATCTTTCCTGTACAGGTTTAGATATGGAGACATTAACTGTTGCCGAGTTAAGAGGATTAATTACAGAAGAGTGGGTCAAGACACGTAAGCATATGTTTCGTGTCTACAAGAAGGCTGTTCCAGAAGTAACCGGGGATTCAATTTCCTGGCTGGCTACACATCCGACGATTCTCTCAATGAGACAAAAGGTAACAGTCAAGTTCCTATAAGATCTCCTACTTGAAAGAAATTTCCTTGAAGCAAACTCCTTGTTTCTATTATGAGGAAATTTTCCAAGGTAGGTAGATGCTGCACATTATCCATGTAACTTCTGAATTGGCTCCTATTGCTAAAGTGGGAGGACTGGGTGATGTAGTTCACGGGCTTGCCAAAGAGCAGGTAAGGGCTGGTCATCGCGTAGAAGTTATTCTACCTAAATATGATGTTATCAACTACGACCTCACCCACAACCTCTACTTAGAAGAGCCCGATCTTTGGGCTTATGAAGACTCTACCGAATACCACAATTCCGTTTTTGCCGCTCTGGTAGATGGGATAGAAACTAGATTGATCTCAACAGACCACCCAAATTACTATTTTTCAAAGAATAGCATCTATGGATGCTCTAACGACATCGAACGATTTTTATACTTTTGTCGCGTAACCTCAGAATACTTGCAAAAACTCCAAACACCTCCTGACGTCATCCACCTCCATGACTGGCCGACTGCGACAATAGCTCCCTTAGCAAGGACGGTCTACGATTGGAGCCCCCTCCGAAACACCTCTATTTTCCTTACCATCCACAGTCTAGAACATCAGGGAAAATGTCACCCTTCCGCTCTAAATCGCGTTGGTCTATGGGGATATGATTTACGTACATGGGATAAAATGCAAGACCCCCACGATCCTGCTTTAGTGAATCTCTTAAAAGGGGGCATTTCATTTTCAGATCAAGTGACTACTGTATCTCCTACCT
>CAYZDL010000002.1:68324-72462 GCA_964477345.1 uncultured bacterium
ACCTACGCCAAAGAAATTCAAACATCAGAGGGGGGCTTTGGACTTAATGAGACAATTCATGGACTTCATTGGAAGGTAAATGGGATTCTGAATGGGATTGAATTAGACACTTGGAATCCTGCCACGGACAAATCCCTCACTGAAAATTACCTTCCCAACCCTAAATTTATCGACCAGGCGATTGAAGCTAAGAGAAAAAATCGAGAAGTTCTCCTCTCAAGACTGAACATGCAACCTAACTCAGGTCCTCTCATTGTTTCCGTCACGCGCCTTGTTAAGCAAAAAGGAGTTGAATTGATCCAAGCAGCTTTACATTATACCCTCGAAAGAGGAGGATCGTTCATTCTACTTGGAACGTGCCATGAGTATGGCCTTGAGCAAGAGTTTCATCACATTAAAAATCATTACCACAACCACCCTAACTTACACATGGCACTCTATTTTAACGAGGTCCTCGCTCGTCAAATTTATGCCGCTGCAGATGCGATTGTGATCCCATCACTATTTGAACCATGCGGACTTACGCAGATGATTTCGATGCGTTACGGGACAATTCCCATCGCTAGGGAAACGGGTGGTCTTGCCGATACGATCATTGACAAAGATGACATAAGATTTCTACAGGATCAGAGAACCGGTTTTCTCTTTCGCTATCCAACAACCGGCGAAATACGTTTTGCTCTCGATAGAGCCTTTCAATGCTTCTACGATCAGCCCGAGACCTGGAAAAGTCTAATTCGCTCGGGATTTAGCCTCAACTTGGGTTGGAATAAATCGCAAACAGAATACCAAGACCTCTACGTTAAGCACCTAAGAAAATCTACTTAGCTTCATTTCTATTAATTTGTGCAGACCCAAGCTTCGCGAATGTAACTTCGGCAAGTCCAAAGGTATTCGATTCCCGAAATGATCGTATAGAAGGCCGTAACCAAGACAATCCAAAAGCTGGCATTTCTCATTGTGGACAAAGGAATCCAGCCAGCAGAATAGAGTATCATAAGGCAAACAATCGCATAGATTGCTATTGCTTGCAAAATTGCTTTCAGTTTTCCACTAGTCCTTGCAGCAAGAGCTTTTCCTTTGAGAGCACAAAGAGTTCTTAACATACTTATAATCGCATCTCGAAAGACAAATACCAAGACGAGCAACATAGGCAATTTGACTAACCCTTGAGTGAAAACAAGAAGAACCGACAGCCGCACAACACTATCGGCCATAGGATCGAGAATTTTTCCTAAGACAGTCACCTGATTTGATCTACGAGCAAGCATCCCATCAAAAGCATCCGAAAGCTCGCAAAGAGTCAGGAGAATCAACAATACGATTCCCATAGAAAATAGACTCAAACCCATCTTTTGGTAAAAAAGATATACCACCAAGAAGATAGGACAAATCACAAGTCTTGCTAGAGTGAGTATTAAAGCACCTCTCATCTCATCTCTCCGGGTTGAAAGATTCGCCAAACCCTATCCCACCGCTTCATCGGTGTTATAAACTGTCCAGCGGGCAGTTTAAGGGTGGCCAATTAATCATAATATTCCCCTCGCTTTAGCGATGGGTTCTTTAAAGCTTTCACATCATGGTAACTAATTTTTCCTTTCTTGTATATACTGTTTCTGGTACTGTTTTTGCTATGAAAACTTTTCAAGATATTATTTTATCCCTTCAATCTTTTTGGGCCTCCAAACAGTGTATCTTGCAGCAAGGATACGATCTAGAATCGGGAGCCGCCACTTTTAACCCCGAAACCTTTTTACGCTCTCTGGGCCCCGAACCCTTTAAAGTCTGTAACGTAGAAATTTGTCGCCGCCCCACTGACGGCCGTTATGGAAAAAATCCAAACCGATTACAAAAATTTCATCAATTTCAGGTGATTTTAAAGCCCTCCCCCCCCGATTTTCAAAAACTTTATTTAGATTCTCTTGAAGCTATTGGTTTAAAATTAAAAGATCACGATATTCGATTTGTTCATGACGACTGGGAGTCCCCCACCCAGGGTGCCTGGGGGCTTGGCTGGGAGGTTTGGTGCGATGGGATGGAAATCACCCAAATCACTTATTTTCAGTCGATTGGCGGTCTAGATGTCAACCCTGTAGTGGGTGAGTTTGCTTACGGATTAGAGCGTATCGCCATGTTTTTACAAAACAAAACCAACGTCTACGACGTTGCTTTCAACGATCACCTCACTTACGGTGAAGTCTTCCTACAAAGTGAGATTGAATCTTGCCATTACAACTTCGAATTCTCTAACATTGACCTCCTTCTGAGACATTTTCAAGAGTATGAAAGTGAGTCAAATCGAATGCTCGATCTTGGATACCCAACTATTGCTTACGATTTTGCGATACGAGCCTCTCACGTATTTAATCTTTTGGATGCCAGATCGGCTATTTCAACGACAGCACGCGTAGGATTGATGCATAGAGTGCGTACCCTTTGTTGTAAAACGGCAGAAGTCTATGTTGAAAAAAGAAGAGAGATGGGATTTCCTCTTTTGAAAGAAGAGGTGTCAAAAGCGATCCTAATTCCGAAGATGTCTCTTCGATCAAGAATGGGCCCTGGAACACACGAAGATCTCCTCATCGAGATTGGCTCTGAAGAACTCCCCGCCTCATTCCTTCCTTCAGCAATGAGTAGTTTTGAAACTCTGATTCGAGACCTTTTTAAAGAAAAGGGGCTTGTCTTTGAGTCGATCGAACTTTTCGGAACACCTCGCAGAATTGCAGCGGTATTGAAGGGCGTTCCTGGCGGAGCTACCGACCAGATGATTGAGAAGAAAGGGCCGTCTGTGAATATCGCCTTTGATGAAGACGGAAAATTAACCAAACAAGGATTGGGTTTTCTTTCTTCAGTCGAAAAAGAGGAAGCGACGCGCGAAGAAATTGAAAATGGGAAAGTAGACCAACTTTCCATCAAAGAGGGGAAATACCTCTTCGCTGTCATGAAAAAGAAAGGATCTTTAACCGTTGAAGTTCTGCAAGAATCGCTCAATAGCTTGATTGCAAAAATTGCTTTTCCTAAGAGTATGAGATGGGGAGCCCTTACTGAAACTTATGCAAGACCGGTTCGTTGGTTAACAGTCCTCTATGGCAAAACCATAGTCCCTGTTGTTTATGGTGATATCGTCTCCTCTAACGTCACTTATGGCCATTCTCAAATCGACCCAAAACCGATTAAACTTTCTCATCCCTGCGACTACCGAAAAAAACTTAGAAAACACTGGGTATTGGCCAACGTAGCCGAAAGAAAAGGATTTCTCGAAAAGCAGCTAGACAAGTTTACTAGCCGCCTCGGATGCGAAATTCCTGATCGGGATAAAGTTCTCAACGAGGTTCTATTCTTAAGTGAATACCCGATTGTCGGCTGTTACGATTTTGAAGAGAAGTTCCTTGAACTTCCTCATGAACTACTTATTTCTGAGATGATCGACCATCAACGGTACTTTCCTCTGAAAGATGAGAAAGGTAACCTCCTTGCTAAATTTCTCGTGGCTGTAGACAAAAAACCAACCGAAATGATCTTGAAAAACAATAGTGCTGTTCTTCGTGCCCGCTTAAGTGATGGTTTTTTCCTCTATGATCAGGACCTAAAACGCCCTTTATCCTCTTTTAATGAAGATCTCAAAAATGTCGTTTTTCATAAAGACCTCGGATCTATCTATGAAAAGGCCCAAAGGGTACAGCACTGGTCTCAAAAAATTGCAAATCTCCTCGGCAAATCAGCTCCACTGAGAGCTGCCGAGCTCTGTAAAGCAGATCTTGCCTCTCATGTTGTCTATGAATTTCCTGACTTACAAGGGATCATGGGGGGATACTACGCTCTAAAGACGGGAGAAAGTGAAGATGTTGCGACAGCCATTTGTGAACATTGGTGGCCGCTAACTGAGGGTAGCCTTCTTCCGACGACCGAGAGTGGCTCTATTCTCGCTCTAGCTGACAAATTCGACAATCTTGAAAGTTACATGGGAGTTGGCATTAAGCCTTCTTCTTCAAAAGACCCCTACGCACTTCGTAGAGCCGCAATTGGTATTGCCCGTATTTTGATTGAAAATCAATATTCTCTCTCTCTTGACGATATTGCTTCCGATGAGGTCTCCGATTTTATTCTCCAAAGAATAAAAGGCATTCTTACTGACTCT
>CAYZDL010000002.1:72472-75804 GCA_964477345.1 uncultured bacterium
TATTTTAAAGAAGAGATCGAGGCGATCCTCTCTTGTGGATCAAAGAATCCGTACGACATCTACTGCCGAGTCGATGCCCTCCACCATTTCAGAAAATCGAGTAAGGATTTTGAGCCCCTATTTATTATCTATAAGAGAGCCCGGGGACAGATTGAAAATGAATCTCCCAAGGAGTTTGATGCAAACCTTCTCATTGAAGAGTCAGAGAAAAAGCTCGCCCGATGCGTCGCCGAAATTGCTCCACTCATTGATGAAAGCATCCAGAAGCGTGACTATTTAACCGCATTTAAAACGCTCCCTCAACTCTCCACTCCCCTCTCTGATTTTTTCGAGAGCGTCCGCGTCCTTGTTGATGATCAAAGGATTCGCAACAACCGAATCGCTCTTCTCCAACAAGTGTTTCAGATGACATCAAAATTGATCGACTTTACCAACTTGAATCAAACTAAATAACAATTTTTCGATGCTCTACAGTTTCTTAAGCTAGCCTTAACTTTTGTTCTTCAAAAGCTAGCTTTAGCTATTGGTAGTCTTGTTCTATTTCTTCTGCGGAAGCTTCAGCTAAGGGAGGGCCAGAGGAAATAGATACAGCACCTACTGCATGCACAGCTGTTACAGTTGTGACGGTTTTTCCGTGAGGAGGTTCAGATTCAGGTTCTGGACTTGGGAAACGAGGCCAACTCTCTTTTTTGAGGTCGATCGCGACAAAATCTAGCGACTTACAACTTCTAAAAAAATTCGTATGAATAAATCTTGGTTCTGTAGAGATCGCCTGCAACCATCTCTTGGTGAGGCTGATACCCTGGAAGTGAAAAGGTGTGGGAAATCAGAGTCCCCTTCATGGGACGTTTTGCAAGTGCCTTCATCCCCCCTGGAAATAGATAGCAAATAAGCAGGTCAGCCTCCCTCAAATCAATCGTCAGAAAATCGACCCATCTCACCTCTAAATTAGGAACGAACAAAGAAGCGACTTGACTCACTAGGAACGGCACAAAGGCTTTTTCGAAGGCAACCACTCGCGTAGCTGGGTAATGGCGGGCGAGATAGATCGAGAGGGTGCCAAAGCCGCACCCCAGCTCATAGATTATCTTAGGTGGTTTTTTGGGTAGCACTTGCAATAGAGCTTTGCGGACTTTTCGACCCGTGGGCATGGGGCTAATTCCAATCCGTAAAGTATCGACAATGATTGATGCAGTGATGACTAACGCCAAACAAATAGTGAACATAGTCTATAGAAAGGTCCTGTAATAAATCCTGGAACTACCCAAAACATGCCGATAAATTTGTGGCCAAGCTGCCAATAGATGCGGAATATCGCATTGGCATTGACAAAAACGCGTTGATTTTCAAGGTAAACTACATACTTGCGCTTACGCAAGAATTCGTAATTGCCTGTGAACAGTTGTTTTGATTTCTTTCCATCGACAGAGGAGAATGTGAACTGATTTTTTTTATCGAGCTGTTTGAGTCGATTGATCAGACGCTTTGTCAATGCCATTTTTGGTGAGTAGAAAACTCGCTTCATAAATTGACCTTTGGTTTTTCTTTTTTGAGTTGATCGAATTTTTTCGCCAAAGCGAGAATCTCTTCTTCAGTGGCATCCCCTTTTTGAATCATTCCTTTGATACGCTCTCTCTCAATCATCCATCCCCTTTCGAGGATTTTTTCAATCGCAAGGAGCACCCCTTCTTTGACTCGGTCGATGTTCACCCTTTTTTTGACAAGTTGATCGATCAAGAATTCTTCATCTTTATCTAGAACTTCTGCTAAATCAAACAT
This sequence comes from uncultured bacterium, assembly GCA_964477345.1. Taxonomy (GTDB): domain Bacteria; phylum Chlamydiota; class Chlamydiia; order Chlamydiales; family 2-12-FULL-49-11; genus JAJZEO01. The sequence goes on from CAYZDL010000002.1 coordinate 74,252, forward strand.
ATCGATCTTCTCTTTTTCTTGCTCTTTAATCAAAGAGAGGAGATGACGGTAGAGTTTATGACAAGTTTTATCACGGAACATCTGGTCGGTCAGATTCATTTCGACGATTCTCGATACTTCTTGCCGATCGGCCGTCTTTAAAAGAAAGAGCCCTCTGATTAAATCGCACTCTAAGATTCTATCGACATTGATCTCCCCTTTAGTCTCGTGGACTGAGGGGAATATTTTGGGTTGAACGGAGGGGGCACCGGGATTCATCATAGCTTCTGGGACATTGAGGAGCTTTGCAAGCTGCTTCAATCCTTCATGGATCATGAGTGGATGATCCCAATCTCGGATCATGTCAGAGGCCTCTTTGGCAACTCTATTTTTTCCTGCGGGGGTGTCGATCTTAATTTTTGATGATAACCGCTCAATGATAAACTCGATGTAGGGTTTTGCTGCTTTTAGGATACTCATCAACTCTTCCAAACCTTTTTCTTTCAACACAGCATCAGGATCTTCCTTTGGCCCAAAGATGGCGACCGACACTTCGATGCCGACTTTTTGAAAAAGCTGCCCTACCTTGACACTCGCTGCCTGCCCTGCCTCATCTCCATCAAATGCAAGAAAGACATGCTCGACACCCAACTTCTTTAATACTTCAACATGTCCCGCACCAAAAGCGGTCCCCTGTCCTGCTACAGTGAGATTAAGACCCTCATGAATCAGCCTTAAGGCATCAATTTGCCCTTCGACGATGATCGCTTTTTGATCTTTTGCAATTCGCCTACGTGAATAATTTAACCCAAACAAAATTTTTGATTTTTTAAATAGAGGGGTCTCGGGCGTATTGATATATTTACCTCCACGCACTTGAGGCTCTATCGATCGGCCACTAAATCCAATCACATTGCCCGAAATATCTTGAATGGGAAACATGATTCGAGAAGAAAAAAATGGGTAGAGTTTGCCTGATGGACCCTCTTTTGCAAGACCTGCTTCGATCAAAATTTCTTTGTTGATCTTCTTTTCCTTGTAATAAGCAATTGTCAAGGCTTCGTTTGAGGGAGAAAATCCAATTTGGTAAGCCTGGATGAAAGGCAAATCCAATCCGCGTTTGTATAGATATTCTAAAGCGCGGTGACCTTCCTCAGTATGAAGTAAGTGAAAATGGTAAAATTCTCTCGTCATGTTTAGGGCTGATTTTAACGGAGCTAAATTAGGTTCTTTATGCCCATCTTCCTTCTCCTGATACTCGAGGGTGATTCCAAACCTTGAAGCAAGCATCTCGACACATTCGACAAAGGAAAGTTTGAGAAAATTCATTAAAAAGCTGACAGCATCGCCATGGGCTCCACACCCAAAACAGTGGTAGTGGGTGTCGCCATTTTGAACAACAAACGAAGGCGATTTTTCATTATGAAAAGGGCACAGTCCCTTGTAGCTCCCCCCAGCTTTTTTTAGGGGAACATAGGCCGAGATCACTTCGCTAAGATCTACTTTTTCGCGAAGCTCCTCTAAACACCGTTTTGAAAAGAGCGCCATAGATGCGAAATATAACAGATTTGCAC
>CAYZDL010000002.1:75814-90363 GCA_964477345.1 uncultured bacterium
TAGACAATGTCCCTTCATTACGGTATCTGAGGGTGATGAAGAGGCCTGTTTATTTAGCAATCTCCATCTTTCTTTTAAGCTCTTGTACTTCGATGTCCAAACAAGAGAGAGCGCAAAATTTTCTCAAACAGCCACAGCTCTCTAGTTCAGTTAAAGAGGTGATCAATCAAAACCAGTTTGCCCTAGGAGAATGGCCTGAGAAAAAGTGGTGGGCTGCTTTTCAAGAAAAAGAACTCTCTTTTCTTATCGACATGACATTAGACTCGAACCCCTCATTACAAGCCATCAAAGAAAGAATTGGATTTGCAAAGCAAGAGTCGATCATTGCAGGAAGTAAGCTCTTCCCCCTACTCTATTTTGATGCCGATGACAGTATACTTTGGTTAAGTAAATACGGCGTTTACCAAACACTAAACCCCACCATAAGTCCCAATGGAAATCTGATTGATCTTAGCCTCTCATTCACTTACGAATTTGACTTTTGGAGCAAATACAAAAATCTATTTCGTGCCGCCAAGTTTAGAGAAATGATGGAAATTGCCGAATCTAAACAAGTCGAATTGATCATCTCAACAGCACTTGCTCAAACTTATTATGCCCTAAAAACCAATCTACAAAGAAAGATTCTCTATGAACAACTTGCCCTTGTACGTAAAAAATACAATGCTCTTCAAACACTTTTAAACAAAAAAGCTCTCTTCTCGAAGATCCCCCCGACAATCTCCCAAGAAAGCTACTTAGCCGCACTTCAATTTGTTGCTAATATCACTGATGAAATTGCTAAAAACAAGCATTTCATCAATATCTTGGCAGGAAGAGGTCCTGATGAAAAACTTGCTATCGATGAGACCTGCAGCGATTTCGATTTTAAAATCACAATTCCAGAAACTTTAAACCTCAACTTAATTGCAAGACGTCCTGATTTAATGGCTGCAATCTTTAGAACAGAGGCATTAGCTTGTGAAGTTGGAGCTGCCATTAGCGATTTTTATCCCAATATCAATTTAAAAGCTCTTGGCGGACTCAATACATTAAAAAGTGGTTTTCTTTTCAACCCCGAAAGTCTTCAAGGTAGTATTACTCCTGCGTTAAGTCTGCCCATCTATACAGCGGGAGCGATTAAAGCTAATGTCCGTGGAAAAAAAAATCTCTACAATCAAGCTGTATTCGATTACAACGATCTTCTCTTGAAGAGTACTCAAGAGATCGCCGACTTACTCTCTTTTCTCGATGCAGTCTTTAAAAAAAAGGATTTTCAATCATCGATTGTCGATCAAGCAGAACTTCGTTACAACATCATCTCGCATAACTACATCAGAGGACTCTCCGATCTTCTCGAGGTTTACATGACAGAAGAAGAAGTCATCCTGAAATGTCTTGAAAATATTGAACTTGTCTATGCCGAGTATTTAGGAGCTATAAAATTAATCAAAGCTTTAGGAGGTGGATACCATGAAAATTAAGAAAAGACAACTGCAATATGGAATTGCTGTGTCTGTTGTTACTCTTATTTTTGGACTCTTTTGGTTGGTCTATTTACGCAATATTGCCTACACAAATGACGCTTACGTACAAGGCAATCAAATCTACATTACCCCCCTTCAAGATGGGACCGTCGTCAAAATTCATACCGATGACACCTTTTTAGTCAAAGAGGGACAAGTGATTGCTGAACTCGATGATACTTATGCAAAAATTGCCCTAGAAGCTGCGCAAGAAAATTTGGCCAATGTCGTAAGGGAGGTGTGCCAAATTTATCATAACACTTTTTCTCTTCAATCGGAGATTGAAGTCAACATTGCACAATTGATCGTCTCTAAGCAAGATTGGGACCATAGGATCGATGTCATCGATAATGGAGGAGTCTCTCTTGAGAACCTTCAACATTCTGAAGCAGCTCTTAAAACCGCCTTTTTTCAATTAAAAGCGACTGAAAGCTCATTTTTAAAGGAAAAGGCACTAATACAAGCAACCTCTATCCGTTCAAATCCAATGGTGAAGAAAGCGGTCGATGATTTAAGAGATGCCGTAGTGGCTCTTTATCGTTGTAAAATTTATGCACCCAATACAGGCCTCATCGCTCAAAGAAGCGCACAAGTAGGCATGTTTATTAAAGAAGGGATTCCGATGATGTCAGTAATTCCCTTGGACCAAATTTGGGTCAATGCCAACTACAAAGAGACCCAAATGAGTAAAATGCGTATAGGCCAATCGGTAAGAATCTCTGCCGATATGTACGGGTTTGGAACTGTCTATCATGGAACCATTGTTGGCCTTCCTGGAGGCGCTGGTAACATCTTTTCTCTGCTTCCTCCCCAAAATCTATCCGGTAACTGGATCAAAATTGTTCAACGGCTTCCTGTAAGGGTAGCCCTCGATCAAAAAGAACTTGAAAGACGCCCCTTGAGAATTGGGATGACAATGAAAGCCATCGCTAATCTCAGAGATCAGAAAGGAGACTTCGTCCCAACAAATTTCAATGGTCCGCTATACACCACAAAAATCTTAGTCGATGAAGAAGAGGGGGCTGTAAAAATGAGTGATGCGATCATAGCCAATAACATTGATCCTTCTCTAAAATATTTTGAAACTGAACCATTCTTTGTCAATTACGCACAATTTCACTACAATCTAGATCAACTATTTGATGCAAAGATCCAACCATGGCCAAATTAGTCACTAAAGGACTGAAGTACAGCGCACTCACAATCACAGCTTCAGTGATATTCAGCTTTACCTCTACTAATCTTTCTTCTCTATACATCCTCGGAGAACTTGGGGGAAGTAACACTACTGCTTCTTATACGATTTCCCTTTTTGGGATAGGTAACGCACTCACAATACCACTTGGAACCAATCATGGAGGAAAACTTGGTATGAAGAAGATGACATGGTGCTGCATCTTCTTATTTCTTTTGGCCACTTTTTTTCTTGGGCTCTCCCCTAACTACCCGATTTTCTGTCTATTTCGATTTCTTCAAGGGCTATTCTCTGGGCCTCTCTTTGCCCTTGTTTCCTCCTTACTCAGCCCACTTTCTTCGACAGAGCAAAAGCAAGAACTTACACTCAATCTCACTGCCATATTTATCACAGTGTCAACACTTTCAGCGTGTTTAGGAGGAGTGATTGCCTATGAATACACCTGGAGATGGATTTTCCTGATTGATTGGTGCGTCCCCTTTATTGCCTCCATTTTTTTCTACTTTTCTCTGAAAAAGGAGGTCTTTGAAATCGACCAAAGGCCCTTTGATTTCATTGGATACGCTGCCTACTTTATTTCTATTTTAAGCATTTCTCTCTTTTTCATTTTAGGACAGGAGCTTGACTGGCTAACATCGAATCTGTTAGTCGCCTGCCTTATCCTTTTCATTATTTTTTTCCCCCTGTTTATTCTCCAGTTGACTCTACATCCAAACCCGATCTTGAATTTTCGTCTTCTTATTACGAAAAGAATGATTGTCGCACTGATCGAACTTTCGATCTTATTTGGCACCTATTATGCCATGATGTTCATGCTCTCAATTTGGCTTCACCTTTACGCAGCTTACACGCCCACCTGGATTGCTCTTGTTTTGGGATGCATGCTCATTTCAACAGCTGTAGTTTTTTATTTAGTTTCCTTTCATCATAAAAGAACGTCCCCCCTATTGTTGGTCACAGCTATTACCATTATCTTAATCGCCTCGGTAATGACGATGCAATACAACGTCGATATCGATTTATTTCGCCTATCGGTATCTAGGACCATCACAGGGATTGGGTTAGCTCTTTTTCTCCCACCACTATTATTTATGATCTTAAATTGTTGCGAGAATGAACCTGGGATCGAGGCGCTTGCCCTATTTCATATATTCAGAACCTTGGGCGCCGGGCTAGGGCTATCTATCATTTCAACCATCTGGCAACGAAGAGAGGTGTTCTACCATCTCCGTCTTGGGGGAGCGCTCACCCCTACCTCGCAACTCGTACACCAATTTTATGAACGGACAAGAGAGGCTTTTTTCACTCCCGCTATGAGCAAAGATGCTTTAAGTGATGCCTTAGAGAGAGAAGCCGTTTCGCTTGCTCTCAATGATTGTTTTTATTTGATCGCCATCCTAATGGCATTTTTACTGGTTTTACTATTCGCCCTGTTGATCAGCGAAAGAAAACCTAAACCCCACCCCGTTAACATCTTCCCGAAAAAACTCTCCTAACTCAATTCAACTAAGACAACAGTAACATTATCTTGCGATTTACAAACACCTGCAGCATATCTAACTAATAGCTTAACTAGACGTTCTCTATCTTCAATATGTGATTTTACAAGATCCACCATCTCTTTTAGTCCAAGAACGTCTGTGAAGCCATCCGAAACAAGTAGCAAAATATCCTTGCTTTTTGACTACTCTCCTGCTTTATTGTAAGCCCCCTCTCAGGCCAAGTAGCAATTACCGGCACATCCCTGGGGAGGTGGGGTATTGACCTTTTGCTTTACTGGTTGAGCCACCGAATACGCATCGCTTACGCAGATCTTGATAATATTTCCATAACAACTCCATTTTGGCCGGATGGTCTAATATAATAAATAGTATTAGGCCTACATTTTGATCTCCCAAATAGCCTAAAATAGCCTTTACACAAAATTCACAATAGTCTAGCCTGAAGGACCGTATGGAAGTGGAAGAAACAAAAAATGAGAGTGGCTTTAGACGAAAAGTGTACACAAAGATGTACAACTCTTCCATGTCTCAAATCAAAGCAGACTGTGAGAAACCTCAGAAAAAAATTGTCCCCACCTCTAAGAAACTGGGAATGCGAGAGGAATTTAAAAAGACTTTTCTTCCCCTTCTGATCGACGTGTTCGAACTTCGACAAATGATTCAAAACGCAAAGGCAGCAAACGCCTCTTCTTTACTTAAATCCCTTGGAAAAAAGCCTCTTACCCCTGAACACATCCTAGAAAAATTAGAAAACCTCCAGGAAGATATCACCGAATCAAAAAGATGGATGGAAGGTGTAATCGCTCAAATTGATAAAGGGATCACCGAAGCCAAAGAGGCTCTTGAAAACGTTCATGAACAGGCTATGCCCACTGAACCCTCTTCGTTTCCGCACGAAGTAAAAATCGAATTGGATGAGCTTCTAGATCAAAAATATTCCCCAGGACGGCTCTTTAACAAGCTTTTCAAGCGAAGAAAGAAAAATGACTCAAACAATTAAACAATCTCCTATGATGCAGCAGTGGCAACGTTGCAAGTCACGCGCCAAAGGAGCACTTCTTCTCTTTCGATGCGGCGATTTCTATGAAGCTTTTTATGAAGACGCTGCCGCTTTGTCCCATCATCTCGATTTAACTCTCACGAAAAGACAGGATATGCCTATGGCGGGGGTGCCTGTTCAAACCCTCGACTCGACGATTGAAAGGCTTCTTGAAAAAGGGCTAATCGTTGCAGTTGCCGATCAAACCCAGCCAGCCAAAGAAGCTACCGGCCTCATCTCACGTGAAATCACTCGGATTATTTCTCCAGCAACCCACATGGAGGCCTCGCTAATCTCTAAAAAAAGAAATAATTTCTTTGCCTCAGTGTTTCAAATCAATCAAACCATTGGAGTTTGCTTTCTTGATATCTCTTTAGGGGAAATGTTTGTCTTTGAAGTCTCTTCCCTGGCTGAATTAGTCAGCCAAATCGCTCAACGAAACCCTACCGAAATTTTATTATGTGACAAGTTTTATCGTTCAAATCAGTCGATTTTTGACGACTTGAAGAAACAAATCGGATTCAGGATTAACACCAAAGAGATCTGGCATTTTAATCATCAACAATCAACCGAAGTATTGACAAAACATTTTCATATTACCTCATTAGATGGTTTTGGACTTAGAGGGATGGTTAGCGCTATCAACGCAGCGGGCGGCCTATTGATCTACCTTAGTTCCGATCTTCTTGTAGAACTTGGCCACATCAAATCGATTGAAAAGCTCGATTTGAGTCGCTTTATCTCGATTGACTATTCGACAAGCCATTCACTAGACATTTTGGAATCGTCAAGCTCCCACCAGTCAGCCTCTCTTCACCACCTTTTGGATCAAACACGAACTCCCATGGGGGGGCGCCTTTTCACTCGTTTTCTGCTCCAACCTCTGATCGATGCTAATGAAATCGATCAAAGGCAAAATTGTGTTGAGGAGCTTATCCATTCAAGATTCAATCTTAAAGATCTCCTATCTAATATCAGGGATCTAGAGAGATTGACAATGCGGATTCAGGCAAACATTGCAGGACCTCGCGATCTTAGAGCCTTGGCCGAGTCTATCAAACAATTCCCACTACTCTATGAAAAAATTGAACAGCTCAATTCTCCTCTTTTCTCAAAAATTAAGGAAGGGTGGGTCGATCTTTCTCCCCTTGGGAAAAAAATCGATGACGAAATCGTCGACGAACCCCCCCTCAGATTTACCGAAGGAGGAATTTTCAGACGCGGAGTACTCAAAGAGCTCGATGAATTGCGAGAGATGAGAGACCACAACCACTCTTATTTGGCTCATTACCAGATGAAACTTCGGGAAGATCTCGACGTCAAAACCCTCAGGGTCAATTTTACTAAAGCATTTGGCTACTACATAGAAGTTTCTAAAAATCAGGCAAATAAGATGCCCTCCCAATTTATCAGGCGCCAAACCCTGGTTAATGCTGAAAGGTTTATTTCTCCTGAGTTAAAGACTTATGAGGAAAAAATTCTTAGCGCCGAAGAGAGAATCCTCGAAATCGAATACCATGCTTTTGTTAGACTAAGAGAGCACGTTGCCACACATACGACAAAAATCCTGAAAATATCGAGCCAAATTGCCCTGATCGATGTCCTCTATTCATTCGCACAAATCGCGATTGAAAAGAGATTTATCCGCCCAAAGGTCAACGATTCCGATCAAATCGAGATCATCCAAGGTCGCCATCCCGTTATTGAATCATTCATGAGAGACGAATCGTTTATTCCGAACGACACACATCTTGATTGTGAAGAGAATCAACTGATCCTTTTAACCGGTCCCAATATGGCGGGAAAATCGACCTATATACGTCAAATAGCCCTCCTCGTCATCATGGCACAAATGGGTTCTTTTATCCCTGCTAAAAGCGCCACCATTGGGATTGTCGACAAGATATTTAGCCGAATTGGAGCAAACGACGACTTGGCAAGAGGACAATCGACATTTATGGTTGAAATGATCGAGGCTGCCAATATTTTAAATAATGCCACCAAGAAATCTCTCATCATTCTCGATGAGATTGGTCGAGGAACCAGCACTTATGATGGAATCTCGATTGCACTATCAATCGCTGAATACTTGATTGAAGTGATAGGGGCAAAAACCCTCTTTGCCACCCACTATCTCGAATTAACAAAGCTTGCTGAAGAACATAAAAGGGTGAAAAATTTTCAAGTTGCCGTTCAAGAAAATGAAAATGGGGTTGTCTTTTTGCATAAAATTCTCCCTGGTATGGCTGATAAGAGCTACGGTATCCACGTCGCCTCTCTAGCCGGCCTTCCTAAATCAGTGATTGCCAATGCAGAAAGTCATCTAAAGAACTTTGAAAAATTAAAATCGCACAAACCAGAAAAGAGACCTCGCTACCCTACTGAGAACAGTCAAATGCTTCTTTTTATGCCTCAAAAAAATATGACTGGGTTAGAAAAAGAATTAAAAGAGCTCGAACTCAATGAATTGACTCCCCTTGAAGCCTTACAAAAGTTGGCTGAGTGGAAGAGAACCTTGTAGCAAAACTCCCTGAAAAATCAGGGGTCTATTTAATGAAAGATGCGCTTGGCAAAATCCTCTATGTAGGAAAAGCCAAAAATTTACGCCTTCGCGTGAAGCAATACTTTTCAGGCCGCGATAGTCGCGAGATGATCCCTTTTCTCATCTCTCAAATCAACGACATTGAAACCATCGTCACATTTACCGAAAAAGAGGCGCTTCTTCTTGAAAATACTCTCATCAAAAAACATAAGCCGAAATACAACGTACTTCTCAAGGACGACAAGACCCATCTCTCGATTTTGATCAATCACCAGCATGCTTGGCCAATGATCAAATTAGTAAGGACAAAAGACCCCAATAAAGAAAAAGGGCTTGTCTTTGGCCCCTATACAAGTGCATTGGCTGCAAGAAAGACTTTCGAACTAATTGCCAAAGTATTCCCCTTAAGACAATGTTCCGACAGAGAACTTAATTCACGAAAGCGTCCCTGCATCCTCCATTCAATCGGAAGGTGCGTTGCCCCTTGCGTCGGAAAATGCACCAAAAAGGAATATGATGAATTAGTAAACCTTTCCATCGACTTCCTCAAGGGAAAAAGCAAAGAGATCGTCCAAAAACTCAAGCAAGATCTTAAGAAAGCCTCAGACAATCTCGAATATGAAAAGGCTCAATTACTTCATAAAACGATCACACAAATTGAAGAAGTACTTGAACAAAAATCAAACGTAGTCCAATTCCATGCCAAAGATTGCGATGCCCTCAATTTCATTCGAAAAGAACACTACCTATTAATTGCAAAACTAGCCTTCCGCGAAGGCCGGCTAGTCGGTAGCGACCATCACGATTTTAATTTACTACTCAGCAGTGATGAAGAGAGCCTCACCTCATTTCTCCTCCAACATTATCAAAAAGAGAAACCCCCTGCCGAAATTCTTCTCCCTATTGATCTACCCGATCAAAAAACCCTCGAGGATATTCTAGGAACAAAAATAAGCTGTCCTGAACGAGGAGAAAAAAAATCTCTCGTAGATCTAGCACTCGAAAACGCAAAGGCTCTTTTCGAACAAGAGAGACACGATTCCGCTTCCAGCGAAGAGATTCTCCTAAAACTACAAGAACTCCTTAAATTAGAGTCGTTTCCTTCTCGTATTGAATGCTTTGATACCTCGAATAGCTCCGGAAAGGATTTTGTTGCCAGCCACGTAGTCTTTACGAAAGGAGTGAAAGACCCGAAACAATACCGCCTCTATAAGATTCAATCAGAGGGAGTTAGAGACGATACCGCCGCCATGCGAGAAGTCCTCCACCGCCGCCTTACGCGAGCGCGAAAAGAAGACACTCTTCCCAATTTAATCATTGTTGACGGAGGAAAGGGGCAACTCACTCAACTGATTGAGGTTACCAAGGAACTCAATATTGCCTCAATCGACCTTGCCGCTCTTGCAAAAGAAGAGAGCCGCCACGATAGAGGTCTTACTCAAGAACGGATCTACAGACCCTATATGAAAGAAGCGATAGAGTTTTCGAGACATTCATCTCTCCTCTTCTTTCTTCAACAAATTCGGGATGAAGCCCACAGACGAGCCATCACCTTTCATCGAAAAAAACGGAAAGAGAAATCAATCTCGAGTATTCTCGACTCTGTCCCCGGAATCGGAAATACAAAAAAACAAATCCTCTTAAAACATTTTGGAAGCATCAAAAAGATTGCTGAAGCCTCACAAGAGGAACTTATCTCACTTAAAGGGATTTCTCAAAAAGATGTACAAAACCTTAAGAAAACTCTCTTAAGTGATTAATCAGTAATGGTTAAGATAAATTCTTTTTCGTAACCTAGGCGTCTTGCCAAGATGACTCCAAGCTCTCTACGTATCTGTTCAAAGAGCTCCTTTGAAACTGTCACACCCTTTGGAAGGGTTGAAATAATTTCCAGCTTTTGCCCTCCCAGGACAATCTCTAAGTCGTAGACCCTTTGAGGAAAGACAGACTCCCAATAGTGGAAAACATAGTCGCGAATAATTGATTCTTCAATCAACGCTTTTCCACACTCCATGCCCACTTTAAAGTATCTTTTTTTATGCATGAAGAAAAAAGCGACAAGCAAGAAAATTCCTGAGCCCATAATGACCAACCCCAAAGAAAATAAGAAGGCAGGCCGTGTTGCAAAAAATTGAGCTAGAGAAAGGCGAAAACCCTCAGCATAAGGCATAACCACTAAAGAAAGACCAAAAGCAATGATGAGCAAAGTGACCGTCAGATGAACACAAGAAAAGAGAAGATTGCTCGATCTCATGAAGTTTTTTAGAACTCCTCAGCATATTCATTGAGATCGCTCTTTCGATTCAGATTTTCTTGAGCCTCTTCTTCCAATTCTCTGTAATCCCCCATCAATCTCTCTAGCTCCTTATCGGGCATAAGATTTTTGAATACGACATGGACACAAGCGACATGAAGCCCCGTCAAACGCGTTATCTCTTGAATCAGCTTAGTTTGAACCTCTTCTGCCTTTTCTGGGATTGAAATCCCATAAGCTACATTTAATTCGACTTTTAAATTTACTGAATGGCTCTTGGAATCCTGTTCCACATAGACCCCTTTAACCCTTTCCAACCCTTCACGCCCAAACAAATTGTCAATCAATGTTCCCTCTATCAGAGAAATCCCCTCAATAGAAGAGAGGCACTTAATCGTAATTGCCTGAAAAACACGACTTTCGATATCGCGAATAAATATAGTATCGGGAAGATCGATCTCCTTAGAATCAATTTCGTCAAACTGGTCTAACATGATACCCTCCTTTTAATCTTCACCCATTCGACGCGAAAATTGGCCCAAAAAACCTTAAAATCGAACAAAGTTTAGTTTTCAAATAATCCTCTATTCTCAATTAATCAAGAGTTTACTTCAAGAATTTTCCCTTTGTAAGAACCCTCTTCACTTTGGAGATAGGTTCTTCACTTTTACCTAGTTATTTATCTGAATTTTAGAGATAATAATATTGTTTTAACAAAATAATATCACTCTGTTAGGATGCAGCTATAAGCGCGAAAACAAGGGCGAGTCCATGCAATCACTATATTCAGCAGCAATTATTTGGGTCATCATAGGCCTTATCAGCGCTTTTGTTGCTAAGCGCAAAGGAAAGAATCCACTTTTATGGTTTGCTATAGGAACTTTTTTTAGTCTTCTGGGACTTATTCTTCTTCTTTTGCTTCCAAAAAATAAGGATGACGACGACAAATCGACCTTAGCCCCAGTCCACAGCATGAATTCAGAGGGAGGCGCCCCTGCTGAGGAAGAAAGTTATAGTGAGCCCACGCCCACAGCTAAGCGGATAAAGTCCGACCCCTCATTTCAATGGTACTATGTGTTCGAGAGTGACTCTAGTGCAGAAGTCCGAGGCCCAATGACTATCGATCTTCTACGAAAAGCTGTAGTAAGCCTTAAATTACCCCTTGCCACCTACATTTGGTGTGATGATTTTCCCGATTGGACTCAGATTAGTGAATTCCAAAACCCTTCCTTTCTGACGGATAAAGATTTGATTATCGAGTCGGGCGATGAAACTAAATATGATAGCACCAATTCATCAGGTCAACTACCCCCCAAGCCGCAGCGCAAAAGCGATAACGAAGAGCCCCACACTGAACATCAAGATTAAGCTTCAGCTGGCTCCATAGAGCAAGTCCTATCTCTAGCCAAAGCGCGCGCAATCAGATAAGGTGTTAGATCATTTTTTTGATTAGCTGAAAGAAGAGATGTAAATCCGTTTATTGTCTCATGGTTTACAGAAAACTTAAACCTTTGAAAGAATCCCACAATTTCCTTAGGACTAACCCTTTGAATTACCCTTCTTTCAAGATTCACTTCGTTAAAAATAAATAGATTAATAAACTGTTTAATAGTGAATTCCGATAAAGGGCAACGCTCAAATTGTTCATCGGTAATCATGGAGTACAATTGCATCGTAACTGAACAACCAAATCCCACTCTACTCTTAAAATAAGCCCTGAATACCTCCTCTGCTTTTAATAAAGCAAAGCGTCGTCTATTCTCGTCTTGATCTGATAAGCCTGTAACAAAGAAATGCGCTACGGAGGCAGGCTTTAATTCTGAAATATCTAGCCCCCTAAGCTGCCGATCTGTAATTAATTTATAAATATGTGAAGGGATAAGGGGGGCTGCATCGTCTCCCTTTTCTTCTAAATGTTGGATTATTCTCTGGAAAAGATTCGGTGGAATGAGGCTAAATAAGGTCTGATTTCTTGATTGCTCTCTGCTCTCAAGAGGGAAGAGCTCCCAGAGACCCAGAAAAATAGCACGGGGTCTTTGTGTAATGAGCCTCTCTACTGATGAGATAAAAGAAGTTGTTTGCTCGAAATTCATCATAGTACAACTCCGACCACGAAAAAAAGTGCTGAGGCACACGGGGTGGGGTGTGTGCGCCTCAGCGGGGGCGTTACCTAGCCGAAGCTAGGCAACAGAAACAAATACTACCATGACGCCTTGATCACGCCAGGAATCATCCCAGCAAGGGCTAATTCGCGGAAACAAAGTCTTGAAATCTTGAATTTACGGTAATAGGCTCTTGGACGACCAGTAAGCTGGCATCGATTTCTTTGCCGTACTGGGCAAGAATTCTTTGGGAGCTTATTGAGTTTTCGTACCGCTTCTTCTTTTTCTTCGATTGTCGAGCCGTAACTCATAATGATCTTTTTGAGCTCCTGACGCTTTGCATATTTTTGATTCGTCAGCTTCGTTCTCTTTTTCTCTTTTTCAACCATCGCTTTTCTAGCCATGTGCCTAAATCCTCTACTTTTGTTTCGCTGGGCCCTTCTGGCGCTGTTTTCTGTTTGGATCTTTTTTATTGATCACATACAATCGGCCACGTCTTCTGACGAGCTTGTCGCCTTTAAGCGGATCGGCCTTTACAGATGCTCTAACCTTCATTGTACTATCCAATGTATTTTTTCTTGAGCGCAAAGAATAACAAACGGTCGATTTATTGACAAATATATTCTCTGTCATGTAAACTCGGCCCTAAAAAATATCATTAGAATGAGGAACACAAATGAAAAGAACCTATCAGCCGAGCAAGTTGAGAAGAAAGCGCGCACACGGTTTCAGAGCCCGAATGGCAACCAAGAATGGCAGAAAAATCCTAGCCAGACGCCGCCAAATCGGAAGAGTCGCTCTAACAGTTGTATAGAAAATTTCAGATTTCAAAAATCTTTACGCCTTTTAAAAAAGAGGGAATTTCTCTCTTTAAAGAAGGAATCGAGGCGTTTTTACGGCTCTTGCGTAAGCATTGATTATGCTTTTTCAGCCGCTGAAGCGCCTAAGTTGGGGATCGCTGTTTCAAAAAAATTCGGGAACGCTTGCGAAAGAAATTATTTTAAACGTTGCGTCCGTGAAGCTTTTAGGACACATCGAAGCCGCCTCCCTCACCAAATCATCATGCAGGTCTGCCCAATCCATGGCACAAGGGAGCCCTCCCTGGTCCATATTGTTGACGACATGATGAAACTTGTAGAAAAGATCAATCATCACACAAAACAGACTAATGCGTTTCAATAAATCTCAACAAATGGCTGTCCTCTCGCCACCTGGTAAAACTCTTGTTTTAGCTGGAGCTGGGAGCGGAAAAACCTCCGTAATTATAGGTCGACTTGTCCAGTTAATTGAGAAGGAAGAGGTCGATCCTTCCGAAATCGTTGGCCTCACATTCACCAACAAAGCCGCGGAAGAAATGCGAGAGCGAATTTCAAAAAAAATTGGCAAAGCGCGTGCTGAAAATCTTCTCCTCTCAACTTTTCACAGCTTCTGTAATGCCATACTCAAATGCGATATTCACCACATCGGTTACACTCCACAGTTTTCGATCTACGACGAGCGCGACGTCACTCGCCTCCGAAAAAATGTTGAATCCCATCTACTGGAGGAATCTAAAGAAGAGAACCCCGAAATTGATGAAACAAAGCTCTTACTAGAAATTAAAAAGTCGATGAAAACCTACAATGCTGTCGACTTTGACGGCCTTCTCTCACTCACTTTAGAACTTTTTAAAAATCACCCCAAAGTACTACAAAAATACCAAAATCGGTTTAGATACGTCTTGATCGACGAATATCAAGACACAAATGAGGTTCAATATGAACTTGCTGAACTTCTTTCGCAAAAGCATGGAAATCTCTTTGTCGTCGGAGATGACGATCAATCGATCTACTCTTGGCGTGGAGCACGCGTCGAAAACATCCTCCACTTCCCTTACCGGACCATCATTAAGCTCGAAGAAAATTATCGCTCAACACAGCCAATTCTCAATACAGCGAACGCTGTAATTGCAAAAAACTCAACCCGTCATAATAAAAACTTGTTTTCTCAAATACAAGAAGCTGATCGGCCACGCATATTCCACGCCCCTAATGAACAAGAAGAGGCAAATGCGGTTGTGGAGCGGATTTTGCGCTTGAGAATAGAGCATAAGCTCAATTGGAGTGATTTTGCTATTCTCTATCGATCGAACAACCTCTCAAGACCCTTTGAAACAGCCCTTCTCTCCGCACACTACACCGATGAGGGTAAATACACCCGCGGAATCCCTTATCATGTTGTTCAGGGGACACAACTGACCGAAAGAGCTGAAGTGAAAGATTTACTCGCTTACCTACGTGTCATTGCTAATCCCAAAGATGCCAATGCACTTCTCAGAATCATCAACTACCCCCGCAGAGGAATTTCAACTCAAACCATCGAGACCTTGACGAAAGCCTCTAAACATTTAAATACCCCGATCATTGACCTT
>CAYZDL010000002.1:90373-95222 GCA_964477345.1 uncultured bacterium
ACCCCAAAACCTCTAAATCTAACTTCACATGGGGAAAGAGGGGCCGGCGAACTCTCCACTCTAATTGAGGAAGGGCAAGCTCTTTTTGAAACACTCCCCTTAAAAGATGCCCTAGAAAAATTTGTCGACAAACTCGACCTCAAAAAAGTGATCCACGATGAAGTCGAATCTGAAAAGGCGCGTCAATTCAAATGGGAAAACATTCTCACCTTGATCACCATGGCAGAAAACCTTGAAGAAGGCTCAACCCTTACTGACTTTCTGAGTACGCTTATACTAGATCAAAATCGTCCAGGCAAACACGATTCACGAAAAGACCGGGTCAATCTTCTCACCTTTCACAGCGCAAAAGGGCTTGAATTCACCGCATGCTTTCTCGTCTGCATGGAAGACAACATTCTCCCTCACGAAAAATCTCTACAAGAGGGTGGTCTCGAAGAGGAACGGCGCCTATTTTACGTTGCCCTGACTCGCGCTAAGAAATACCTCACTCTGAGCATGGCCCAAAATCGAACCTCCTACGGCAAACCAAAGCCGACCAACCCGTCACGATTCCTCTTCGACATCCCCCAAAGCCACTTCGACCTTGAGCACTATGATCGAGTGATCCCATTTATGTACTAAAAACAATACCTACAAGTGTGCTCTTTGTTCCTTCATTTTTCTAAACTCCCCCTTGTATACTTCTAAGCACCCTCTCACTTGCCAAACAACTTTTTGCTCGATTCGATTGATTATATTATGATCAAACAGCCCGCTTCCCGAGTTAAAATCAGAAGACCAAGGCATTACTGTGGCGCAGAAAAGGGGACTAGAAATTACTGAGGTGGAGTTGCGCCAAGAATGGTCCGTAGTAAAACAGACCTTCTTACGCATCTCTTTTCCTTGCGGATCATCAAGAGCCCCCTCATTGTAAAATGCATCTACAATAACAATTTCTTCTCTTGGATTTGCTGTGGTCTGGCTAGCCTCTTCTCCTGCTGCGTCGACATCTAGAACAATTGTATTTCTATAGAAAGAGCGACAACCAGGGGTTTCTTGTAAAATAAAAATTAGGTGCTTGCGCTCCTCCTCTTCAATTTTTTTAAGAAACTGCACTACATTTAGCGCCACCTCATCCATTGTTATTGCATGAGTTGCCGCCTCTTGCACCTCTTTTGTTTGCCCCCTTTCAATTCCATCATTAACTTCCCAAATAACGTACCTAAATGAGCCAACACCCTCCATACGCCTCCGAAAATTTCTAAAAATCGTCGGTAAAACCATAGCTTATATTTTAAAAGACAACAACAGATCATTTTTTAAACCCTAATATATACCCTTCCAAGCGCTCCACTTGTAACTCTTTAGAATAATCCCATTCGGATCTTCACAAAAAATGTACTTTCTATATTTTGCTATTATCGAGCGAAAATAGTCTACTTGTGCAATTCGAGTGCTTTCTCTGCATGTTCTTTCGCCTCTTCTGGACGGTCATGCTCAGAAAAATAGTCTGAAATCAACTTGTGGAGGCGCCAAAGATTGTCATCTTGGTCATTCGATCTCTCTTCGAGATACGAAAGCGATTCTTTGGCGGCCTTTTCGGGATCATCCTGATGGGACTGGAAGTCTAGTAGAGCCAATCTCAATCGAGCACCCTCATGGTTATCCCGATCTTTTGTCATAATGACTTCTTTGAGCTTTTCAGCCTCAGGGGTGTCTACTTTCCCTTCCAAGACTAATTGGGAATATTTTTCGACAGGAAAAAATGCCCCCTGTCCAAGCTCTAGCCCCTTTTCAAGTAGCTGCGAAATGAATGAGGGGCACCGTATTTGGACCGCCTCATTGTAAAGTGTCTCAAGCTTTTTTTCATCGACAGATGAAAGATCGACCCGGGTCACCTCCTGTTGCAAAACGGCAAATTTTGAGAAAAGCTGCTTCAATAAATGGGCAAATTCACTACCACTACTATCAGAATAAGAAAGGCGAGTAATTTCTCGTCCATCAGGCTCAACCATCAAGAGCGTCGGAAATGTTTTAACGTCATATCGTCTTTTTACTTCAAGCCGACCCTCATCAATTAAGGCATTACTTGGAAAGTCAAGTGGAACAAAAATAAAGCTACTACCGACAGCTTCAGAAAATTCCTCCGAGTCAAACATCTTTTTGGAAATTTTTTGACTCCAACTGCACCAATCCGAACCAGTGAAGACTAAAATTAAAGGACGATTGTAGAGTTGAGCTAATTGAGTAGCTTTGGTAAGATCGCTCATCTGCGGTAGAGAGGGAAAGAGTTGAAAGTGCAAAAGACACGTGAGAACTAGTAATACTCTTTTCATTTCTTCGCCTTAGGTGCAAAACAAATTTGGATTATGAAAAATGTCAGAATTTCTTCCTACTATAATCTTAAGACATAGAAAGGAAAACCTAAAAAAATGCTCTCTGACTGGTCTTGAAAAAAAGGCTGGGTTTGACTTTTACACCTATCCAAAACAAATTCCTCAAAAAACGGCGAATTACGTTGTCTTATCCATGGAAGGCGATCTACTTTCAGAGAAAGAGAGCCCAATGGGACTCTATTTAATCGACGCTACCTGGAGTCATGCTGAGCGGATGAACAAAATGGTCCCAGAGCACCTACCTAGACGATCGCTTCCACCTCATTTTCGAACTGCATACCCCAGACGACAAACAGGGTGCTCCGACGCTGAGAGAGGTCTAGCTTCTATCGAAGCCCTTTACATTGCCTACTTTTTGACAAAACGACCCCTTAAGGGACTTCTCGATCATTACCATTTCAAAGATGAGTTTCTTAGATTAAATCTTGGCTACTTCGGTAATGATCTCAATGACCACTTCGATAGCAACAAAGGCCAATAATAGGACTAAAAGTGGCCGCCCACCAAATAATTGCTCATAGCGGCAACCGTAAGAACGGTGATAGCGCCCCACCCAAACCATAAGGACAGGCATAAGCCCAAGCAAAATTGCACATCCAAAGCCTCCTGCAAGCCCCAAAGCTTGTAAGAAAAGATTAGGATTAATGAAAGAAATAATCAACGGAGGAACGTAGATCAAACAACAAAGAGTGATTCTCTTCAATCCGACTTTTTCGATACGTAATGAATCTGCTAAAAAATCTAGCAACCCGAGAGTCACACCAATAAATGAAGTGGTAAGTGCAAAAAATGCGAAGAAATTAGCCACTGTGACAACAGGAGAATTTGATAATATGTGAGCCAAAGGTGCAACAGCTGACTGCCCTGCCTGTTTTGCAGCGTATAGACCGAGTGGCCCATCTACCGGAATGATTCCCTTGATAACCATATCCCAAAAAATGTAGGCGACAAAAGGAATAGCTGTTCCATAAATAATCGAAAAACGAGCTGCTTTTGCATCACGGTGCAGATATTCAAGAAGACTTGGAATAACACCCTGGTAGCTAAATGAGGTAAAGATGATGGGCAAACCTAAGAGAGCGTTCTTCCAACCAAATCTCTCCAGCATTTGAACCTTCATTTCTAAACAACCCATACCTATAAACATCAGGTATGTGCCAATCAAGCCAGCCATTAGGATCGCATTTGCGCGCCCCGCCACCTTTGTTCCAAAATAGACAAAAGCACCAAAAATAACTGTAAATAATAGACTCGCCAGAGGAAGAGGAATTACACCACCAGTAATTTGGTAAACAAGCTCACCCCCACCCGACACATACGCTACAGTAAGAAAATAAAAGAGAAAGATGTAGAGAACCCAAACGGTACGACGGCCCCATACTCCTAATAGAGTTGTTGCCATGGTAACAATATTGGCTCCCGGCTTTAACCAAAGTCCAATTTCGACAAACAAGAGGCCAGTAGCTATCGAAAATAGCCAACTAAGAATATAAATACACCAAGAAGGGACCAATCCACCGCCGGCTGTTGCTATAGGTAGAGCAAGCATCCCCGCTCCCAGAGCGGTTCCGCCAACAAGCAGTGTCCCTATAACTGTCCTGTAGGTATTTTGAGAGGCGCTTTTTTCTTTCGTACTCATGCACGAGCATGATATTTGACTTTTGAGTAAAAAGCTATTCTTTTCTTTTAAGCCACATTTTGGTACGATACGGAGGATGAATACTGCCCTCTCAAAGGACTCGAGATTGGACCCGAAAGTCTACACCAAGAATGATCATGCAATCGATAATTCGTTAATTGATCCCGATGCCCTCTTCGTCGTAGACCAGCTAAATAAAGCAGGCTTTACCGCTTATATCGTTGGTGGGTGCGTACGTGACCTCTTACTCGGACATAAACCGAAAGATTACGATATTTCAACTTCAGCTCTCCCTGAGCAGATCAAGCCTCTTTTCCACCATTGTATTTTGATTGGCCGCCGATTTAGACTCGCTCATGTTCGATTTGGCAAGAAGATCATCGAAGTCGCCACCTTTAGAATGGGAGACAACGAGGATGACACTCTCATTGTACGAGATAATGATTGGGGTACAGAAGAAGAGGATGTAACAAGACGAGATTTCACCATTAACGGTCTCTTCTATGACCCGACGAACGAGACCATTATCGATTATGTCGAGGGGCTTCACGACATCAAACTAGGAACTTTAAGAACGATAGGCAACGCACATATTCGCTTTAAACAAGACCCCGTTCGAATGATCCGCCTTTTAAAATTTCGTGCCCGTTTTGGTCTAGACGTCGATAAGGAATCGATCAAGGCTCTTTTTGATTGCCGCGAAGAAATCCTCAAAAGCTCCCCAGCCCGGGTCCTCGAAGAAGTGCTTCGCATGCTTGAATCAGGATCGAGTTTAAGGTTTTTTAAACTCCTCGGCGAACATGGAGTACTTCAGATCTTAGCCCCAAAACTT
>CAYZDL010000002.1:95232-120873 GCA_964477345.1 uncultured bacterium
AAGAGAAATTTTTGACTACCTGACCGCTATTGATGAAAAAATGAAAACAGACGGTCAAAGAGAGCTCTTCCGATCGTTTTTACTCTCAGCATTACTATTCCCTGTCTTTCGTAACTATATCCATACACTTACCGCTGGAAGAGAAGGGAGCCTACCCCACTTAGGACAAATTCAAGACGAGGCTTTTTTCATCATCCATGAAACCTTTGGTCCATTCCTGAAAATCCCCAAAAAAATTGCCTCAAGCGTTGTCTCCGTTCTCACCTCTCAATTCCGATTCACTCCTCTTGAGAAAAAAAGGCGATCACGTTATCGAATTCCGAACGTCCCTGATTTTCAAATATCTCTAGATTTTCTCTCTCTTAGAGCGTCGATCGAACCGGGCCTAGATAAACTCCATGAGGAGTGGCTCTACTATTGGAATAAACACCAAAAATGGAAAACAAAACCCCGCTAGTCGAAGCCTACCATGACGGCCTAATCACTCTCTATTCGATTGGTCCACGTCTTGATCAAAAGGCAAGAACCTGTCTATACTTATCTCTATCTGGAGAAGAATCTCTCACTTCACCTCCCTTTTGCCATCCAGCTCTTATGCTTTTTCAAAAAGGGTTTCGTGTCATCTCTGCAACTCTTCCCCACCATGAAGACAACGCAAGACCATTAAATATTGGCACCCTTTGGGGGGAAAACCCGTCGAAATTGGAAATTTTTTTCGACAATATGAAATCGGCCCTCGATGATCTTTCAGAACGCTTTGAAGGGCCTCTTTCTGCTTTAGGTCTTTCAAGAGGTGGATTTGTTGCGACTCATTTGGCAGCAAGAATCGATATGATACAAAATGTAATCGGCTATTCTCCTATGACAGGATTGAAAGGGACCTCGCAGTTCGATTTAATTCATCTAGCTCCCCTTATCAAACACAAAAAAATTCACTACACGATCGGACACAACGACACACTCGTGGAAACCCAAAGAGTGATCGATACAATCTCTAGTTTTATTGAAGCTCTAGACGCTAAAGAACGGGCCAATGCATCGATTACCTTGTCGATCACCCCTTCGATTGGTAAACATGGTCATGGAACATCAGACAATACATTTAGAGAGGGCCTTTCATGGATCGTCTAGATCTATTCATCTCTACCGGAGAACTCAGCGGTGATCTTTTAGCCAATTTGGTTGTTCAGTATTTACCAAAAAACCTATCGATAGGGGGAATCATCGGCCCCGAATTAAGAGCAGCTGGTGCTCAAGAATATTTTCCCATGGAGCTGTTCCAAGTACATGGGTTTCTCTCCCTGATCAAATCGATTCCTCGCATTGGATTAAAATACCTATCGATCAAAAAAAAAATTCTTGAACTCAACCCCAAAGTGGTTCTCTTTGTCGACAACATCGAATTTAGTAGGTTGATGGCAAAATCACTCAGGCGAGCAGGGTACAAGGGAAAAATTGTACAACTTGTCTGCCCCTCAGCTTGGGCTTGGAGAAGCGGCCGCATCAAATCATTGATTAAATATTTTGATCTTGGCCTCTCTCTCTTTCCTTTCGAAGCCGAATATTATGCAAAAACGGCATTTCCTGTGAAATTCATCGGACACCCCCTTGTACAAGAATTATCCGACCAAGCAGAAAAAAAAACCGATCGATACCCCCTTTTTGGCCTCTTCCCTGGATCAAGAAGACATGAAATCGAACTTAATTTCCCCATTCAACTGCGTACGGCAAAAAGGATCTCTGATCGGTATGCAATTGGCGTTTCAGTGGCAAGCCCTGCATTTGAAAAGAGAATTCTTGAGCTAGCTGCTAAGGAAGGTATTTCCATTAAACTTTTTTCAGGTATCGATAGATATTCTTTGATGAAGCGGGCCGATATAGCCCTGGCAAAATGCGGTACGACCGTCCTTGAGCTTGGACTTTTAGGAACCCCCACTGTCGTGATGTACAAAATGGGCAAATTTGATCTTAAGATCGTAAAATGGCTTAAAATTTTTCTTCCCCATTACTCCCTCCCCAATCTCCTTCTCAATGATAGGATCTTTCCTGAATATGTCGGCCCTTTTGCCTGTGAAGATCTCATTTTTCATGAAATCGAAAATCTTGCCTCAAATCCTAGAAGGAAAAACGAGATGCAATTGATTTCAAAGAAACTGATTGATCTCTACGAGGGAAAAAATGCAGGCAAGGAGGCCGCTTCCTTAATTCAAAACTTGATCTTTAATCTTCCCATCAATTAGACTCTTCCCCAACACCATGGATAGACATTTGAAAATTTACATTGATCGCCTTGTTAATGGAAAAGTTGAGACTATTGACGAAGAATTGTCCCCCTCTCTCTTGGAGACAAAAGACAATCTCCTCCGCTTTGAAGAGCCGATTAAGGTCACCGGAAAGGCCTATCTGGCAGAGGATTTCCTCGTGATGAGTCTCGATATTACCACTACTTACAAGGTACGTTGTAAAATTTGTTCTGAAGAATTGAGTAGAGTATTTGAAAAAAAGGGGATCTACTTTACAGAAGAATTAAGTACCCTCCCCAGCAAAGTTTATGATGCCTCAATGCAGATACGCGACACTCTTTTCCTAGAAATTCCCGATTTTCAGGAGTGTGAAGGGGGATGTTCCATGAGAGAAGAAATAAGAAAATATTTGAAGGAGTAACCCAATGGCAGTTCCAAGGAATAGGCACTCAACAGCAAGAAGAAATAGCAAACGTGCTCACCACGCAAAAGTAGGAAAGTTTTTTTCCACATGCACCAACTGTAAAAATCCTCACCTACCTCACCATGTTTGCCCCTCTTGTGGTCAATACAAAGGACGTTCTTACGGGGAAAGTGATCAAGAGTCTTAAAATCCAACCTACTTTGAATGGAATAGGATCTTAATTTGACATGATTGTCGGAAATTGGTAAGACTATTTTCCAACGTCGTTAACTGTGAAAAAGACTAATGAAAGAAATTTTACTGACTGTAGAGTCAAAAGAAATCCGACAAGCGAAGGTCGTTGAAAAAAAACTTCAAGAACTTGTCGTTGAAAGAAAGAAAAGTCGCTTGATCACTGGAAACATCTATCGTGGCAAAGTGACGAATATCTTACACAATATTCAGTCGGCCTTCATTGATATCGGTGAAGGAGAAAATGGTTTTATCCACATTTCTGACATTGTGGAAAATACGCAGAAATTCCAAGAAATGTTCGACATGGATTTTGAATGGGATGCCGATTTGAACGCCTACAACAAGCGGCAAGAAGAACCTCCAGACATCTCCAAAATTTTGAAAATCGATCAGACGGTTTTAGTTCAAGTTGTCAAAGAGCCCATCGGAACGAAAGGGGCAAGGCTTACATCAAACATTTCTGTGCCAGGCAGGTATCTTGTTCTTTTGCCCAACTCTCCCCACCGAGGAGTTTCCCGCAAAATCACAGATAAGGCCCAACGCGACCGATTAAAGCAAACTATCAGAGCCTTTGAGATGCCCTCTGACATGGGATTGATTTGCCGTACAGCTAGCATGCTTGCAAGCCAAGATCAATTGATCGATGAGGCACATGAGTTATTCGATACATGGAATAAAATCATCGAAGGCTTTAACAAATCAACCGGCTCTCAATGTCTTTATAGAGAATCAGATATCATCAAAAAAGCCTTGATGACAGCCCTTGACAAGAGTTACGATCGCATATTAATCGACCACTACCCCACTTATTTGGCCTGCAATCGGATGTATAAAAAATACAAAGAAGCCGACCAAAATTTGAAAATTGAATATTATCGTGATAAAACCCCCATGTTCAAGCGCTTCAACGTAGAGCGTGAATTGGAAAAAGCTTTGATGAGAAAGATTTGGCTTCCCTCAGGCGGTTATCTCTTTTTCGAAAGAACTGAAGCGATGTATACCATCGATGTAAACTCTGGTCGTTCGGGACAAGCAGAAACAAAGAAAAACGTAGAGGAAGCCCTCGTACATATCAATATGGAAGCTGCAGATGAAATTGCAAGACAGCTCCGCATTCGAAATATCGGCGGCTTGGTGATTTGCGACTTTATCGACATGCGCTCTAGAAAAAACCAAAGACGTGTTCTCGATCGACTTAAAGAGGCCATGAAAGACGATTCGGCAAAGTGTACGATCCTTGGAATGAGTGAATTTGGTCTTGTCGAGATGACGCGGCAAAGAAATCGTGAATCACTAATCCAAACGATTTTTTGTGAGTGCCCCTATTGCCATGGGAACGGAATGATAAAAAACTACGAGAGTTTGTCTATCGAAATTGAGAGAGCGATCATCCAACTGATCAATCATGAGCACTACGCCCTGGAATTAGTAACTCATCCAAACCTCGACCATTATTTAAATCAATCCGATAAAAAATACCTAGAGAAGATGGCCATTAAAGATAATGCTAGCCTGACCTTTCACACCAATGACCTTCTTCATCTCAACGAATTTGAAATCTATTCTGCTACAAATGGGAAAAAACTCGAAATTTGAACAACTACAAGATCTCCTTGAGATCTCAAACGATCTAAGATTAAAAAAACTTTGGGAGGTTCTTTCTCCTTTTTTTCAATCTTACGAACAAATTGTAGAAGCCAAAAAACTCGACAAAGAGTTTTATTTTAATCTTCTATCGCAGTTTTGTGCCCTAATCATTGAGCAAATTAGAAACCCTTGCAAATTCGAATCGTATCATGTGGCTGTCCGTTCTCCAGTTGACTATTACACCATTGGAAATGAGATTTTCAGACCCCTTGTCAACATGAATGACTCTACGTTGAAGGGGAAAGAGAATTTGTTGAAGATTGAAGAGTTCTTAGCCAAAAGGGAAAATGTTATCTTTTTTGCCAACCATCAAATCGAAGCCGATCCCCAGGCACTAAGCCTCTTGTTAGAAGACAATTTCCCCAAAATCGCTGAAGAGATGATTTTTGTCGCAGGTGCTCGAGTCCTTACAGATCCTGCTGCCGTTCCCTTTAGTTTAGGCCGTTTTTTGTTTTGCATCTACTCGAAGAAGTATTTTTCTGCTCACGAGGAGCAGGCGGCGATGATGCGCACGCACAATCAACGTACTCTTGCAGAAATCTCAAACCAGCTCAATTTAGGAGGCAAGTGCATCTATATTGCCCCAAGTGGTGGAAGAGATCGAAAGGGTGCCTCAGGAAGAGTCGAAGTGGCTCCTTTTGACCCACAAAGTGTCGAATTGATGTATCTTCTTGGAAGAAAATCTAAACAGCCCACACATTTTTTTCCTCTCGCACTTTCCACTAATGCAATTCTCCCCCCTCCCGAAGGTGTTCAAATCGACCTGGGAGAAATGCGCTCAACCAATGAAGCTCCGATTCACGCCTACTTTGGAAATGAGATTGATATGGAAAATTTCCCTCACGATGAGACCATCATCAAGGCAAAAAAGAAAGACGAGCGCACACAATACATTTACAATCTGGTTCGTGAAATGTATGATGAGTTTCCTGCAAACAGCCAACTTAGATAGGATTATTATGCGAGTCAATTTTTTTGGGTGTTACCTTATTGTTTCACTCCTAGGAGTTTTCCAGCCCCTTTTTAGTGAATCGACATCGTTTCATGAAGTTATCGATAAAAACCCCCTAAAAGTTTTGACTCCCACTCTTCAAGATAGAAAAACTGCAAAAATTCAGCTGAAGAATGGTTTACAAGTCTTGATTATCTCTGATCCAATGGCCAATAAATCGGCCGCTGCTCTCTCGGTTGAAGTTGGTTGCTGGCAAGATCCTGTCCTCTATCCAGGGATGGCTCACTTTTGTGAACACATGTTATTTATGGGGTCAAAAAAATACCCCGATGAAGATGGTTTTTTTCATGGGGTTACCGACAGCGGTGGATCTGCAAATGCCTATACATGGACCGATCGTACTGTCTACGGTTTTTCAAGTAACCACAAACAATTTAATCAAAATTTAGACGTGTTTGCTCACTTCTTTATCGATCCCCTCTTCGCTGAAAAATCGGTAAGCAAAGAACTACTCGCTGTCAACCAAGAATATGCGAAAAATATTGAAAATGATGGATGGAGAGAATGGCAAATTTTCAAAGAACGTGGCAACCAAAAGCACCCTAATGCCAAATTTTCTACAGGTAATGAAGAGACCTTAAAAGTAATTCCTGTCCAGACCCTTGCGAATTGGTATCGTCTACACTATAGTGCAGATAAAATGCACCTTGTGATTTACACAAATCAAGATCTTCCTGCGATGAAAGAGATTGTCAACGCCACCTTTTCTACCATTCCAACAGCTAATCCTCCACCTTTGGCCTACGATGTTGTCATGTCAGAAGATCAACGTGGATCGATTATCTATATAGAACCGGTGCAAGACCTCAGAAGTATCTCTTTTACGTGGGAAATGTCTCCTCAGGTCGCTTCCGATATCGATGCAAAGGTTCCAGAGATCCTTGCCTATACTTTGTCTTACAAAGGCGAAGATAGCCTATTTGAATCTCTTTATAGACAAAGCCTCATCGAATCTCTCAATGCTGATGTATTGCGCATGAGCCCCAATCAAGCACTTCTCGTTTTCAGCATTAATTTAACGAAAAAAGGTGTAGAAAATCTCGATGCCATTATCGACGAGACTTTTGGAATGGTCAGGCAATTAGAAAAATCAGGAGTTCCTCATCATGTCTTTCAAGAAATGCGAAAGATGGGAGAAATCAACTATAAGTGGCAGCAGAGAAGCGAAGAATTCAACTTTGCTATGGGCGCCGCAAGTCAGCTCATCGATGAAAACTTAGAGACCTATCCCTACAAGACGATTGTGATTCAAACGATGAAGCCCTCTCTAATTACGTCAACCTTCTCTCAAATGACACCTCAAGAGACCTTGATCTCCGTAATTGCCCCCTCTACCTTGACAAAAATTGTTCCTGATCAGCGAGAAAAATGGCTAGGGGGGGAATATAGAATCGTTGCATTAGGAGGAGAAAGGCTCGATCGTCTCTCTAATCTCTCACCGAACTTAGCAATCTCCCCACCCAAATCAAACCCATTTGTCCCTGATGCCCTTTCAGTACGTAAAAAAGAACAAAAACCAGAGGCGGTCGTTCCAAAAATTTTGTCCGATGATACCTTTGGAAAATGTTACTTCATGGAAGATGAACACTATTTGGTTCCTGAAGTAGTCATGAAATTTGGTATTAAGTCCCCTGCGATAAGAGCTAATGTAAAAAGTGCTGTCATGGCTGACATTGCTGCTGAACTCTTGAATCGCAATCTGATTACGATGACAAGCGAGGCACAAAGAGGAGGGATCACTACTTCCATTTACCACGATGGGTTCAAGCTTTTCTTTACAATTCGTGGTCCCGTAGAAAGATCTGAGCTTGTTCTTTCTAGAGTTGCTGATGGTATTAAGACTTTATGCCCCACACTCAATGAATTCGAGCTTATCAAAGAGTCCCTCTCTTCTGAATATGAAAATCGGCAAAGGATCCTTGCGTTTTTCCAAGCTAAAGATACGATGAACAGCATATTGCACAATGATGACTATTCAGGAAAAGATCTTGCTACAGCTTTAAAAATGGTCTCGTTTGAAGACTACCTCATTTTCAATGAAGAATTCATTCAGACTTCTTACGTTGAAGGGGCCATTGGAGGAAATCTGGGTCAATCCGAAGCGATGACTCTCTGGATTTCTTTGAAAAATACGCTTAAGTCCTCGGTCTACCCCTACTCTGAGCAATATCAGTCAAAAACACTACTCCTTTCGAATAATAATGGTCCCTGCACCCTTGCTCTCTCTTCAGAAATGCAAGGAAATGCCTCTCTTCTAATGATCCAAATCCCTACGACATCGATTAGCAAAATTGCCTCTCAAGAGATCCTCTCGCAGGTACTCTGGTCTTCCTTTTTCGACACATTACGCACAAAACAACAAACAGCGTATATTGCAAAAGCATGGACTGAAGAATCTGACGATAAAATCATGCTCTTCTTTGGAGTTCATTCAACGACTCATTACCCTATCGAACTTCTAGCAAGATTTGAGCTCTATCTTGAGGAGTATCTCCGCAATTTTGAAACAGAAATGCCTCTGGCCCGTTTTGAATCACTAAAAGAGACTGTAATCACGAATCTTTCCAAACCACCCACAAACCTCAATAATAAAATAGGACAACTCTACTTTTTTGCTTTTGAAAAACATGGTGATTTTGAAAGACGTCAAAGAACCATAGAGGCCATTCAAGCTCTCGATTACAATACATTCAAAGAAGATGTTTCTGACTTTTTCTCAAGACAAAACACAAAACGGCTCGCCGTACTCGTCGAAGGCAAACAAGCAAGTGATAAATCATTTGCCTATCGATCAATTTCCTACGAACAGGCCAAGTCTTTATAGCCCTAAAAACAAGGAAGGAAAAATTACTTATGTTTGGTTATCTCTCTATTTTTGCAGTTTCACTCTATGCGATCACAGGGGGGCCATCCGTTGGAAAGACCTCTATCATCAAAGAACTTGAGAATATGGGTGAGATGACCTGCCGAGAGGCGGCAACAGACATAATTTCTCAGTATCAATCAAATGGAGTTTCCCACCCTTGGGAACTTTCAGGATTTGAGTCAGAGGTCTATTTTGAAAAAGTGACCCGCGAAAAGGCTGCCTTAGCAAAGGCCGATGATTTGGGAAAGAAAAAGGTATTCACAGACCGAGGCCTTTTGGATACTTTAGTCTACCTAGAGACCAACAACAAACTCAATACAGATGAGTACCGCAAAGTGAACGATCATCTAAAATCACTCCCTCTCACAGATCACTACAAAGCGGCTTTCTATGTAGAGCCTTACGCAGGGAGCGAATTTATCGCCGATGATACAGGAGTTAGGCACGAAAATACTACAGAAGCGCTTCGGCTCGGTCTAGAAGCCAAGCGGACTTATGCTAAGGCAGGAATCCCCGTCATTGTCGTCCCCCCTCATATGACACCTAAACAAAGAGCCGAGTTCGTACTAGAAAAGCTCACTCAGCTCGAACGTACTCAGTAAATAAATTAAACTACCTATTCTCGGTGTGCCCGGTGGCTAACAATCTTTCTATCGTGCAGCAAGACTTACTGCCCCTGATTCGAGTTTCTCTACTTTCCGAATAACAAACTCTGCTCTCTTTTGAGGCGCTAGCTTTTCAGAGATCCCTATCAACGTGGTAAAGTATTGTGAATAGATTTCATAGGTCTTTAAAGCAAGTTTATCAGCCTCATCCACCCCTTCATGTCTATTGATATCCTTTCGATAATCCTTATCTGTTTCACCCTATGGAAGGACCAAAAAAACGGCTTTGTACCTTTCACCTGGGTTAACACTCTTAATAATTTCACTACCTTTCTTAAATTCATCAGAATTTAACTTTCCATGTACATCGAGATAAACATAGAGGTCTAAGACCGCCCGGTCAGAAAAGACTCGTTTTTTCATCAGATTCTTTGATTTTTCCAAAGTTTTACCTACACCTGATCCACCTACAATTCCCTAAAGAGCAACTGTTAATGTTGAAAAAGTGTATGAATCATTACTCCTCCGTATTCATATTCATATTATGAAAAACAGCATCTACATCATCAATCCCTTCTAGCCATTCAATAAGGGCTAAATTTTTCTCTTTAGATTCTTGGTTACAATCGATCAATACTTTGGGTACCATCTCTTGTGTGGCTTCTTCACAGTTATAGCCCAATTCTTCAATCCGATCTTTAACAGAATAAAGTGAATCAAAAGCAGTTACAATCATATACATTGTTTCATCTTCATCAAATTCTTCTGCACCGGCTTCTAGCACCTCTTCAAAGAGCTTTTCTTGATCAACACCCTTCTTAAGAATTTGGATAATCCCCTTCTTATCAAATTGAAAAAGGACTGCTCCTGGAGTCGCAATCGTTCCCCCGCGTTTGTTTGTTGCGATTCTTAAGTCAGACGCCGTACGATTTTTGTTGTCGGTCATTGCCTGACAAATAATTCCTACCCCTCCATACCCATAGAGTTCATAGGTTATGTCATAATAATCACCCTGGTCTGCCGATGACGATTTTTTGATATTCCTTTCGACATTTTCGTTAGGCATATTCGCAGCTTTAGCTTTTTGTAAAACTAGTCTCAAGCGAGCATTGGTCGCAGGATCAGGTCCTCCTAGTTTTACCGCCACAATCAACTCTTTTGAAATTCGTGAAAAGAGTTTCCCTTTTTTTGCATCAACCTTGGCCTTTTGATGTTTAATATTGGCCCATTTACTATGTCCAGCCATGAGACTCCTTTTAGCCTTTTACAATTTTAGTTCCATTAATACTTTTGATTTATAGACTCCATGAGAGTCTTTAAGGAATCGTTTATGGTTTCCATAATGCTTAAATCCAAAACGTTCATAGAGAGATTTTGCAGGATTACCCTCATACATCTCAAGGTGAAGCAACTTAATTCCAAATTGATTCTTTGCTTTATCAATAATATGGGTAAGTAACTTGCTTCCAAGCCCTCTGCCTCGGTACTCCTTGCCAATGACGATTGCAAACAAAGCTTGCCTCTTAAGCTTTTCGTAAGAACTGACATAGACCACTGCAAGACCCGCTGGCACTTTATCCACTTCGATCGTAAAAACAGCCCCCTGTCTCATATAAAAATGCCAGACCCGCAAAGCATCTGAAACTTCCTTTGAGTTACTCATAGGGTAGTAGATCTGAACCTCAGGTTCGTTGAGAATCTTCTCGAGCGTTGAAGTATCACTCTCAATCATCGACCGTATGGAAATTAGATTTTCATCTATTTGATGACTCATAAACAACACTCATAAATTAACCTAGCGCGGAGACCATCGGGGAACTCGACAAAATCCTCCTGCCTGATGATTTCTTGAAAACCTGCTTCCTGAAGATCTTTAATTTGACCACTCCCCTCAAATACTTCACAATGCATCGACTCTAGCCTAAAACGGGACCTAGCTAAATGTTTCACATTTCTCAAAAGAGACACTTCAACACCCTGCCCCAAAAACTCTGGAGAGACAATAAAATAGATCATTGAGACATGCGCAACTTTAATGTAGGGCATCAAATATATCGTGATGACCCCAATGGTTTGACCTTCGTAAGTAGCTGTTAAGCTAGCTCTATATCGAGCAAAACCAATCCAATTTTTTACAAATGTATCTTGATCAATTTCTGTCGATGGAGGATACCAGAGTCCCACTTGGGGATCCTTCAACCACTCCTTCATTGACTCACCGTCCGAAAGCTCACTGTACCGAATATCGTAGAGTTTAGATTCAGTTAATTGGTTCATTTCATCCAAATTGTTTCAAATATGCATTGATAAAGTGATCAATTTCCCCATCCATCACAGCGATTATATTCCCATCCTCTACTTTTGTGCGTGAGTCTTTAACAAGAGTATATGGCTGGAAAACATAACTCCGAATCTGGGAGCCCCAACCAATCTCTTTTTTTTCCCCACCAAGCTTATCTAAATTTTTTTTTCTTTCCTCCACTCTACGCTCATAAAGTTTTGCTTTCAACATTTTCAAGCATGTCTCACGGTTTTGAATTTGACTCCTCTCATTTTGACATGAGGAGACAATTCCTGTTGGTAAATGGGTCATCCGTACAGCAGAATCGGTCGTATTGACATGCTGCCCACCAGCTCCTGATGACCTATAAGTATCAACTCGCAATTCATCAGGTCTAATTTCAACATCAATATCTTCATTAATTTGAGGAGAAGCATCTACAGAAGCAAAGCTCGTATGCCTTCTAGCATTACTGTCGAAGGGAGAAATACGAACCAGACGATGAACTCCTTTTTCTGCCTTGCAATACCCATAAGCATACGAACCATCTACCTTATAAGTAATGTTTTTAATTCCCGCCACATCCCCGTCTAGCCGATCAATTTCCTCATACTTATACCCTTTTCTTTGAAACCATCTCGTATACATTCTGGCTAACATCTCAACCCAATCACAAGACTCTGTCCCTCCAGCACCCGCGTTAATGCTAAAGTAACAACTATTTTGATCAAGCTCCCCTGAAAGCATTTTTTTGACTTCCAGCTCGTTTAATATTTTCTTTAATTTAGTTGCCTCGACGACTAATTCATGCATAAATTCATGATCATTAATTTCTTTAGCTTCATCGGCAAGTTGTGAAATATTTTCTGTACCCTGAGAGACTTTTTCAAAAGGGTCTATCCACTCTTTCAAAAGATTTAGACGTTGTATAATTTTTTGAGCTTCAGTCTGATCGTTCCAAAAATTTTCATCGTTCATTTTCGTTTCAAGTTCTTTGACTTCATCTTTTTTTGAATCGATGTCAAAGAAACCTCGAAAGTTCTGCACTTCTTTTTTTTAAATCTCTTAATTCAAATGTTAAATCTTCAACGTTCATCATCTAATCCCTTTTAATTTCACGATAATCGCATCAGTTTATCGAAGATTCGTTGAATTGTCAAAGCCTTCGAAAAAATAGTGATCGCTACCTCTTTTCCTTTTAATCTTGTAATTCAAATGTTAAATCACCACCCTAGATCCTCTAATTCGTTTGTTTGTTTTGTTGAAGAGGAATTAAAAATTTTATTGGTTTAATAAACCCTTAATCCCCTCTTTACATAAAAGGCTATTCGTTTATAATTGATTGTACTTGCAAAATGCAAAGTGTTTGAAAAAAGACAGTTTAGGAGGTAATACCATGTCAATTGAGTCAGTTTGTTCATCTTTGGGTAACGCCGCTGAGGGCGCTTGGGAAACAGTAAAATCAGGTGCTGGAAAAGTTGGTGACTTTTGTGGCCGTACGGCTACAAGTGTAAAAGACTACTGGAATGACTCTGTTCTTCCATTTCTACAAAGAATTGTTGACGCTGTAAAAGATCATTTCGAAAAAGCAAAAGAATGGGCAGAAAATAACCCAGGCACACTTAAAGCTATTGTGATCACAGGAGTTGTTTCTATCGTGACTACTGCTGTATTCTTAAGATTCTGCTGCGACAGCGATTCTACACAGAAAAAAGACAACGGAGAAAAGGGAGACGAAATTAAAAGAGCGTAATTCTTTTAATCTTTACTTGATAGGCGGTGTAACTCTAAGGTTATGCCGCTTTTTTGTTTTAAGACGATTTTATTATTTTCTACAGAATAATCCCAAAGGGGCGCCACTTTTTCTGAGATTGGCTGCGAATGCCATTCTATCTGGTTTTGTTTCTCTAAAGCGACCATTAGGGTGTTATCGGGGACCTTAATATGAAAAGGCTCCAAAATCACCACATTCTCTGCTACAAGATGAGCATTTCTCCCAAGTGATATATCGACTTCGCCTTGCACCTGGACGTTGCTAAGGGCACAAGAAGCACTCTGATGCATCACATAAGAAGTTTCAATCCTAAGAGAGCCATCGAGCCGAACATTTTCTAGAAATATTTCAGCAATTTCCAAATTGAGGAGCGACCCCCTAGTCATCTGCCCCCCTCTAATTTTCTGCCGAATGATCGAATAGAGAGGCCCGAGTGCTGGGTGGTAAGAAAAATAGATCGGAGGGGTCTTATGATCCCACTTGGGTAATGCCATCCCACAACTCTCTAAAAGGCCATGAGCCTCTTTCATCATGGCAAAAAAAGCCGACTCTGGAGTCTCTCTTAAATCGTCTTCTTCCCCTTGCTTTTGCCGTTTTATTGCAGAAAGGGTCTTTTCTCTCTTGTTATAAGTGACAAAGACAGAATTCTCTTCGATCATTTGAATTGAATCAGAGATGTTTTGCATCGTCGATTCTAGACGAGCGCTCGCCCTATTGTCTCTTTTTGTCTTAAAGTTGAGGATCAATCCTGGGAAAGGGTGTCTTCTTTGGGCCGCCTGGACACACGCTAAATCGACAAAAAGGGTGTTGGCATTTGCAGGAAAACTCTTTTCACAGTCGACTTTTTCAAGGGCAGAAAAATCGCAATATTCGATGTTCGAAATAGCCCGCCTCTCCTTTTGATTCTGATCTTTAAAGATCTTCACAACATTCACCCCCTCATGCATTTGAGAGACTCGAGGACAAGAAGTAAAACCAAATTTCTTCTGGTGAATAAGACCGTATCCCACCAAGGCAAGGATTCCTGAATCAAGACCTGCTACAGGATTGTTAATTTGACGAACAACCCCCTTAGTCACTCCAAGCTCTTTAAGAAACTCGAAGGATCGGCTTTTTTCAAGAAGACGCCACAATACTCCATGTCCTCCTGGGCGAAAAATCATCTCACCTTTTTCATCACAAATCCATTTTCCCTGACGATCAAATGTCGGTACCGAGGGTTGAATCACAATTCTGACGAGTTTTGGAGATCGTCCAAACCACTGATTCTCCTCACAAATGGCCGATATCTCTTCGTAATTGTTCTTTTCAAGGGATGTCATGATGACAATCGGAATTTGAACTTTTAACCCAAAGCACTTGTTATAAAGGTATTCTCTCGCCTCTAAATCACGAACTAAACGTTCCAAGAGTGTCCATCCACTAAAGGAAAAACAAGCTGCGGGATACTCTCTTTCAGTTTTGGAATCCTTCAGACCAAGCCGATCAGCCGCCCCTCCGCAGGGCCAAATCTCGCAAAGTTCAGATTGTCTTTGCAACCCCTCGATGATGTACTGATCTAGAGTCACCCCCTCATCTTGTAGATCATATTTTTCAGGAGGCTCAATATCATAAACTTGAGAATCTGATTTCTCTGCGATTAGCTCTTCAATTGAGGCTTGATATCCAAGGATACCTCCGAGAGTGAGGTAAAATTGATCCATCTCGAGCAGTTTTTCTGCCAGATTATTCAAGTAGGCGGGACTTTGTTTTGCAATTATGATATGTTCTTGTCCAAGTAAAATGGCCTTGAATAAAACTTCGCGAAATTGTGGCTCCAACGTCTCTATGGTGCTATAGACTTCGGGATAATGATCCTTAAATGACTGAACAGCTGATAATTTTACCAACGACTGAGACTTTAAGGGGAATAGTGTTTGATTAGACATATCGGTATTATTTCGGATCGTAATTGAAAAAACAATACTTTTTCTACATAGAATATTGACATCTTATTCCTCGTAGTGCACAAGGCAAATTTATTGATGAACAAAAAATGCCCACGGGCTTTGCTAGACACTAAGGAGAGAGAAATGGCAACAAAAAAGAAAACAATCAAAAGAGCGACAACAAAGACTAAAACAAAAACAGTAAGAAAGACAACAACAAGATCAGCTACCAAAACTGCAGTTAAACCCAAAGCAAGAGCGACGACAAAAACTAAAGTTAAAGCTAAATCGACTACGACAAAAAAATCAGCAAAAACTGCTTTCATGAAACCTATGGGTCTTTCAAGAGAATTAGAAGCTGTTGTTGGAAAAGGACCAAAACCAAGAACGGAAGTGACTAAGAAGCTTTGGGATTACATCAAGAAAAACAAACTTCAAGATCCCAGCAACAAAAGAAACATTAAACCCGATGATAAACTTGCAGACGTCTTTGGAAGCAAGAAAACCATCAGCATGTTCCAAATGACTAAACTTGTCAGCAAGCACCTCGCCTAGTCATCTATTTTTTAAGGGGAAGAGATCTTCTTCCCCTTTTTTCTTTTTTCTATTATGATTAACCCCATGAAAATCGCTCTGATAATTCTTGCAGGCGGGCTTTCTTCGCGTATGGGAACTAATTTTTCAAAGGTTTTTTATCGCCACCGCGGTAAGCCGATTGCCCAGTACAGCCTTGAGC
The DNA here is from genome assembly GCA_964477345.1 of uncultured bacterium. Lineage (GTDB taxonomy): Bacteria > Chlamydiota > Chlamydiia > Chlamydiales > 2-12-FULL-49-11 > JAJZEO01. The sequence goes on from CAYZDL010000002.1 coordinate 110,983, forward strand.
CATTCCTCACCATCGACCAGATTGGCCAAATCATCATTGTTTGTCCTCAAGAGGATCGTCACCATTTCCAAGAAAATTTCACCTTTGCCCTCCCCGGAAAAGAACGCTTTCTTTCCCTTGAAAGGGGTCTCAAGGAGTGTAAAAAATCGATTGAATATGTACTAGTCCACGATGCCGCCCGCCCACTTATTGTAAAAGAAGATATCGAAAGGCTGATCGACGAAGGAATAAGGTACAATGGCGCCACTTTAGGAGCAAGGATCCGAAGCACCCTCATTAGAGCCAACGAAAACACCGCCATCGAAAATATTGTCGACCGAAATGGCCTTTGGGAAACCCACACCCCTCAATTTGCCCCTATCGGATATCTCCTAAAGGGAATAAAAATCAGTAAAGAGCTTCATCAAACCCCGACTGATGAAATGTCTCTTTTGAAAATACAGGGGTTGAGCCCAAGAATAGTCGAAGCCTCTTTCCCTAATATCAAGATCACCTACCCTTCTGATCTTCCCCTTGTTTGCTCCCTCATTGACCAACTCCAAAAAATATGAAATATAAACTGACAATCGCCTACGACGGAACCCCATTTGCAGGTTGGCAAATTCAACCCAATGGACCGACCATTCAAGAAGAAATTGAAAAAGCCCTTCATCAAGTGACCGGCAAGCCGATTAAAGTGATCGGAGCAGGTCGTACCGATGCTCAAGTTCATGCAAAGGGTCAAGTGGCTCACTTTGTCTTGGAAACCCCTCCCTCCCCCTTTCTCCAAAAAAGTCTCAATGCCCTGACACCCGATGAAATCTCTATTCTTTCGATTGAACCGGTCGATGAATCTTTTCATGCCCGTTTTTCTGCAAAAGAAAAGATCTATTCTTATGATGTCACTACTGACCTAATTCAACTCCCCTTCGATAGAAATTACTCTCTTCATTGCACCTACCCGCTCTCTTTTGATACAATGAGAGAGGCGATTAAAGACTTGATCGGCAAACACGATTTTTCTGCCTTTGCTAATCACGGTTTCTTATTTAATGAAGGAAAAAACCCAATAAAAACTCTCTATGCCATCGATATTGTTCAACACGATTCTGGATTTGCCCTTGTTTTTCGTGGCAATGGCTTTCTCTACAAAATGGTGAGGAACCTAACTGGTCTTTTGATAGAAATCGGCCGTGGTAAATTGTACCCCTCTGATGCAAAAAAAATCTTGGAAAGTCGCGATCGGAAACAAGCCCCTTCCGCAGCGCCAGCCCACGGCCTCACCCTTTATTCAATAAGATATTGAACTATACATCCTGGTTTGATATACTCCCGCCATGATTTATGCCGATGTGGCGGAATGGTAGACGCGGTAGATTCAAAATCTACTCTAGGCAACTAGGTGCTGGTTCGATCCCGGTCATCGGCAATGATAGAAAAGTTCGATCTCTTTTGCTTTGATTTCGATGGACTCCTTGTCGATTCGGAGAGCTTGCATAAGCAAGCTTACGAACTTGCTCTTAAGGAGTTTTCCCTTTTAGGAGCCATTGGCTTCTATGATTACTGTTTTGCAGCACACTACCCCACAGGCAATCGTCTTAAAGACCTCTACTGCTCGCTTTTTTCTCAGCTTGATGACCCGATGTGGGAAGAAGTGGTGAAGAAAAAGCAGAAACATTACGCAGGTCTCCTTGCTCAAAGTCCGCTATCGCTTATGCCTTATGCGGAAACAATGATAGAAACTCTCCTAAGCAATGGTAAGGCCCTTTGCGTTGTCACTAATTCAAGGTGTCAATATACGATCCCATTTAGAAAGGCTCTCCCTATCCTAGAGGAGATTCCCCTTTGGATCACACGAGACGATGTAGCCAAAGCGAAACCTCACCCTGATGGATTTCTAAAAGCCCTTGCTCACCATCCAAATGTCCCCAAGTCACGTGCACTTGGCCTTGACGATGCTCTTAAAGGAATTACAGCAATTGTCAATGCTCAAATCACACCAATTCTTGTCTGCAGTAAAGACCATCCTCAACTTGCTCTTATTTCACCGACGTTGATACATGTCGAGTCACTTGAGGATCTACTAAAATCTTAGGTATCCGTTGTTAGCACGATGCCAGTTATATTCTACCGGCTTATTATGATCGGTTCTGTCACAACGCAGCTCGATTGTAATGTAAGGATACGGATGACGATTATCAAAATCACGCCCCTCATTCTTTTCTTTGATGTTGACTGCGATCTCATCGTTGTACCATCCAGGGTGTTTAAAACCCTGAGGGTTCCTTTTACACTCTTTGAAAGATGAATAATGAAGTTCAGGATGTTCAGTATAATAATGCATCACCCATCTGACAATTTCGAGAGGAGTCTCTTCGTACCCTTCGACATAGAAATCGACCTCTGCACCCATCTGGTGCTTTGATGTGCGGTTTTCGGGCGATGGGTCGGCAAATTGATTGTGATTTGGGCATCGGTGACCTGTAGTAATGACAACCTTCCTCCCTACTTTTTCTTGGATATAGTTGAGAAGCTCGACCAAGGCTGAGTAAATGAATTCCCCCTCCTCTCGATAGGGTAGTCCATGCCTTTCCATCCCACCGCAATCGATCATTTGCGTCTTATCGCCAACCGCATCGATGAGTGATCTGCATCCATTCTGAGCACTGCCTCGACACCGAAAATATTCTTTAGTGATTTTCTTATCAACAGTGAGTGATTTTGGCTCCCAAGGATAGGTTTCTCGTTTAGCAACAATCACTTCGTTAGTATGATAAAAATGCTCCCCATCCAAACGATAGATTGTTTCTGAAACCTCATTCATCTTACGTAGTTTTTCCTTTTCCGACTCTTCCATCGGGGAACAACTTGTCATAAGAATGATCAAACAAAACCAAATCGATTCTCGAGTAATAGATAAACCCATGCAGATAGATTATCAAAATTTAAAAAAAAACCCTATCCGTATGTTCGAAAACTAGTAAAAATAATGTAGAAGATGCGTGCAAGAAACCCACAATTAAAGGTTAATAACCAAGTAGTAAAATCGATCGTTTGCAATTATTTTACTTGGAAAAAATGGACGCTGTAGTAATACTCGCCCCAATTTTAATTTAACAGAAAAGAAAAAATGACAGAATCGATTTCCCCTTTTACGAAAATCTAGAAAATCAACAGGTGACACATACTTTTGTTTGCCACCCATGTTTTACTAGAGTGCAAGTTTCTCTTAAAATCCAGAGAAGGGGGGAGCAGTTATTGATTCCCACAGCCCAATTCAATTGCTCACGTTTAGATGCCGATGGGTTAAAAGTGTTAAGCCATAGATTAGCTGATAACTTAGGCTTGACAACTTCGAAATTCCGAATACCTTATAGCTTTACAAATGCCAATGGAGAAACATTCCTAAATCTTTCAGGAAAAAAATAAAATTATTTATATATACAATAACATGATGTTATGTTATTGTTTCCGGCAACCTACCTACCCACAAGCCTATGGCCGAATCGACATCCTTTTATTTCCCAGGATTAAATCCCAAGGCGCCCCCATTCATCCCTATGGAAGAAAAAGTTACTTCTGAAGAACCCGATCAATCTGATCAGTTACAGAAATGCAGTTCTCTGATTTTAAAAGCTCTTTATCCTCACACCTTTTCTTATGGCGACACCATTATCGACCCCACTATCGGTTTTGGCCTCACCTATTTTGTGTGCAAACCAACCCATTTGTCATTTCGCCTTTTCGGAATTGGAGAAGAATTATCAATTCAAAGAATTTATCAAATTGCTTTGCGACTAGCTGGTTTAGGCGCCCGTTCCATAGTGGAAGATCCAACGCCAAAAACTTGTTCTGATTTGGATCTGTTTAATCTATTCAAACCTTTAGAGGAAGATCCCTTAGTAGAACGAATTTCGTTTAAAGCCTTTCCAAAAAGCAAAACTCTCAATTACGCCTTTGTTTGCCACCCTACTTCTAGAAAAGTGCAGATCTCTTTTCGGTATAGGACCATCTCGAAAAATACCGTCGTTACTGCAGTTGATTTCAAATGCTCTTCCTTTGTTTCTGATGCTTTAAAGGTCATCACTTATAGACTTTGTGATAATTTGGGATTGACTGTGGTACCTAATCGCGCCTCTTATGCTTTCTGGGCGAGGGACCGATGTTTCTTAAATTTTCCGTCTACTGACTAAATTCTTCTTCCAATGAGCGGAAGTTCGCTCCACCTTTTTTCTGGGCATCCTGACCCCAAAAGAGAAGCGTTTTTGGTGGAAGTTTTTTGATTTTTTGGAGTAAGGAAAAGTACGATTGGTCTGTTAAATCATCAATTTTTTTGCCTTCTGAAGAACAAAGAGTGTCACCACAAAAAAGAACAAGGGCATCAGAAAAAAAGTAGCAAATATGTTGCTGATTAATCCCCTGCATTGCCATTACTTGAAAGGAAAAGGGGCCTATCGAACTCTCTTCTCCATCGGCCACATCTTGATCCAGAAAATCGAACTCTTTACAGCGAGGACCCATGACAGAACATTCGGTTTTTTCTTTTAAATAGAGCGTCCCAGCACCATGATGTGGTTTCTGATCTGTGAGTAGTGCAGCCGCTAGAGTTAACTGATTTTTTTCAAGCTCTTCGATCACCGAAGGACCATCGGTGATATCAATAGCGATGGCTTGCCCAATTGCCGAAATAAGGTAGCCATAATCCCCCGTTTCTCCCTTATATTGATAGACATTAAATGGGGTTTCTTGAAAGGTTGCACTCCAAATCTTGGTCATATTTAAATCATCCTTTGATAAGCTTCAACAAAGAGTTGCAATTTCCGGTAAAGCCGACTTTTAATAAAAAACAGAGGTCTTTTTGTGGCTTCTTTTTGTGCCGCTTTTTTGATATGAAATGTCCATGCATAAGCAGCTCCTTTCAATGCCAGCTGATAGGCAATTTCATCTTCAAGATCCATTTCTAGCACCGTTTCTCGAGGAGTTTGTTCTCTTGTTTCCTCTTCACCATTGAGAGTCTCAAGCTCTTCTAAGATATCAGTAATGATCGCGTGACACCTCTCAAAGCTTTTTTTCAAAATCAAAAGTTTTTCTTCAACTGACGACACCTCAATTGAAAACTTGGTCGATTTTGTCAATTCATGAATCAATCCTTTCATATCCCTGAGAAGAAACTGATCAGATTCCCAATCGTGTTTCACCTCTACCCCTTCAAACAAGAGCCCTTTCCCTGTCCCATCGATGAAAGTCACATCAGGATTTTTTTCGATGGTATCCTGAATCACATCGCGTTCCATTAGCCATTTTGCCATGGTCATTTTCCCTTCTACTTTGAAGCGAGTGTCTGATGCCTTTTCAAAATTCTCTTCCAAAGCACACTGCATATCAGAGACCACCCCTTCGGTATAGCGTGAACCACTTGAGTAAGAAAGGTCAATCCCTGCAAAAATAATCGGATCACAACCAAAATAGATTGCACATTTGAGAGCTACAGCAGTTACCGAGAGAGCCTCACCACTTAAACCCGCCAAAATCTGGTTATCGTAAATCCCCAGCTGCTCCTCCATCCAGGTCTCAATAGCTCCCCCTGTTCCGGTAACTACATAAGCTAAATCTCCTGTATGAGCCCATGCAACATCAGGCTGTAATCGAGACCCATAAATCAACGGAGAATCGAAGGCTGTATGCAATCCCAATCGGATAAACTCTTCATGATTCGGATCGATAGCAAATAAGAGGTCGGGGACAATATGATACGAACTCAAAGCAGTGATCGCTGATCCCCCCGCAATGATGATCCCCCGGTTTTGCATTTTTTCAATTTGCTCCCTGGCTCCCTTTAATGAGGGGCCAGCACCACAAATTACTGCCGGAATCCCTGCAAAAGCCCCCTTCCACTTCCCCACATCAGAGGCATGTGCAAAAAGGGGGAAATTTTCTTTCAAATTACCAAACAGTTTTTGGTAGTGGAGGAGTTCAAGAGTGATCGCTGATTCAACAACACTTTTTCGAAGAAGGGCCATTCTCAATTTTTCAAAGGTTTCATCCCTTTTCTTCAAATTGAAAAAACCGATATTTTCAAAGGGAAAATCACGCACCAAACTTTCTGCAAATAGATCAAGAGGCTCCTCATTGAGAATGAGTCTTAAGTGAACACGTTCATGGGAAAATAGTTGACCATGACCCTCTTCTGAAATTTTTGCAACTACCCCTAAATCATCTTCTATAAAAATCAGATCACGGCTCGTATCTTCATCTAGCCACTGCAAAAGAGAGGCGACGTGGGGAGAAAATCCATACACATACAACACTTGGGCTTTGGTGGGCAGATTTAAAGAACCCTCATCAACCAAATCCCACTTAATATCACGCTTTTCATAGCCAAGAACAGAGGTAATAAATGTCAGTTCCGGATATCTCGTCTCTAATCCCATACCAATTTTTCCTCCAACCACCGTCCATGTCTTATTTGGGTTACTTTACCATCCTCATCAAAATGGACCTCTTCGAAAAGATCCCCCTTAAAAACACCACGATAGGTTGCTTGCCCTTGATTATTGTAACAATACCGATCAAATTTTTTCTCTGTTTGATAATGAATCCTTTCAATCAATTTCCCTTGGCCATTGTAGGTTGTATGTTCAGAGATCGGTACCCCCTTATCATACACCATTTCAGAAAGGAGATGCCCATTTCGATCATAAAGCTTATGCTTCCCCTCCCTCTTTCCAAGCCAGTAATGCCCCTCTCTTTTGACACCTCTATCACCCCAAAGAGTAAACGGACCATGAAGAGTCCCCTCTTTGTAGTAAACCTCCCCTTTTACATCGCCACTTTCAAAAAACATCGCCCATTTACCATGACGCCGCCCCCTGCGATAGTGCTCAATCTCACAAACTCTTCCTGAAGGATAGCTACGTCTTACTTCTCCTTCTAGCATTCCAGAAAAGCAAATCCCTTGTGAGAGGCCTGTCAGCAAAAATGTATCCGGACAAATCACCTCTTTTAAAGCCTTTAAGCAAAAGGTCGCTTGTCCAATAACACCAAAACCTTTTGAAGAATCCGATTTCTTCTCTTCTCTAGCAAAGAGAGGAGCCATTACTTCCCACAACTGTTTAAGCACATACTCATAAAGCAAACTCTCCCCTAATTCCACCTCAAGTAAAATCTTTTCCCTTTGAAATCCGAGGCTGTCAACACCACCTTTTAATGAATCGAGAAACGATTCAAGCCCCTCTTCAAGAGCTGGTGAATTGAGCTCTCCAATAAATTGAGCCAGTCGCTCAAAGTTAATCTCCTGCAAAGAAAATTGATGAGAAGCAAGAGGTTTAAGATGAACTAATGAACCCCACCGATTTTCTCTTTTCACTCCATCGATGAATAACCCTTGGTCCGGCATCAGAAATTCAATGTCAGCTCTCTCTTTGACAAAGGTTTCAATCCAATCTCTTCCCCCGGCCAAATCCCTCCGGGTGATCAACCCATCGACAATGAACTCCCCAGCACTCAGCGGCCGATTGTTCGCCATTCCATTATCAAGGCCAACAAAAACAATTTTCGAACACCCCAAAAAAACTGCAATACTCAAAGCAAAGGTTCCCGCATTCCACCCCGAATCGATTTGCCAAGGCTCAATCCCCGCCGCCTTTAAAAGTGCCTCATCAAGTTTCCAACCTCCACTGCACCCCATCCAAATTTTCTTTCCTCTATGCAACGAAAAGAGCTTTTCACACATTCGGTTTTGGTAGAATAACGGAAAATCAAATGAAGTCATCTTGCGGTAAGGCTCAAGCTCAGGTTCCGGATCAACATAAACACCGTAATCAATCCGAACGCCCGACCTCTCAAGCTTGATCATCGCCGAACCCGCTCCAATCACGAGCACAAAACCTTCAACCTGCCTTATCTGCGCAATAGCCTCATCATTTAAAGAGGCTCCCGAACCACAGACGATCGCCGTCCCCCCCTGATAACTACCCTCAAGACCCTTCCCATTGATGAATTCATGAGATCGGAGGAGATTTGACTGCAAATTACGGACCACCCTTTTACTTTGCATCAAATCAGAAGCGGCCAAGTGTATACCGTCAAGCCATCGCTTTAACAAAGGCAAATGACCTACTATCTCACTCTTTTTGTAGAGATATTTCCAGCTAAGTCGCTTCAACTCTTCATCGGCACCCGAAACGACCTCTATCTTTTCATGTTCAATTAGATTTGAATCACGGAGAAACAATTTGATTAAAGAAAGATCGTTCTCGATAAAGACGACCTCTCCTCCTCTCTCCAGAAAGGCTTTCAGAGGTCCGCTATTTTCATGGACACCTTCGATAAAGACCACTTCAATGTCGGGACTGATTTTTCCTTCAAAAGGTTCTAGCACCCCTAAATCATCGATCTCGACAGAGCAGAGGAGAAAAGAGAGTAAAGGATTCTTCTCTTCTAAAATGCGAAGCCGCGATTCAATGCTTCCAATTGCCCATTCTTTCATAAGAAAACAATCCCTCTTCAAAAAGGTACCCCCGATCTTCAGAGTAGTAACCTGTATAGACAGTTTTTTGATTGGCGAGTGCAATAAAAGGGGCTCTAGCAAAATGATTATACCCGATTACTTGCATCGCCGCTTTGTTTGTAAGATCGACTGCTTTACACTCCACGATTAGCAAAGGGAGAATTTCCTCGCCATGTTTTTTAAAACAGACGATGTCAAATCTTCGATCAGGAACCCTTTGACCCAAAAGATGAGGCAACGATCCTAAGCTTCTTTCAACGCTGATCATTTCGGGAGGAAAACCAAGCTCCTCTTTCATGCAGAGCAAAAGTCGCTGACGTACCTCTTCCTCTGGCTTTGAGCGAATCATTATTTTCTACTCAAGCTCGAGTAATCCAAAAGTCTTATTGTGACGCACATAGATTACTTTTAATTTTTGATCTTCCTCTGACTTAAAGACCAAAAAGGGGACATCTGACAACTCAATGCGCATAGCAGCCTCTTCTATAGTCAACATAGGAATAGAATATTCTTTTTTGCTGACGATCTTAGGTGGCATTAGCTCACGTTCTATTTCTGCCAGGTTGACGTCATCGATTTCGTCATTGATTTCGAGCAAATCTTCTTTTTTCCGATCGAGTACATGAACGTCCATTAAAGCTTCAGACAATTTCTTTCCATGGTGACTCTGAATGCGAGTCTTCCATTTTTCAAGCTTACGTTTAAGACGTGCACAGGCCGTATCGATTGCCTGATACATATCGTCCATGACTGCATGAGTCACAACAAGGAAATGAGAAAATTTGTAAATAATCTCCACTTTGTGGTGATTTCTTTGAATTTCTAAGTAGACAATCACATTGAGAACCTGGGGAGTGATTGCTTCAATCTTATGAATTTTATCTAAAATATGTTCACGTATCGCCTCCGTAATAGGAAGGTTACGTCCAACAATCGTTACCTTATCTCCAGCAACAATGTCATCTGCTTCGAGTTCCATAATCAACTCCTTGGTAAAACAAAATCCTACCTGATTCGAAACTTATACTCAAGTACCTTAAAAAAGCAAACGCACCGAGAGAGACTCGAACTCCCAACCACCTGGTCCGAAGCCAGGTACTCTATCCGATTGAGCTATCGGTGCAAGAGAAAAAGAAAACTCAGAACGAGTAGTCTACGAAATATTCTCTTTTTTTGCTACAATGAAAGATTATGAAAGCCGTGGTCCTAAAAACACTCCCCTACCAAGAGACAGGTCGCATCGTTACCCTCTTTTCCGACGAAGAGGGCCTAATCTCACTCATCGTAAAACGAATCTCACAAAAAAACGTCCCCCTTCAAAATATTCTTTCCCTCTTTGCCCTCTCTGAATTTCAAATCTCCAAAGGGAAAGGGACCCTCTACAATTTTCAGGATGCTACATT
>CAYZDL010000003.1:0-58974 GCA_964477345.1 uncultured bacterium
TATCTTTCCCTTGTAAGAAAATCGAATGATTTGCTATCCTCCTCCGCATGAGTCAAAAAGAGAGATCAAAACAAATGACCTCTTTTAATTTCTCAGATCTTTACAGCGAGTTCTAGCGATAGACCGACCGTGTAGGGAGAAACTGCTATAGGAAAAGGAAATAGTATGTCTCTTACGATTATTGGAAAAAAGCGGGGTATGACCCGTATTTTCGACACGACCTCTGGAAGAATACTTCCATGTACCGTAATCGAAGTCGAACAAAATGTCATCTCACAAGTTAAAACAGAAAAAACCGATGGTTATATAGCCGTTCAGCTTGCTAGTGTAGCTATGTCCCCCCAGCAAATAAAAAGAATGACTAAACCGGTTGCTGGCCAATTTATTAAAAAGAACCTAGAGCCTAAGAAAGTTCTTCATGAAACAAGACTTAAAGATGTTTCCGGCTATGAAGTGGGAAATTCAATAGACGCTTCGCAGTTTGCGGTAGGATCATTCGTCGACGTTCGCGGAGTAAGTAAGGGTAAAGGGTATCAAGGGGTCATTAAGAGGCACCATAAGGGGCGAATTGCGAGCTCACACGGAGCGGGACCTGTCCATAGACATATGGGTTCAGTTGGTTCTATCAGAGCTCACGGACGAGTTGCAAAGAACAAAAGAATGGCTGGTCATATGGGAGACGAGCTTGTAACGATAGAAAGTCTCAAAGTGCTAAAAATAGATGTAGAAAAAAATGCTCTCGTTGTCAAAGGTGCAATTCCTGGTGCTAACGGAGGGGTTGTCTTTATTAGAAAGGCGATGAAAAAAGGATAGGATCAATGGCACAAGCAAAATGTAAAAAGTATGACCTAGGCGGAAATCTAGTTGAAGAAGTAGCGGTCGCGTACGAAGATGATCACAAAGCGAATGCTCAATCTATCAAGGACTATATTGTCGCTTTAAGAAGAAATGCGAGACAGTGGTCTGCTAAGACAAAATCAAGAAATGAATCAAATCACTCAGGTGCTAAGCCGCATGCTCAAAAAGGTACTGGTAAAGCAAGACAGGGATTCCTAGGTGCTCCGCAATTCAGAGGAGGAGGAAGGGTTCATACTCCGAGACCAAAATTTGATCAGCACGTTCGAATCAATCAAAAAGAAAGACGGGCAGCTATTCGACATTTGCTAGTTGAAAAACTCAGCGAAGGGAATGTAATTTTCCTAAGTGATGAATTCGACAAATATTTTAAAGAGCCGAAAACAAAGATTTTAAGTGCTTTTATCAAAACTCTAGGTTTTGTTGATCAAAGAGTGGTTTGCTTGGGTGGTGACGCAACGGATAAGCTCTCCATTTTGAATTTTAAGAAGAGTGTTCGAAATATCAAGAAAGCATCTTACATGTTAGCTCAAAATCTTAACGGTTATGATGTCATGTTAGGGCAAAAATTTGTAGTGATCGATTCGGCAAAAGAGGAATTTCAAAACCTACTAAGAGGCAATGATGCAAAGAACTAATAGAATGGTATTGAAGGGAGTTCACGTAACCGAGAAATCAAGCGTGATTCAAGGTCTTGTTGAAGCTGAATCAAATCCCTGCATAAAAAGATGTAAGACGCCGAAGTTTGTGTTTATCGTCGATGTTAAAGCGAATAAAACTGAAATTCGAAAAGCAGTTGAAGCTTTTTTTGAAAAACAGTCAATTACGGTCATCAAAGTTAATACCATCACTTTGCCGACAAAGAAGAAACGGGTGAAAGGCACAAGAAAGATGGGGGAGACAGATCTCTTCAAAAAAGCGATTGTCACACTGAAAGAAAGCGATAAGCTAAACCTAGAAGCATAAACGAAATAAGTTATTAGATAGAGAGTTTGAAAATGGTCAAGAAGTTTAATCCGACATCACCAGGTAGAAGGCAGTTAGTTCTTCCGAGTAACGATGAGTTGACAAATAAAACAACTAACAAGCCTTTAAAATCTTTGCTTCATAAAAAGAAAAGAATTTCAGCAAGGAATAACCAAGGTCACATTACTTCAAGAGCGCGTGGAGGCGGACATAAGCGACAATATCGAATCATTGATTTTAAGAGATCAAAAGATGATATCGCTGCTAAGGTTCTCTCTGTGGAGTATGATCCTAATAGAAGTACTCACATTGCCCTTATTTGTTATGCCGATGGAGAGAAGTCTTACATTTTGGCGTCGAAAGGAATGAAAGAGGGAGATCAGCTGATGTCTGGTCCGAAGGCTCCTATCAGAGATGGGAATGCTTTACCAATCATCAATTTACCTCTTGGTTCAACTATTCATAATATTGAGCTTTACCCAGGACGTGGAGGACAAATCGTCCGTACTGCGGGCGGTTCAGCGCAATTGATGGCCAGAAGTGGCGGCTATGCGACCTTGAAATTGCCGTCTGGTGAAATGCGATTAGTGAGAGAGACATGCAGAGCGACATTGGGATCTCTATCGAATGCAGAAATGAACTTGACTGTCATAGGGAAAGCAGGACGAAATCGATGGCTGGGTAAACGACCACTCACTCGTGGAACTGCGACAAACCCGGTCGACGGATGTCAAGGTGGTGGTGAGGGAAAGAAGAAAGGTTACAAACCGAGATCGCCTTGGGGAACTCCTTCCAAAGGATTTAAAACTAGATCTCGAAGAAAGAGCACAAAAATGATCGTAAAAGATCGAAGAAAAAAGTAGTGAGGAAGTTTTAAATGCCAAGATCACTAAGAAAGGGACCTTTTGTTGACCCGAGTGTAACGAGAAAAGTAAGAAAGGCAAAAGCTGAGGGAAGTCATACCCCAATTAAGACATGGTCTAGACGTTCAATGATTACTCCAGATATGATTGGAACGAACTTTGAGGTCCATAATGGGAAAAAATTTATTCCCGTGTTTGTGAGTGAAAATATGGTAGTACACAAACTTGGAGAGTTTTCTCCAACTAGAACTTATCGAAAACCAGGTACAAAGAAGTAAGAGTTTAAATCGAAGGGATAAGAATGGCACTAGCAACCTGTATAACAAAATATGTGCGAGTAAGTCCGAGAAAGGCTCGTCTTGTACTCAACCTAGTTAGGGGAAAGCCTGTTTTGCAAGCAATGACGCAGCTTTCACACACGAATAATAAAGTAGGCAGATACCTTAAAAAGAGCATCGAAAGCGCTGTAGCAAACGCAGAAAACAATTCAGACGCTAACCGTGAAGATTTGTATGTTAAGGAAATTCGTATCGATCAAGGCCCCGTATTTAAAAGAGTGTGGGCTAGAAGTAAGGGTAGACGTGCAATGATTAAACGTAAAACTAGTCATTTCGTTGTTGCTGTCGATAAAATACAAGATCAGAAAAAAGGTAAGTAGTTATGGGACAAAAGACAAATCCAACTGGGTTCCGATTAGCTGTACAAAAGAAATGGAAGTCGAATTGGTTTGCGACAAAGAAGGATTTTGGCAATCAGCTGCTCGAAGATGTGCACATTAGGCGTTATTTGAAGAAAAAGCCGTGTTGCCAAGGAACTGCAGGTTTTACCATCAAGCGAATGGGTGATAAGATCGAGATCACCGTCCATACAGCTCGTCCAGGGCTCGTGATTGGAAAAAAAGGTGCCGAGATTGAGGTAATTAAGAAAGATCTTAAAAAGTTGACTGGAAAAGAGGTTTGGGTCGAAGTTGAAGAAATTAAAAGACCAGACCTAAATGCAGCTCTAGTGGCGGAATCTATTGCGATGCAATTAGAGAGACGTGCAGCTTTTAGAAAAGTTTTGAAAAGAGCGATTCAAAATGCGATGGACGCGGGAGCTTTAGGAATTAAAGTGCAATGTTCTGGCCGTATTGGTGGAGCAGAGATTGCTCGGACAGAGTGGTATAAAGAAGGGAAAATCCCTTTACAAAATTTGCGCTATGACATTGATTATTCCGAAGGAAGAGCCGAAACAACTTATGGTTCACTTGGAGTAAAAGTTTGGATTACACGTGGTGAATCGTATGTGCAACCTAAAACGCAAACTGTGCAAACTCAAGCAGCGGGAGGATAACGGATTATGGCGCTGATGCCAAAAAGACAAAAATTTCGCAAGCAAATGAAGGGCGAAAGGGCGGGCCTAAGCAAAGGTGGTAACTTCGTTGTTTACGGGGACTACGGAATGCAAGTCCTTGAGAGAGGATGGATAAAGGCTAACCAAATTGAAGCGTGCCGTGTGGCCATAAACAGGTTTTTTAGCAGAAAGGGAAAAGTTTGGATTAGAATTTTCCCCGATAAGCCGATTACGAGAAAGCCAGCAGAAACGCGAATGGGAAAAGGAAAGGGCGCTGTAGATCATTATGCTTGTGTCGTAAGACCAGGCCGAATCCTTTTTGAAGTAGGAAACGTAACTAAAGACCAAGCACAAAGAGCGATGGGGATTGCTTCAGGAAAGCTGAATGTACGCACGCGGTTTGTGGAAAGGGTCGAAACGGTAAAAGCTTAGGAATAATGCAATGAGTAAAATGAGCCTCGAAGAGTTGAAGTCAAAATCAGTGCCGGACCTTCATGATCAGATTGATTTGTGGAGAGAAGAGTACACCAGGTTGAAAATTGTAGCCAATTTACAAAAAAAGGCTGAAAAGCCTCATATGTTTAGGCTTCTAAAAAAACAAACAGCCAGAGCAATGACTTTGATTAAACAAAAACAGATGGAAGGGGACTAAAGGTAAATCATGGAAAAACGAAAAACATTAGAAGGGGTAGTCACTTCAAATAAAATGAATAAAACTGTTGTAGTGACAGTTACGACAACCATGAGACACCCAAAGTACTTAAAAGTGGTCAAAAGAAATAAGAAATTTTTCGCACATACAGAAACAAATGATCACAACATTGGCGATAAGGTAACAATTACTGAAACCCGTCCACTTTCAAAGTTGAAAAATTGGCGGGTAGTAAAAACAGAACGTGAGACAACAGCATGATTCAGCAAGAAACGGATTTAGAAGTAGCAGATAACACAGGTGCAAAGAGAGTTCGTTGCATTAAGGTACTTAGAGGTTCTAAGAGACGTTATGCATCGATTGGTGACATTGTTGTCTGTTCTGTAAAAGAAGCTATTCCAAAAGCTTCCGTGAAAAAAGGTAGTGTGATTAAAGCAGTAGTTGTTAGAACTAAGAAATGGATAAAAAGACCTGATGGTTCTTATTTGAGATTTCACGTAAACAGCTGCGTTGTTTTAGATGATAAATTAGAAAATCCCAAAGGAACTCGAATCTTTGGACCTGTCGCAAGGGAACTTCGTGAGCGCGGGTTTATGAAAATTGTTTCGTTGGCACCAGAGGT
Source organism: uncultured bacterium (assembly GCA_964477345.1). GTDB lineage: Bacteria > Chlamydiota > Chlamydiia > Chlamydiales > 2-12-FULL-49-11 > JAJZEO01. The sequence goes on from CAYZDL010000003.1 coordinate 5,291, forward strand.
CATTTAGTAGGGAGAAGGATGAATATGAGACTAAAGAAAGATGATACTGTTATCGTGATCGCTGGAAACGAGAAAGGTAAAGAAGGAAAAGTTAAGGTTATCAAAGGCAATAAAATTGTCGTGCAAGGTGTAAATCTCCATAAGAGACACCAAAAAGCACAACAAGGGAAAAAAGGTACTATTGTTGAATCCGAAGCAGCCATTGATATCTCTAACGTTGCTTTTTCTGCCGATGGTGAGGCTGTTAAAATACGCGCAAGGATCACAGAAGAAGGAAAAAAAGAGTTGTATTATCGGACAAAGAACGGAACTGAAAAAACAATCCGTACGGTTTAACTAAAGAGATTAGTAGGAATAAGATGAAGAAATCACCTTTACAAGTAAAGTACGAGACAAGTGTCAAGGGAGCTTTGCAGGAGAAGTTTGGAATAGCAAATAGTATGCAAATCCCAAAGCTATGTAAAATTGTCATCAGTATGGGGCTTGCTGAAGCGAGTAAAGACAAGCAACTTATTGAGCATTGTGTTGAGGCGCTAACTTTATTGAGCGGACAAAAAGCAGTCACGACGAAATCGAAAAAAGCGATCTCTAACTTTAAATTACGCGAAAATCAGACGATTGGAGCTAAGGTGACTCTTAGAGGACACAGAATGTATGACTTTATGTACCGATTTACCAATCTTTCTGTGCCACGAGTTCCAGACTTTCGTGGGATGAAGCCAAAGGCTGATGGAAGAGGATCGTATTCATTGGGACTCAAAGATCAGTTGGTTTTCCCTGAAATTGACTTAGATAAAGTAAAGTTCACCCAGGGTATGAATATTACATTTGTTACGAATGCAACTAATGACGAAGAGTGTTTAGAGTTGTTAACCCTAATGGGCTTGCCCTTAAAACATAAGAAATAGAGAAGAGAGAAGAGGTAGACTCAATGTTAAACGATCCAATTGCCGATATGCTTACAAGGGTCAGGAATGCTGCCCAACAGAAACATCGTTACGTTGATGTACGCTTGAGTAAGCAGATATTGTTCATGCTTGACGTACTCGTAGGTGATGGCTTTATTCAGCAGTATGTAGTGAATGATGAGAAGAGATTGGTCCGTATTTATCTTAAATATGACAAATCTAGAAATCCTTTTATCCAAGGGCTAAAGAGAATCTCTAAGCCTGGCAAAAGGATCTATGTTAAATGGGATGAAGTCCCCATCATCAGTAAAGGACTTGGAATGTCTGTTGTATCGACGTCTAAGGGAATCATGAGTGGAACGAATGCCAGAAAGCAGCACATAGGCGGCGAACTTCTCTGTGCAATATGGTAATAAGGAAAGTGGAGTAGTAGATGTCTAGACTTGCAAAGAAGCCAATTGTATGTCCTAAGGGCGTAGAGTTAAAAATTGCTGGAAGAAAAATTACAGTAAAAGGACCTAAAGGTTCTATAGAGATGGAATTGAATGAGGGCATAGAAATTGAAATGGACAATTCCAAAATCAATGTCAAGTCTTTACCAGAGTTAGCTCATAGACCATTTTTAGGACTTTGCAGAAGCTTATTAAATAACGCCGTCATTGGTGTTAGTGAAGGGTATGAGAGAAAATTAGAGTTAGTTGGCGTTGGATTCAAAGCTGCGGTCAAAGGAGACAAGCTCGAATTAGCGCTAGGTTTTTCACATCCGAACGTCCTCGCAATTCCTGCAGGATTAAAAGTGGCGGTTGAAAAGAACACATTGATCAGTGTCTCTGGTCATGACAAAGGTGTAGTAGGACAATTTGCTGCATCGGTAAGAGCATTGAGACCACCTGAACCTTATAAAGGGAAGGGTGTTCGGTATCAAAATGAAGTTGTGCGTAAGAAAGCTGGAAAGACAGCTAAGTAATTAGAGTAGGAGCGTGTGTAAATAGTATGGAAAGCGAAAAGAGAAGAGCAATTGTATTGCGAGACAAAAGAGCGACGAGAGTAAGAAAACAGCTCATTAAAAGTCCAAGACCGAGGCTTTGTGTTTTTAGATCAGCAAAGCATGTCTACGCACAAATTATTGATGACAACCAGAGTTTGACTGTATGCGGAATTGGCACCTACGATAAAAGCTTGAAAAGCATGAAAGATAAAAAGCAAGCAGCTAAGGCTGTTGGTTTAAAGATTGCCGAAAAAGCAAAAGAGCACAACATAGAAGAAGTGGTCTTTGATCGAGGTCGTTACAAGTTTCATGGACGTGTGGCCGCAATTGCAGAAGGTGCCCGTGAGGGTGGATTATCATTTTAGAAATGGAAGGAATTAGCATTCATGGTAGCTGACAAGAAGGGAAAGCCAAGAGAAGAAACATCAAAGGGCGATTTTCAAGAGAAGGTGTTGTTTATCAACCGATGCGCAAAGGTCGTCAAGGGTGGACGACGCTTTAGTTTTTCAGCACTTGTTGTAGTAGGTGATGGAAAGGGTAGAGTCGGCATGGGATTTGGAAAGGCCAACGAGGTAACGGACGCGATAAGAAAGGCTGTCGAAGACGGAAAGCGTTCGATGATTCGTTTTGAAGTTGAAGGGGACACTATACCCCACGATGTGCAAGCGACATACGATGGTGCCTCGGTCCTTATTAAAGCGGCTGGTGATGGTACAGGAGTTATTGCAGGATCACACGTGAGAGCGGTTCTTGAGATGGTAGGAATCAAGGATGTTGTTGCAAAAAACTTGGGTGGAAATAATCCTAATAACCAAGTACGTGCAACATTTAGAGCTCTTGGTAAGCTAAGAAATAAAGACAAGACTCTCGCGATGAGAAGAGGATAGAATATGAAATTGCATGAACTGAAAAATACATCAAGAAAACATAAGAAGCCAAAGAGACTTGGGAGAGGAATCGGTTCACGCGGAAAAATGTGTGGACGAGGAATGAAGGGAGCGAAGGCTAGGTCCGGGTATAAGAGACGAACAGGTCGTGAAGGCGGTCAGTTGCCACTCTTTAAAAGGGTACCAATTCGAGGTTTTACTAGAGGAGCTTTCCTAGAAGATTCCTACGCTGTCAACCTAGCGATTATTGATCGTTATTTTGAGCAAGGCGAGGTAGTTAATTTGGAGTCTCTAAGAGCAAAAAAATTGATTTCAAAGAAAAAGAGCCCAATTTTGAAGATTCTCGGTAATGGCGAATTGACCAAAGTCTTGTCATTTGAGGTTCATGAAGTCTCAAAAAATGCAGAAGAGAAAATTACAAAAGCGAAGGGAAGCCTAAAACTAATCAAATGATTAAAGCGCTAAAAAATATTTTTTCGGTCGAGGAATTGAGGAAAAAGATTGTTTTTACATTTCTTCTACTCATAGTTTGTCGAATCGGTGCTTATGTTCCTGTTCCTGGAATTAATGCAGATGAAATAGTGAAGGCTTTTCAATTTGCCACTAAAGGTGGACAAAACCTTTTTCAATTAGTGGATATGTTTACAGGTGGTGCCTTTGCAAAGATGGCTATCATTGGTTTGGGTGTAATGCCGTACATTACGTCATCCATTATTTTGCAACTTTTGATGGCTTTAGTGCCCTCATTCAAACGCGAAGTGAAGGAAAATCCAGATCAAGGACGTAGAAAGATCGGTAAGTGGACTAGGATATTGACGCTAGTTTTAGCTTTGTTCCAGTCTTCCATGATGGCAAGAGAAGCTCTATATTTAAATTCGACTAACCCAGGGATTATCTATGACCCTGTGCTGGCGGTAAAGTTTTTTGGGTTTCCGTGGTTGTTTTATCTCCTCTTTATGGTGACTATGACAACTGGTACATTGTACTTGATGTGGTTAGGTGAGCAGATAACTGAAAAAGGGATTGGAAACGGCGTAAGTTTGATTATTACTGTGGGGATTTTGGCCTCATTACCCTCGACGATAGGCTTGTTAGTTTCTCAATTGAATCTAGAATCGCAAGAAATGGGTCAAATGACTTTTTCTTCATTGATTGTACTGGCCGCATTCTTTATAATGATCGTCGTTGGAACGATACTTATTATACAAGGAATGAGAAAGGTGCCTCTTCAGTACGCTAGAAGAGTATCTACAGAGCGTGAGTTGAAGACATCAGATGCTTATATTCCTCTCAAATTAAATTATGCAGGGGTAATACCAGTAATTTTTGCATCGGCTATATTGATGTTTCCAGCAACGATTGCTCAGTTTCTGGGAAAAGGCAGTGTGCTTGGAAATTTTGCATCGTATTTAGTTCCAGGAACTGTAGTGTATGCAACTTTGTACGTGGCTTTAATTGTGTTTTTCACGTTTTTTTGGACAGCATCACAATTTCAGCCTGATCAGATTGCCTCTGATATGAAAAGAAATGGAGCCTTTATTCCTGGAATTAGGCAGGGGAAGGCAACCCAAGACTATCTTGAGAAGACGATGAACACAATTACACTCTTAGGAGCAGTAAGTTTGGCTTTCATTGCGATTCTTCCCATGATTGTAGGTAGGGTATTACACGTAGATCAAGCAGTTAGCCATTTTTTTGGGGGGACATCGCTTTTGATCATGGTGGGAGTGGTATTGGATACAATGAAACAAGTAGAATCGCATTTGCTTATGAATCGATATGATGGATTTATGAGTAGGAAAAAGGCAAAAGCAAGACTTTAACAATAGGAAGATAGGGAATATGCCTAGGATAACAGGAGTAGACATTCCAAAAAAGAAGCGGCTAGAGGTAGCTTTGACTTACATCTATGGTGTAGGATTGAAGAGATCTCAAGACATTATCAAGGAACTTGGATTGAATTTGGATATGAAAGCTGAGGAATTGACTGAAGCACAAGCTGCACAGTTGACGACTTACATCCAGACAACATACACAGTTGAAGGGGACCTGAGACGTGAAGTGCAAGGAAATATCAAACGTTTGATCTCAATTGGCTGTTATCGTGGGATTAGACATCGCTTAGGCTTGCCTGTTCGAGGACAAAGAACGTCGACCAATGCGAGAACGAGAAAAGGGAAGAAAAAAACGGTCGCTAATAAGAAGAAGTAGGAGCTGATTTGTGGCAAAGAGTAAAGAAAAAGTCCAAAAAGTGATGAAAAAAAAGCCTGTAAAGGCGAAGAAAAAAAGACAGGTATCGTCTGGAATCGCTCACGTAAAGTCAACGTTTAATAACACGATCGTGACGATTACAGATCCTTCAGGCAATGTGATTGCTTGGTCATCTGCAGGAAAAGTTAACTTTTCTGGTTCAAAGAAGTCGTCTGGATTTGCGGCGACAGTAGCTGCACAAGATGCTGGAAAGATCGCAAGTGGCTTAGGGATGAAAGAAGTTGAGGTAATGCTAAAAGGAGCTGGTGCAGGGCGTGAATCAGCAGTCAGAGGAATCGTTTCAGCAGGAATAACTGTGACGGTGATAAAAGATGTTACGCCTATTCCGCACAATGGGTGCAGACCTCGAAAGAGAAGAAGAGTATAGAATTACCAGGGTTATCCATATTAGGGGAGAAAAAAAATGGCTGTAAAGTATGGCAAATTTGAATTACCAACAAAGATAAAAATCGAAGAACCGAGCGCACCTGGTGAGGTTTGCCGCATTATTGCTGAACCCTTAGAGAGGGGTTTTGGGCATACACTGGGAAATTCTCTCAGAAGGATTATGCTCACTTCGCTTGAGGCACCAGCAATTATGTCTGTATGCATGGAGGACGTTCCCCATGAATATATGGCTGTTGAGGGAGTTATCGAAGATATGACTCACATTATTTTGAACTTAAAGACGGCACTTTTGAGAAAGCTCCCCACTGATGATGAATCACATTCTAGAGGGATGAAAACAGTTTCAGTAGATGTCGATGTTACCCAAGACAAGCTTGACGCCGGTGGTGGACAGCACATAGTTACAGTGAAAGAATTATTTGGACATTCAGGATTTGATGTGATTAATCCGAACCAAAAGATTTTTACAGTAACGAAGCCGTTCTTGAAAAAGATCGTGTTCCGTGTAGGCATGGGACGTGGTTACTTGCCTGCAGAAAGTATCAATTTGCCCAATAAAGGGATCAATGAGATATTTATTGATGCTACATTCTCTCCAACAAGACGAGTTAATTACTATGTTGAAAACTGCCGTGTCGGTGGTGAGACAGACATGGATCGATTAGTTCTTGAAGTGGTGACTGATGGACGAGTATCAGCTAAGGAAGCTTTAACATTTGCAACACAAATTGGTATTCTCCACCTCTCTGTTTTCGATGAGCTGAAATTCCAAACAATCACTTATGAGGCTGAAGAAGAAGAAGAGAAATCTGAAAGAGATGCGATTCTCAATAAGCTGTCTTTGAAAATTTCTGAAATCGAGCTTTCTGTCCGTTCTACAAACTGCCTCTCACAGGCAAATATTGATACGATTGCGGAACTTGTAATTATGCCTGAGTCAGAAATGCTGAAATTTAGAAATTTCGGTAAGAAGTCTCTTAATGAAATTAAAGCTAAGCTCGAAGAGATGGGGCTTGGACTTGGAATGGATTTAACACGCTACGGTATTACAAGAGAGAATGTTAAAGATATTATCTCAGAAATGCAATTGGCTAAAAACGCCGCAGAGTAAGTAAAAGTAATTTGAATACAATAGGTTAGGACATGAGACATAGAAAAAGATCGACATCGCTAGGAAAGGATACAGCGCATCTAAAAGCCATGCTAAGAAATATGGCAAAGTCATTCATCATGCATGAAAAGATCTCTACAACTGTTGACAGAGCAAAAGAGTTAAGGAGAGTTGTAGAGCCTCTTATTACTTTGGCAAAAGAAGATAGCGTTCAAACAAGAAGAAGAGCGGTGAAGTTGCTTGGCGTTCGCTATAATGCACTCACTACCAAAGAAGCAAGAGCTGCAAAAGGTGGTGATCTAAGAGCCTATAACGACGACAGGAAGTTAATAAAGAAGCTTTTTGAAGAGATTGGTCCTAAGTTTAAAGAGAGACCTGGTGGATATACTCGAATCGTAAGAACGGGTTCAAGAATCGGTGACGCTGCTTCTACCTGTCTATTCGAGTCTGTGCAATAACCTGGGCTTGGGTTTATCTAATTAAGGCTTAATGAGTTTTAAGATAAATCCACGCCGCCTGATTACCCAATTAGGAATAAGATTTTTTCGGACTTTACAGTTAAAAAAGATCTAATCTACAATGAGGTATGGCAGTATAGATAGAGACCTGTTGCTTATAGGTCTAAATGTAAGGGAGTTAGAGCACTATGACCCAAATTCGCGTAGCGATAAACGGCTTTGGGCGTATTGGGAGGATGGTATTTAGAGCTCTGGTGGACAATGCAGAGTTTGATGTTTGTCTAATCAATGATTTAGAGCCTATATCAATCTTAGCATATCTTCTCAAATACGATTCGGTCCATGGAAAGCTTAACAAAGAAGTGAACTATGATGACAATTTTCTCTATATAGGAGAAAAGAGGGTCCAAGTCTTTGCTGAGAAAGAGGCAAAGAATATTCCTTACAAGGAAATTTCTGTAGATTTTGTTATAGAAGCTACAGGACATTATACAAAATTAGAAAAGGCAAAAGAGCATTTGGTTTCCGGGGCTGTGTCGTATGTGATGATCACAGCACCTGCGGATGTACCCATGTTTGTAATGGGGGTAAACCATGCTATGTTTGACCGTGAAAAAGATACCGTATTCTCGTGCGCTTCGTGTACGACTAATTGTCTTGCACCGATAGCAAAAGTATTACATGACAACTTTGGGATAGTAGAAGGATTAATGACGACGATCCATGCTGTAACTGCGACGCAAAAAGTTGTTGATGTAGCGGGAGGAAGAGATAAAAGAGCATGCCGTACAGCTCTTAGCAATATGGGGCCCTCTTCCACAGGTGCTGCGAAGGCCGTGGGGAAGGTAATACCCGAATTAGAAGGAAAATTAACAGGAACAGCTTTTCGTGTTCCCGTGATTGATGTGTCAGTGGTTGATTTGACTGTGAGATTGGCAAAAAGCACAAGTTTAGATGACATTTCTGCTGCTATGAAAAAAGCAAGTGAAACTAACCTACACAAAATCTTGGGATATACTGAAGAGGAACTAGTGTCGACAGATTTTATTGGATGTCCACTCTCAGCAGTGTACGATAAAACCGCAGGGATTCAATTAAACCCCAACTTTTTTAAACTCGTTGCTTGGTATGACAATGAGTGGGGCTATGCCAATCGATGTGTCGACCTCATGCGCACCATAATGACAAATTGCTAAAGCAAAGGGTCAGTTGTGGATTGTGCCTACAAAAAAGAGGTGTATAATGAATTTTACGCGTGAACCAATTATAGAAACAATCATCTCCGCCAAGGAGGGATACAAACTTTCCATTAAGAGCAGTAAATCGCCAGAGGCTGAAGAGTATCTTGTCGATGCTGTAGAAGTGGTTGCGTTTGGAGGGACTTTTTTTTACAGATGTCAGGAAAAGCCCAAAACATTTTTTATCCCAGCCGCTGATTTTGAAATTGTCGAAGTCAAAGAAGCAAGGATTTTAATTAAGAATCCTAACATTGATAAATCGATAAAGATTGCTGGAGGAAAAGAGGCATCTAAACCTTCAAGAGACGAAGATGAATCTTTAGATGAGCCTAAAGAGGAAACTTCACCAAGGATGTCTACGGCACCTTCTCCGCAACAAGAGCAAAAAAGGGATAAAAAGAGGGGAAGAAGAGGGAAGACAAAATCGAACGAGCCAGGAGCAAAACCGACTGCACAATTTGGATCAGAAACTTCCCCGGTCGAAATGGTGCCAAGACCTACGGTCTTCAGCCACCTACTTACCCCCCCACCTGGTCTAATTTCAGACACGATAGAGCGCTATAAACAAGCGGCTGAGGAAGTCCCTACTACGCTCACTCTAGAAGAAGATATGAATCCTCATAAAAAGCACAAAGCTAAGGAAGAAGAGATTCATCAAGATCTTCAACCTGAGGAGACTTCATCATTTGATCCTGGAGAATTTCGGACAGAATCAATGGCTGAGATCATGATCCACGACGAAACACAGTAACTACTTTAAACAAATTAGCCACTCTGCTAGAATTCCACCACCTAACGCTCAGGTGGTGGAATGGTAGACACAAAGGACTTAAAATCCTTTGGGAGCAATCCCGTGCGGGTTCGAGTCCCGCCCCGAGCATCTTCTTCGACAGAAAAAATAATTATCTTCAACGTAGGAAAGTATGAGACACATTGGATTGTTGATTTTATCGATTAATTTACTCTTTGCAACTATCTATTGTGACGGGGAAAAAATGAATTTAAAAAGTGGAGCGTCAGGGATGGAATATAGCGTCCAAAAGCAAGATCAGAGGTTGTTTATTGGGTATGAATTGAGAACAAATAATAACGAATGTTCTGTTGCTATGCCTGCTCACAAGAATAGATTTTTCCAAGAAGGTTTTTATGCAAAGATTCCCAACAAGTTAAATGGGAACATTTTTGCCCTTTATACAGATTATGAAGGTGATTATACAAAACCATATTCATGGATCCTTGGATGCGAAGTGTCTAGCTTAGATGAAGTGCCTGTTGGCCTAGTCGCAAAAGTGATTCCTCAGGGGAACTATGCGGTTTACACAACAGAGGGGAAGTTTCCCCAAGGGTTAATTGCTGCATGGCAATCTATTTGGAGCTCTAATCTGTCACGCGCTTACACAAGCGACTTTGAACTATATAGCGCCGACTTTAATCCTGAGACTAATCCAGAAGTGAAAGTATATATCGCCATAGAATCATCGCAAGATGGGGCGATATAATACTCTCTTCTCTTAAGATAAGGGTCTTGGGTTACTAAAGAGTTTTTTAAGTATGTGAGCTTTTAAAAAGAGGCACATTTGTGAATACCTCGTTTTAACAGATATGGGGGTGTAACAGTGTCCAGTCGACGTAGCGTCTAACAAAGCCTGTACAGAAGCGATTGTTGGCCGTAGAGCGCTCCGATAAGCTTCTAGGGCGTCCCGGTAAGCTTTTAAGTCCTTCCGATAAGCTTCCAAGTCTTTTTTTAAAGGATATTTACCATGGTATTGTAAGGGATTGTGATGATATTCCCATCCCAAATCTACATCAGCTCTCCCTGGAAGATCTTCTTGTAAAGCAGAGCGTAGAACCTCACCTAATTGTAGATAATGTAGATCAGTATAAGGAGAAGGGGAAGATATTCCGTTAAAAGAAGGATCCACACAATAGTAGCATTCCCAGGTGGGACCAAAGCCTAATAGATAAGCTAGAGCTTGGTTCTCGTGGTCAGATCGAGTGGCAAGAGAAATTTGAATTATACGACTATACAAGCTATTAGATTTGAAATTTCGTAGGTAGCAGCGAGGGTTAAAAAGAGCAAGAGGCCTCTCATTCACTGTGCAACATTCATCAAGTCTTAGTGTTGGGATCTCTGCAGCAATAACACATAGAAGTTTGGTGATATCACTTGAGTGTTCTGAGTGGTGTGTTGCTTTCCTGCAAGGCTTTATTCCAAGGATGACTAGAAGAGATTCTATGGCTATTTTCCGTTTTCGGTGCTCTTCTGGATTATTTTGAGCGTTTGCTTCAGCTCGTTTTTGAATATAGACGATTAGTTCTTTTACACTCGGAAGTTGCCACTTTTCTTCAATGCTCTTCATTGCGCGTCCAAGTTCTCTCTGTTCTTCTTCTGTAAATTCCTCTAGTCGTTTAAGAGTAAAATCGTGATTTGCCATAAGCCGACTTACCGCTCCCCTCAGAAGATTTTGCTCTTCTAGGGTAAAAGGGGTTCTTACTGTTGCCGTCTCTTGCGGATCGATATCCAAATCTAAGAAGCTAGAAGCTTGTTCAGAAGTCTGATCATTGATGGAAGAAAGAGGAATACCAAAATTAACGGTTATTGTTTTCTGAAAAAACAATGATCTGACACTTTCAAAACACAGAGCAATACCCAACGAGCAAAGAACAATCATAATTCCTAAAGCACACCGCCCTATGCGATCTAAACAAGAAAGGTTGCGGAATTTCTGTCCAATTAATTGATATTTTGGGGTTCCCTCTGCAATATTTGGTTGGCACTTTGCATCAACAATTTGACCGTATCTATCGAATTCAGGTACATCGTTCCAGGCCGCAAATTTTTGCTCTAGTTCGAGGGCGTTATTGAGAATCATGAAATCAGTCATAAAATTATTTATCCAATTTATCTATTGATTAATTATAATGTTTTTAAGTTATATAAGTCAAAATATCCAGATTGCTTTTATAATATTTTGAAATTAAACACCTTGATGTTATAATAATTGTATTATTAATATAATTTTAATGGATTAACTTTATGGCGCTGGGATTTGAGTTTGAAAAAGGAATTGTAGAGTTCTTTACTAGAAGGGGGACTATTTTTGATAAGTCCACTTTCGAGGGGTCCTTTCAAAAAAAAATTGAATACTTAAGACAAGAGAAAAAAGAAATTTCTAGTACTAAGCCAAAGGTAGTCGTTTTGGGCAGGGGGCCGGCAGGTTTGATGAGAGCGATTCAGGCTCTTATGAATGGCCACTCTACGACAGTGGTCGAAAAGCGCTCAAAGGATGCTGATGGAAGGAGTAATTCGGTAGCTCTAACTAAAATTACAATTGATATTTTAAAATATTACGGAATTTATCAATATCTAATGGAGCATAAGTTGATATTTCCACCCTTTCCAGATGGCACTATCAATGTGCGTCTAGGAGATCTTGAAGAGGCTATGCTAGAGATTCTCTATCAACTGAACCATGGTTCTGTGATTGAATACGACTCGCAAGTCGAAAAATTAGCGTTAGAGTCTGAAAAAGTGGCTGTGACTCTCAAGTGTAAAGAGGGAGATGAAAAGACGATTTCTCAGATCGACATTCTTATTAATAGCGAGGGGAGTCGTAGTACAACTAATGCTAAAATGGGAATCAATCGAGTGGAGATATTGCCTCAGATTCCTGTGATTGCGGCCATATTTAAAGATGAAAGACCCAGTATTACAGGAATTGGATCCCTTTGCTCATATGTAGGAAAAAGTATGGTCTATGTAGCTGTTACGATTTACTACAATGTTCAATTTTTCTTTTGTTTTTTATTTTCATCGCATTTTAGAGGACAGATCAAAGGATCGATTATTTTAAAAACCCCTGGGCAAAATTATTTAGGGTGTGGTTTTTCTGATGAAATCAATCATCGGTTACAAGCTTTACAAAAGAAAATTAAAATAGTCTCTCATGAAAATCAGAAGAAACTAGAAAAAGAGTACGATTCATTTGCAAGACATTGGATCCGTTTGTCGATATGTCATGCAAACCTAGTGTCTCTAATTTCTTGGTACCATAAAGGACCACACATGTTAACAGGGGCTCATCTTTCTCTCGAGTCGTTTCAAATGATCAATATTGGGGCTGACCGAGCGACAGAATATATAAAGAAGATGGGAAAAACGACGATTTTGCTTGCAGGAGACACAAGCGCCACCGTTGATCCGACAACAGGTCTTGGATGTAATACCGCTATTCAATCGTCTGTCGATTTCCTAGACTTTATCTGGGGTCAAGATGAGGGGATTTCACAAGATCGACTTGTTGAAGATTACAACAGCCGAACCGAAGAAAGAGTAAGATTCATTCATAATGCATCGGTAGGAATGAGAAAGTTGTATCGCCCTGATGCGTTAACGTCCATGTCGATGTTTATGTTGAGACAAGATCAGTAGATCAATTTCATTTACATTTTTTGTTAAATTTGAATATGATTACTCTGGATTTTTTACCATGGAGAATCGATGTTTCGAGCAGTTTTTTGTCTTTTTGCTATCTCATTGATCGGGGGCTTGTCAGCAAAGCAATATACAGAAAGAGAAGCCCCAAGTATCTCTACCCATCTAAAACAAAAAAAATATTGGCGCTGTTCAGATTGCGGTCATTACTATCAACAGGAAGAAAAGCCGGATGTTTGCTCTAACTGTGCAGGGCACAATTTCTACTTTTATTATCTATAGAGGGATCTAGCATAGGTTCTTACTGCTTCAAGCCCTACTGCCTGTATTAACTCGGTCGATCGACTCTCAAAGAAAGCGATGACATTTTTACCCTCAAGATGGGGTCTCATCGCTCTAAATGCTAACATCATAGCATGGTCGGTGTGATCATGGATTGATCCTTCTTGGGGTACGTGCATCTTTGCGGGTGATAACAAAGAATCTACCTGATTTTTAAACGCGCGAAAAAGAGGGCTCATTTTCCTGCTGCATTCGGGGTGGACGACTATACTTAGATCATTAGGGAACAAAGAATCGCATCTGCTGCTTCTCTGGCTTCGAGATGCGTGAATTTTTTCTTCACAAAGTCCGCAAGTAGCAGCAGAGACTATTGAGATACCAAGTTCTTGACAGATAGAACAGGTGCTTCTCCCGGCTTCCATTACACCTCCTAAAAAAAAGAGCTGAGTCTACTTTAACAAATCTTAATCATCAATGGCCAATTTTTTTTAGGATTGAGGAGAGATGAAATAATGGGCAAAATTTGCGAGAACAGGTATGGTAAATTATGGCTTATTTATTCAACGGGGTAGGGTATGCGTCAGTTAACATTGGATAAAGCATCCGATATTCAAGAAGAAATTTTAGATCAGTTAAAAAGTAAAGAGGCTCAACTTTCAATGATCCGAGATTCTAAAGAGCCTATAGGCGTTCGATGGCAAGCTCTCATTGGCGTTGTGATTCCTATCCAAATTGAGACGATTGCTAAACATGGGTTTTCTCCCGATCAACAGGGTCTTTCGGACTTCAACAAGCAACTTATGAAATTTAATTTGGATCACAAAGTCTTACGTAAGCTCAATGAGAAAAAATGGGACTATTTAATCGATAAAGCGTTTGGTCTTAGCCAATTTCGGTCAGTTCCGTTAGAAAAAATTCAAAAGGTGATTGTTCAAATTGCCAATGAAATGACTTCAGAAGATTTTTTGCAAAAGGTCGATCAAATCAAAAAAACTTTTTCTCCAAAGATGCCATTGATCAATAAACGAAAACTTCTTCTTGCTATAATCTTTCCTGTTCATTTGAAAATTTTAGCTGACCATGGTTTTGATGGGGATTTGGGATATATTGAGGCCCAAAGAGCTATCTTAGACCACTACTACGATCCTGTTATTATAGAAAGTGCCATCAAGGCCCAAGAGACCGTTTTTAAGCGCGCTGAATTAAAATAATTTTATGTTTTATTGTGGGGTGATGATTTTGTGCAGGCCGTTTTCATCGAAAATAGCTAAGGTTCCTGGGTCGAAATTTACCGATTCCCCAAGTTCATCGGCCATCCCGGTGAGTAGAGGATTGTGGGAAACAACTAAAACATCTTGCCCCTGAGGGATTACGGAAAGGGCCTTTAGAAAGTGAGAGGAAGGAGAGAGTTCGAACATCTCTTTTGGTTCAACCCCTCCACAGAGGAGTTTTGCGGTCTCTTTTGCACGGTCCTTGGGGCTAGTTAGGACAACATCAAAAATGATCCCCTCATTATCGAGCAATTTTCTGAGGATCTTGATCTCTTCAATGCCTTCGGAGGTTAAATAACCTGTTACAGTGTCGTACTTTCCGTGTCGTACTAAATAAATTGTCATGAATTTAAAAGTCTCTAGAACAATGACTTCAATTTGTCAAAGAAAGATCTTGTCTGGGGAGAGTTTTGGGGTTTTTCACTTTCGGCAAAACCGCGCAGAATCTCTTTTTGCTCTGCTGTCAAATTGACAGGAGTTTCTACTTGAACGTGAACTAGAAGATCACCTGTTCCATTACCATGGACGTTTGTAAAGCCTTGTCCTTTAATCCTTAAAACCTTACCAGGTTGGGTACCTTCGGGGATTGTTACGCGGCATGTAGGTCCGAGGGGGGTCGGAATTTCTCTTTTAGTTCCAAGAGCCGCATCGATACAGCTTATTGGCAAAGTTAAAATGACGTTATCGCCTTCTCGTTTAAACATATCATGGGGCTTTACTTCAACGTATACATAAAGATCTCCAGGAGGGCCGCCATTTTCGCCTGCATCCCCAAACCCAGACATTTTCATTCTCATTCCAGAATCAATGCCGGCAGGAATTTGAACTTTTACGTTTTGCTTCTTTTTTTGTTTGCCAGAGCCATGACAAGAGGGGCATGGTTTTGCAATCATCGTCCCTGAACCATGGCAATTAGGGCAGGTGCTTGTTACACTAAAAAAACCGCGAGTTTGTTGCAAATGACCAGAGCCATTGCAAGTAGAACAAGTTTTTAAGTCAGATTTACTAGCAGCTCCCGTTCCTTCGCATTTTTCGCAATTGACGTTGTTTGTAATCACAACTTCTTTTTGAACGCCTCGGGCTGCCTCATCGAAAGTGACGGCAATTTGAATTTTTTTGCTCGCCCCTTGTCTCGCAAAGGAAGACTCATTGCCTGCTTCAAAACCAAAGAAGCTGTCAAAAATTGAGCCACCACCTGGACCTCCACCACCACCGCCACCGAAAGCTCCCATGAAAGTGCGAAGGGCCTCTTCCATTGAGGAGAATCCAGCTCCGCCGCCCATGCCTGAGCCTCGGACGCCTTCTTTGCCGTACTGATCGTACATTTTTCGCTTATTCTCATCAGAAAGGACTTCGTAGGCTTCAGAAATCTCTTTGAATTTTTTGGCGGCATCCTCATCGCCCTGATTTTTATCGGGATGGTACTTAAGAGCCATTTTTCGGTAGGCTTTTTTGACTTCATCTTGAGAGGCACTCTTTGAGATACCTAGGACTGCATAATAGTCAGACATAGTTTAGATTATGGTCTTTTTTTACGGTACTTAAGAGCTTGTTTTTGTTTGTTTTTTTCTCTAACTGACGGTTTGTCATAAAAACGCTTAGCTTTGACGGTTTTCATGACCCCTTCTTTATCAAGTTTCTTTTTGAGGGAGCGTAGGGATTTTTCGATGGCTTCTCCTACTCGGACCTTCACAGTGATCATTTAGCAATTTCCTGTTTTAAATTGAATCATTGGTTCTTAGATCTTACACCAATCTTAAATTTCTGGATAGGCAATTTCAAGTTTTTCTTCTTTTTTGCCAGCTCTCTCTTGTATGTAATCTCCAATGATCGACATGTCAAGACCGATTCCTACATTTTTTTGCGAGAGAGCATGGACGGGGGCATGCAACGAGTTATGCAGGGGGTCAAAGGCGTGGTACTCAATTTGGCCGTCGGCTCTTAAGGAGGCTATCTTTTTCTTCCCTATAAATACGGAGGGGGTAGCCCGCCCTATAAATGCCGAATACCCGATTAAGGGCTTTGATTTGGCATAGGCTAGGGTTTTGGCTGTAATGACGCCGATTCGGATTCCAGTAAAACTTCCCGGTCCCGTACAAGCTGCAAAAATGGTCAAATCATCCAAAGAAAGGGAGTGATTTCTTAAAAGAAGGTCGATTCTTTCAAGAAGTAGGCAAGTTTGCATTTGATCGGGCATGAGGATCGCTTCTATGAGCTTTTCTCTTTCAAAGAGAGCTACATAGCTATCATTTCCTGAGGTGTCTATTGCAAGAGTGAACATCATTTGTTAATGGTACCGTAAAAAACTACGATGAAAAAATATCATAGAATGGTTTAATTAGGGAATAGATAGATAAAAATAAAAGAAAATGATGAAAATTCGTTCTTTTTTTTAAAACCGGTGTTAACATGGACACCTAATACTGTTTAATGATTCGAAAAATTGGTTTTTGAATTGTGAGCAGTATATAGAAATAGTAGGAGATTTTTTGACAAACGACGACTTATTGGGCTCTGCCCACGACGATCTTTCAGAACTTCTTGGGGAAGATTCAGGAAAAAAAATCAGCGATACAAGTATCGATGAGTATCCTAAGAATCTCGCCATTATACCACTTACGCATAGGCCGTACATGCCTCACATGGCTGTGCCGATTTTTATCGAGTCAGGTCCTCATTTACACCTTCTCAAAGAGATGGCAAAATTAAACAATAAGTATCTAGGGCTTGTGTTAACAAAGGACAAAGACCAAGATATTTATAAGGTCGGTTTTGAGGATCTTCATGATGTGGGAGTGGTGGCCCGTGTTCTCCGTATTTTGAATGTTCAGCAAGATGGAGGAGCGCAAGTTATTCTTAATATCGAGCGTCGCTTTAGGATCGAAGGGCCTGCTTCAAAGAAGAAGAGCAAGTATCTGATCGCTAAGGTAAACTACTACGAAGAAAAGGTCCCTGCTGATAAAAAAGATATTATTACGGCTTATGCAAGCAACTTGATTAAGACCATTAGAGAACTTGTGGCTCATAGTCCTATTTTCAAAGAAGAATTGCAGATTGTTCTCTCTCACTCAGATTTTGCTCAACCTTATAAGCTTACAGATTTTGCGGTGGCCTTGACGACTGCAACAAGAGAAGATCTTCAGGATGTTTTGGCTACATTTGATTTACCTAGACGGATGGAAAAGGCTCTCCTACTCCTTAAAAAAGAGCTCGACATCAGCAAATTGCAAGTGATGATCAATCAAAAAATTGAATCGACCATTTCAAAAACACAACGTGAATACCACTTACGTGAACAGCTCAAGCACATTCAAAAAGAGCTGGGGATGTCAAAAGATGATAAGACCGTTGACATTGATAAATTCCGTGAAAGGGCCAAACAGCTCAAATTTTCGAAAGAAGCTGAGAAAGTATTTGAAGAGGAGCTCGATAAATTAGGCTTCCTTGATGTGCAGTCAGCAGAATATTCAGTTGTAAGAAACTATCTAGAGTGGATCACCGTGCTGCCATGGGGAGTTCTAGAAAAGGAAAACGACAATTTAGCTGCAGCTGAAGATGTCCTTGAAAAGGATCACTATGGGCTTAAGGATGTGAAAGAAAGGATTATTGAGGTTATTTCTGTCGGTCTTCTAAAAAAGGAAGGAACGAAAGGGTACATCATTTGTCTAGTCGGTCCTCCAGGAGTTGGTAAAACGAGCATCGGAAAATCAATTGCCCGTGCCTTGAATCGTCCCTTCTATCGCTTTAGCGTAGGGGGCATGAAGGATGAGGCTGAAATTAAAGGTCATAGAAGAACTTATGTGGGGGCTATGCCTGGCAAAATCGTTCAAGCTCTCAAGCAGACAGAGGTGAGCAATCCAGTGATAATGCTCGATGAGGTTGATAAAATTTCATCAAGTTATCATGGAGATCCTGCTTCAGCACTTCTTGAAGTATTAGATCCTGAACAAAACAAAGATTTTCTCGATCATTATTTAGATATCCGTTTTGATCTTTCAAATATTTTATTCATTGTCACAGCTAATACAACAGATTCAATTCCAGGACCTCTCTTAGACCGTATGGAAGTGATTCGTCTTTCCGGATATATTGAAGAGGAAAAACTCCAAATTGCGAAAAAATACCTCATTCCTAAGAATCGAAAAGAGGCGGGGCTTAAAGCAACCGATGTCTCCTTCACGACCGAAGGGTTGAGGTTCCTGATTAACGGGTACTGCCGAGAAGCTGGGGTTAGAAATCTTGAAAAAAGTATCAATAAAGTCATGAGAAAGATTGCTACAGAAAAAGTACGTGCTGCGGAATCTAAAAAATCCAAAGTAAAAATTGAAAAGCATGTGATCAACGAAAAAATGGTTGAAAAATATTTAGGTAAGCCAATCTTCACTTCGGAGACTTTTTATGCGAAAGATAACATTTGTGGAGTAGCTACTGGTTTGGCATGGACATCTATGGGAGGTTCAACCCTCTACGTAGAAGCAGTTAAAAACCCAGGGAAAAGGCATCAGCTTAAGTTGACCGGGAATTCGGGTGATGTTATGAAAGAATCATCTACGATTGCCTACACCTACTTGATGAGCGAAAGAGATAAGTACGTGCCTAAAGAAATGAATTTTGAAGAGAACGAAATTCATATCCATATACCCGATGGAGCTACCCCTAAGGATGGTCCATCAGCAGGGATTACCTTGACAACAGCGATGATATCCCTTTGCAATAATAAGCCAGTACCGCACGATATCGCTATGACAGGAGAAATCACGACCAAAGGAAAAGTTCTTGCAATTGGTGGATTGAAAGAAAAGGTGATTGCTGCAAGACGGGAAAACATTCACAATGTGATCCTGCCTAAGGAAAATGAAAGGGATTTCAAAGAACTCCCTAGTTACTTGACAAAGGGAATGATATTTCACTTTGTTGAGAATTACCAACAAGTTTATGACATATGTTTTGGAAAAGAACTAAAGTCTAAAAAGACATCAGGTACCCGTTCCAAAAAATGAGGCTGATTGCGAAAAGTTGCCACATTTGAAAAGGCCGAAGATGCAAACGTCGTTTATGCCCGTATGGTCGAAATGGGGATCGATTGCCAACTCGATGTCAACCCTCAAGGGCACTTTGAAATTTGGGTAAAGGGAGATGATCAACTTCCTCAGGCTAAAGAGATTGTTGAAAATTTTGAAAAAAATGGTGACACTTTTTTTAGAGAAAAGCCAGAAAAAGATTCGACTAAAGAAAAGGTTGAAGATTTCTTCGAAGGGGGGCCTACTCCTTCAGCTAGCCGAAGGTCTCAGAATCTATTTTATGGCCCTATCACAAGGCTAACTCTCCTTGCGTGTGCCGTTATTTTTTTGTTTTCAATGATCCAAACCACAAAACTTATCGAATCAAAAAAAATTGAATCACCCTTTCCTGTCTTAACGCCTATTTACCAAGCCCTCATTTACGACTTTCCTCCCACTTTACAAGCGATTGAAGAGTTAGTAGAAATCGAGAATTCTCAAAAAAAATTGAGTTATCAGGAGCCTAGTGGCTCCATTGATTTGAATCCTCCTGCTGATGGAGGCGATGATTCAGAAGATAGTTCAGAAGACTCAGAAGACTCAGAAGATCAAAAGGAAGAAAATCATGAAGCCGAAGAAGAGATAGAAGCCCAGCAACAAGAGGAGAGTGTTCAACCTCAAGGAGCTAATGACTCAGGGGTAATCCAAAAAATTGCAGAAGAGAAAGAGCCGCTTCCTCAAAATGAAGATGTTCCTTCTGATAATACAAACGGTTACGAGCAAGCTTTAAAAGAGCAGATAGAAACAGAACCCCTTTGGCCAGGGTTTTACAATGTCCTTCTTCACTATGAAAGTCGCGAGATTTTTTTTCGGGCTCCTCTCTTTTACTCGATTAGCCATGGAGAAGTATGGCGTCTAGTTTCCCCTATGTTCCTTCATGCAGGGCTTCTCCATTTTTTATTTAATATGTTGTGGTTATGGGTTCTTGGTCGAAGTTGCGAGGGGAATATGGGGGTGATTCGTTTCGTCGCTTTCGTGTTATTAACAGCGGTGGTGACCAACACGCTCCAGTACCTGATGACGGGCCCCTTCTTTATGGGAATCTCAGGGGTTTTGGCTGCTTTTGCTGGGTACATCTGGTCTAGAAAAAAGATCGCCCCTTGGGAGATTTATTTCATCGATAGAGGAACTCTAAT
Organism: uncultured bacterium; assembly: GCA_964477345.1. GTDB lineage: Bacteria > Chlamydiota > Chlamydiia > Chlamydiales > 2-12-FULL-49-11 > JAJZEO01. The sequence continues at coordinate 25,723 of CAYZDL010000003.1, forward strand.
TTTCCTTGGATCTTTCATTTTTGGTCTCTTTGGCCTTCAAATCGTTGCTTTTTACCTACAATTAGTTCACAATACTTCAATCCTTCCATTAAGTTTTGCCAATACGGCACATATGTCAGGGGTATTTTTAGGATTAGGGTTGGGAAGAACGAAGTTGTTTCAAAGAAGTATATGACAGTAAGAGACTTAACTATTCTCGGATGTTCTTCGCAACAACCGACACGGAAGCGAAATCATGGCGCCTATTTATTACGATGGAATAATGAAGGGCTTCTTTTTGATCCCGGTGAAGGGACTCAAAGGCAATTCATCCACGCAGATGTTGCCCCCACTTGTGTTAATCGGATTTTTGTTTCCCATTTTCATGGGGATCATTCATTAGGTCTCGGATCGATGCTCATGCGGCTGAACCTCGATAAAGTGACCCACCCGATTCATTGTTACTACCCTGCATCGGGTAAAGCCTATTTTGATCGACTTCGTTATGGGACCATTTATCGAGAAAACATCAATGTTGTTGAACATCCTATCGATTCTGAAGGAATTGTATATCAAGACGACGCCTTTACCATTGAGGCTGCATTTTTAGATCATGGAGTGCCCAACCTTGGTTATCGAGTAACCGAATCCGATACAATTAGGTACAATAAAGAGGCTCTCAATAAGTTGGGCATTAAGGGTCGGACGATGAAACAGCTTATTGAAGAGGGGAGTTTGGTCCTCCCTGATTCTAAGCGGATAACTATTGAAGAGGTGAGCTATCTCCAAAAAGGGGATTCATTTGCGATCGTTCTCGATACTAGACCCTGCAAAGCTGCTATCAAACTAGCCCGTGGAGCCACCCTTTTTCTTTGTGAAAGCACCTACCTTGAATCTGCAAGGGAGTTAGCGGTTAAGCATAAGCACCTAACAGCCAGGGAAGCGGCAGAGATAGCCCTTGAGGCAGAGGTACAAACCCTTATTTTAACCCATTTTTCGGCCAGGTATATTGATTTAGAGCCCTTTGAAGAAGAGGCGAGAACTATTTTCCCTCATACCTATGCAGCCGACGACCTTAAAAGGTTTCCTTTCGAGCGGAAAATCACCATTTAGCATAATTATCAATTAGATATGGGTCAGGAGCCCTCACACCGTGGTCTGCGACCGTTTTAAATTACTAGAGCCCAATCGAGGACGATCGTTTTAGATCGGTTTGCCTGCTCAAAAAGAGGGGGTCTTCTTTGGCTACCAGAGTCGTTTCGGCGACTGATCTACTGGCGGGGCTGCCAATATTTAGAGAGAGGTCTTTAAGAGAGTTGAAGGGGCTCTCAAAATCCCCAAGGCGTTGAAATTGATTTATTTGGACAAATAGATGCTGTACGGTCGATGTTAGCAAAGCGATCACTAGAAGTTCAAGCAGTGATGGAATCGATTAATATTGAAATACATCCACTCATAAATGGATACGAGAGGATTTACTGTACCCCTAATTTAAGCAGCTAGTTCATTGGAGATATCTTTCAGGTTGTCGAAGAAGACTTCCCTTTCGGCGTCCTTTTCAGCCAGTACCTGAATGAGTGACTTAAGAGTTTCTTGTTTTATCTGTTCGTTCGTCGTATTGGCTGCTTTCAAGAGAGAGTTCCCATCTTTGCCGAATCGTTGTTCAATCATCTCTTTGATAATTTTTGCATTGTAATAGATCGATTCTGAAGGACGAGTCGATAGAAGGTCTCTTGCGCAATGGTGCAATTCGTTAATTCTTTGAGAGAGAGCATCGATTTCTTGATGGCTCAATTCAGCGTGGTGGGTTTTTGTCTTCTTGATACTTCTTAGGCTCTCTTTCAAAAAGAGATCAAGCTTTTCCTTTAATGCCTTACTCATCTGATCCATAAAATTCTCCTTGGCCTTAAACACTAAGCTAGGGAATTAAGGAAAAAAGTAAAGAGTAATTCATTAGTTATGGAGGGAGGTGGAGATTTTAGCGGCTATGATCCCGAAGGCAGAGGCGACATTGAGAGAGTTTTTCATCCCAACTAAAGGAATTTGAATTACGGTATCTGCTCTCCGAAGGTTCTCTTCTGAAACTCCAAGTTCTTCGTTTCCTAAAAGTAGTGAAAAAGTGCGTGGAAACATAAAATCATTGAAATCGATCGCCCCCTCGACAGTTTCCAAGGCAATCAGGGGCCTTTTTTTCAGATCATCTAAAGTGGCATCAAAATGGCAAACCACATGATTTTCGGCACCCATGCTTGTTTTGTTCATTTTAGGCCCGTAGGGAGTGTACCCGCCAAAGTAGACCTCTCCGATCCGAAAAGCTTCATTGGTTCGAATAATACTGCCAACGTTGTGTGCTGAGCGAAGGTTGTCGAGAAAAATATCAATGGGGAGGAAAGGTTTGGCCACATGACCATCGTTTTTTCTCACTTGGAGTAATTCTCTCTCCGACAACTGCATCTGTGCTTGCTCAACATGGTAGTGAAAGCGGTCAGACCACTCGTGTTTGGTGGAGATAGCAGGAAGGGACAATTGAGAAGCGTAAGGGTGATAAAGCTCTTCTGAAGCTCCTTCTTCCAAGATTTTCCGGATGATCGAAGCCGCCCATTTATGGAGACGTTTCGTTGGTATCATCTGAGAGCAGCTCGTCTTTCCAAATACTCATCGAGAGTTCCATCAAGGGTATGAATGCCATCTTCTTCAATAGCGATAATGCGTGTGGCGACAGTCGAAATCAGATCACGGTCGTGAGAAGCAATGATGACCGTCCCTTTGTAATCTTCTAGTCCCCATCCAAGAGAAGAGACCGATTCAAGATCAAGGTGGTTATTCGGTTCATCGAGGATCAATGTATTGAAGGTGTTCATCATTAGCGAGGCAATGATCAATCGAGCCGTTTCGCCTCCTGAGAGTTTGGAAATTTCCTTTAAGCCCTCGTGCCCTGAAAAGAGAAGCTTTCCAAGGACGCCGCGGATCTCTTGCTCATGCATCCCTTCTTTTTTTGGTCTGAGCCAATCGACCATATTGATCTTTACTGACTTATTGACAACCTCTTCGTGATTTTGAGGAAAGTAGCCGATTTCGACATGGTTACCCAACACAATTTGGCCTTTATCAGGAGTAATTACTCCTGCAAGGAGTCTGAGAAGGGTAGTCTTACCACGGCCGTTATTACCGATGACTCCAATTTTATCGCCTCGATTAATTTCATAAGAGAAATTCTTAACGACATGGATATCACCAAACGACTTTGAAATTCCTTCGATCTTAAAAGGGATCTGTCCTGATTGTTTGGTGGGGGGTTCAAAACGGATAAATGGCCTATGAATATTCGATTTTTTCAGTTCATCAGGGGCTAGTTTTTTAATTTCCTTAATACGGGATTGGACTTGAGAGGCTCGTGTACCGGCACCGAATTTTTGAACAAACTCTCTGAGTTGAGAGACCTTTTTTTCACGAGATTTGTTTTCTGACTCGGCGCGTGAGCGGGCCTGGGATTTATTTGCGATCATATCGTCGTAGTTGCCTGGGTAGATGATGATTGTTTCATAGTCAATGTCGGCAATATGTGTACAAATCGTGTTCAAAAAATGACGGTCGTGAGAGACGACAATTAATGCTCCTGTATATTCATGGAGAAACTCTTCGAGCCATTTGATCGACTCAAGATCGAGGTGGTTAGTCGGTTCATCTAGTAGCAATGCCTCTGGCTTACCAAATAAAGCCTGACACAAGAGGATCCTGAACTGCATGTCAAGAGGGAGGTCTCCGACGTTTTTAGAGTATTCATCGGCAGTCAGGTTCATTCCGCTAAGAAGCACTTCTGCATCAGTTTCTGCTGTATAGCCGTCTTCTTCTGCAATGATCTCTTCTAGATCGCCTAGGCGCATTCCTACGGCATCGGTCATCTCACCTTCGTAGAGTTTATCTCTCTCAGCAATCGCGTTCCATAGCCGTTTATTTCCCATCATTACGACATCAACAGCTCTAAAGTGACTAAATTCTTCGAGGTTTTGTTTTAGAAACCCAACTTTTTTTGGAAGGGAGACAACTCCGGATGTAGCATCTTCAAGACCCATCATGATCTTCATGAGAGTTGACTTTCCAGCTCCGTTGGGACCGGTTAAGCCGTAACGATTTCCCTCATTGAAGGCCACAGTCACATCTTCAAATAATACCCTGACCCCAAGCTTTTTAGTGATCTTATCGAGGACAATCATTCAAAAATCCTTTTTAGCAAGATAGTGTAGCAGATTCTGCTGTCTGACTACAAGTGGGAAATATTAGACGTTTCAAATTATAAAAAGATTGTAAAAAGATCATGTTAATGGTACTTTTTTTTGCCTAAAGGTCACGAGGTAGGGTGTGCAATGGATGGGGACGTTTCAATAAGATATTTGAATTTAGTTGGTGTTGAGAAGGGTGATCTTGTATTTTCTTCAGATTCAGTGGGTGATCAATCTGCCATCGAATATCGTAAATCGACGACAAGGGAACCAACTCAAGAAAAAGTTACTAGACTTGATTATCGGGACTGCATGGGTCTAATTAGGTTAATAGTCGATTTCATTGTGGCGTTGTTCAAAAAATGTTTTGGCTGTTTTGCGGAGGAAGAGCTTCCTCAGAAAACCTATGATTTATCAAAATTTCAGGTTCGTTTTCGTGAAGAAAGACTCCGGAATGCCCGAGAAGCTGAGTGTGGGATTGAAAATGCCACCCTTATAGATCAAATCTTCACTGCTGTACGTGAAGTAGATAGTTCTTTTACAAAAAGGAGCGCTATAGAGATTAGTGAAAAAGTGGCTACTGCTTGGGGTAAGTATAAGAAAATGATAGCTGAAGAGAGGGTTGTTATAAGTGACGTTCATGGGGAGCCCCTCGATGCCTCTCTTAAGAGAGGATTTTGTAGGCCTGCGGTTTTTCTAGTGCGTAGCGATGAAAATCGAAATGACAAACTTTTTCAATCTCGATTACAAATCATCGTTCCCATCAGAGAGGGGGGGAAATTTGAAAAAGAGGTAACCTTGTATTCAGGGATTGTTGCGGGCGCAGATAACCCTTCGCCTAGGGAGCTGGCTGCAATGGCATCTTCCAATGAAGGAATTATTTTAGAGCTAGGAAATAACCCTCGTGCGCAAGAGGGTATAATCAAAAGTGTAGTAGAAAAAAATCGAGAAGAGTTAGTTAGGGCTGTTATTGAGGTGCTAGCCTTTATTGATACAAATTTATTCCCTAGTGAGGGTCAGATCATTCTTACAATTCCCAAAGGAAATGAAAAGGTTGTTCTTAAGGCAAGGAGTCTTGTTTTTGCCCAATCGTCTGAAGGCGATGATCGTGCTATTCAATCAAAAAAAGAAAAGATTGAGAATTTAATCGAGGGGGCCATTAAAAAAGGAGCCTCTGAAACTTTGAATATCGGTTCATTAGTCCGAAGAAGCTCTCACGATACGAAATGGGAAGTAGAATTTACTTTAACACCGCATAAGAAATTTTAGTTTCATAATCATTTTACCCATCCATTTTTTAAAAATGTTTAGTGATTCGGTATCAAAAGCGAATGTAAAGAGGGGGTATTCTTTCAAAGAATGTTTTCCCATACAAGAGATGCATAACCGGCTTTCTTAAGGAATTTGTTAAATAATCGACTATATTTCGTGAACTGATTATTTTAATGCGATTAAGATTTGTTAAAAAAATGGTCCTTTGCTACAATCACTAGCGCAATTAACGTAAAAACTGTGAGGTTTACAAATGGCAGATTTCTCTAAAATTATAGATAGTCAAAAAGATCTTTTTGCGGCTTGGGAAGGTTTTCAAGTACTTGACGCAAAAATATATGATGAGAATTCATCAGTATCAAGGCTTCAGCTTTTCGCTGTTAATCAAGAAGAAAAAGAAGAAAAAGCACATGAGGGATTTGTTGCCTGTGTTAAGGCTTGGGCAAACTGGTTTTTCGATGCGGTAATTAAATTAATCACTTGCAAGCACAGCGAAATCAAAGCTCGTCCTGCCTGCTGCTGGACAAAACTTAATGTCACTGAAGTGAAGTTCAATATTTCAGGTGGTGATAGTCAAAGTCTAGAAATTAATCGATTGGTTGAATGCGCATTGAAATCTATCGGCGTGGCTAATCCAGAAGAAGTAGCAGAAGAAGTAGCAGGAGAAAAAGGAGATGCTAAAAGCGCAAAAGCGTCTCCCCAAAAGTCACCTAGCAAAAAAGGTGAAGCAAAGAAAGAAGAAGTGAAGTCTCCTCTTGATGCTAACATGGAAGCTTTTGAAAAGGCTGTAAAAGAGGCTAGTATCGACGTAAGTGGATCGACTCTTGCAAGATTTACTTTCAGAGTTATCGATGGCAATAAAGCGGGAACACTTGAGTTCCTTGCTAAAGGTGCTGATTTCAGCGATAAAGACGCTAAGATTTTCAAATTCACGGTTAAAGCGTAATTTTTTTCGCATATTGAATGTTTACGAAGGGCTCGTTTTACTAAAAGCGGGCCTTTTTTATTAGGTTAGGTTTGTATGATGCAATCAGTTCCTATTTCAATTGATAAAGATCATTCTTATGAGGAGAGGGTCTCTTTTATAAAGGGAGTCCTGGAAAGTAGGGGTGTTGATCAAGATGAAATTTCAGAATATGCTGGTCCGATGATTCAAATGGTCGATGAGGCTGGTGGAAACTCTTCCGATGTAATTATACAGATAAAAAGTCGCCGTATCAAAGCTTTAAAAATTAGATCACCTACCGAGAGTTGCCCGACTAAAATTGGGCCATTTAAGATGGCTGAGGTAGAGATTACCCATAACCCTAAAGAAATTATCTATAGCTTTCCCGAGGTTGTTCCTTCAAGGGCCCCAAGTCAATTTCCTAATCAGCTGAACCCTTCGTGGTGGGATAATGCAGCTCATACTATTGATCAGAGGGGTTCATTTTGTTCGAATTGGTGGTCCTATTTTGTCGCTTGGGTTATTTGGATTGTTAAAAAAGTTTATTGTCTTTCGACTCAAAAGGCTCCCTCAATGGATGAAGTGATTTGGGTCAGGGAGCAATTTGGCACGAATAGAGCTGGATTTCGATTGCCTCCCAATGAGGTGAGGTTATTTATTGAATATGCAGAAAGGACGACAGGCTCATTTTGGAAAGGGGTGGAAAAAGATGTTGTTGAAGCGGTTGAGAGGGAGACGTTCGATCTTTTGAGCTTCTCGATTGAGAGGGGAGAAAAAAGCTCGTCTATCCGCATTATGATCGACCTTGGTCATTTAGTTTTTCAAAAAACTCTCGCTACGGTAAATCGGTAGATGTAGTATAAAGATCGGTTATGGATCAAATCGCTCTTTTTATAGATCATATGCAGAGTGTTCGTGGGGCTTCTCCTCATACCCTTCGTAATTATGGGATTGATCTCTCTGAGTTTTGGCAAACATCCAAGGGTGAATTTAATGAGCGGTCGATTCGGCGACATTTGCATCATTTGACATTGGAAAATAAAAGTAAAGCGACAATCGCACGTAAATTATCGGCGATTAGGACGTTTTGTAAATTTCTCGTCCGGCAGGGGGTGTTGAAAGAAAACCCCGCCTCCTTGATTGCTACTCCAAAACAAAAGAAAAGCTTGCCCAAGGCTCTTTCATTGCCCGAACTCGAGGCGTTTATGAACGCCTCTGATACAACCACCTATCTGGGATTTCGCGATCGGACAATTATGGAGGTGCTGTATAGTTCGGGGATTCGGGTGGCTGAAATATGCGCCCTAAATAAAAACGATTTTGCCTATTCGGAAAGGACTCTTCGTGTTCTTGGTAAGGGGCAGAAAATGCGCATGGCATTTTTGACAAAAACGGCTAGTCAATGGCTGTTAAATTATCTAAATCATCCTTTGAGAATGTTATCTTCTGATAAACATCAAAAGGAGGAAGATCCAAAGGCAATCTTTCTCAATCGATTTGGAAAGAGAATTACTACCAGGTCGATCGATCGGCTTTTTGCTGATCAATGTAGAAGGATTGGGTCATCCTTTAGGATTACTCCTCACGTGCTTCGGCATTCGGTGGCGACTCACTTACTGGAGCAGGGAATGGATCTCAAATCGATCCAAGAAATCCTAGGCCATTCTTCAATCAAGACAACGACGATCTACACATCGGTATCGACCTCATTGAAAAGAAAGGCTTACCAAAACGCTCACCCCTTAATGAAGCCCGAATTTTAGTGAGGTAACAACAGAGGCTATCGTAAAATTTTCTCTGGCGCAACATACTCATAACCCAGATCGTGTGCTACGTGTTCATTGGTCACTTTTCCGCAGTGGATATTGAGTCCGAGTCTAAAGCAGGGGTCTTCTCGTAATGCTTTTTCGTACCCTTCATTTGCAATTCGTATGGCATAGGGGAAAGTGGCATTTGTTAGGGCTTGAGTTGCAGTACGGGCGCAGGCGCCGGGCATGTTCGTGACACAATAGTGGACAACATCATCAACAACGTAGGTGGGGTTGATGTGGGTAGTGGGGCGGGATGTTTCAAAACAGCCTCCTTGATCGATTGAAACGTCGACAACGACAGAGCCTGGCTGCATATTGGCAATCATCTCGCGGGTGACAACACGGGGGGCTTTTTTTCCTGGGATTAAGACAGAGCCAATGACTAAATCGGCATGGCTTGTCAATTTTGAGATGATTTGCGGGGTTGAGTAGAGTGTGCTGAGTCTTCCTTGATAGATCGCATCAAGTTCGCGAAGGCGGGATAAATTTTGGTCCAAAATCGTTACCCGTGCGCCCATCCCAATTGCTATTTGGGCTGCGTTGGTGCCAACTACGCCTCCACCAATGATCACTACTTCCGCAGCTAAGACACCGGGTACGCCTCCGAGAAGAACACCGCGTCCGCCACCAGACATTTGCAATGTGTAAGCTCCTGCCTGTACAGCAATTCTCCCCGCAATTTCACTCATTGGGGTCAGTAAGGGGAGCCTACCATGCTTGTCGATCACCGTTTCATAGGCGATCGCGATTACGCCTCTTTCGAGGAGTTGTCTAGTTTGATCAGGATCGGGGGCAAGGTGTAGGTAACAAAATAAGAGTTGGTTTGGATGCATATAGGGAAATTCTTCGTCTTGAGGCTCTTTAACCTTTAAGATCATGTCAGCTTCCCAGACTCTTTTTGCTGTAGGAGCAATTTTAGCGCCAGCTTTCTCATACATTTCATCTGAATAGCCAATCTTGGCACCTGCATTAGTCTCAACCGTCACTTCGTGGCCCGCATCAATAAACCCTTCCACCATTGTAGGGGTAGCTCCAACACGAAATTCGAGATTTTTAATTTCTTTAGGCACACCAATACGCATACGCATTTCCAACCTTTGGTTTTTTGTCAGGAAGCTTATTGTATTAAGATTTTTTTTCCTACGAAATTTCCTGTGAAGACTAATTCCGCAGGTCCTGTCATCCAAATCGTATTTAGGTGATCGATTGTATAAGAGGTCTCGACCTTATGTCTGGAGAAGACTTTTAGTCGTGGTTGTTGCTCGACTATTTGGTTGTAGGCGAATGCTGCCGCAGCGCCTCCGGTGCCGCAAGAAATAGTTTCGTGAGTAACTCCTTTTTCAAAGGTCCGTATTGAGAGAATCATTTTCGATTCGACTTTGACGTAATTGACATTAACGCTGGAAGGGGCGAACATTTCGTGCTCTCGGTATAATTCTGCGAGTCTCGGCAATTCAGGGGCTGTTAGATCGTCGACAAAGATGACTAGATGCTCTGTGCCTGTGTCGACAAGGTGGCCTTCTAAATTCATCGGAAGTGCGATAGAAGCTTCTATCATTTCCGCTATGGGCAGTGAGGCTCGAACAAGATCGCCAGGGAGTTCTATGATACTGATCCCTGCCAGGGTTTCTATAGAACAATCTTTCCCAAAGTGCTTGCCAACACAACGAAGTCCATTTCCACACATTCTGGCTTCGCTTCCATTTTGATTAAAGATCCGCATCTTTAAATCGGCAATATTTGATCTTTGGAGCAATAGGAGACCGTCAGCGCCTATTCCATAATGGGCGTGACAAAGATGGGGGATTTTTCCTCGGTGTAGCGCGAGAAATTCATCCTTATAGTCTTCTATTAGGATAAAATCATTGCCCGAACCTTGGTATTTATAAAACTCAATCGGTTCCAATCTCTTTGTAACTAGTTACAATGTGATCAATTAAACCAAAGGCCTTGGCTTCTTTGGCGGTGAGCCATGTATCTCTATCTAGTGCCTTTTCAATCCGCTTAGGCTCTTGTCCTGTTTGCTCAACATAGATATTAATGAGTAGCTCTCGGGTTTTAATGATTTCCTTAGCTTGAATTTCAAGATCAGTAGCCTGTCCTTGAATGACTCCAGCAATGAGAGGTTGGTGGATCATAATGCTGGAATGGGGGGTGGCAAATCGTTTTCCTTTCACACCAGCAAGACTTAAAATAGAACCCATCGACGCAGCAAGTCCTGTAACTAGAGTGTGGACAGGTGCATTGATCATCGTGATTTGATCCCAGATCGCAAACCCTGAGTGGACAGAGCCTCCAGGTGAATTAATCACAAGGAGAATAGGTTTTGTTGAATCTAAATCGTCTAGGTACCACAGCTTACGAATCACTTCAGCAGCGGATTTATCATCGACTTGGTTAGAAAAGAGGATGCGTCTTTTTCTTAACATCAGTTCATCAATTTTGTTGTCGAACTCAGTTGCCTTTTTGGGCTCAGCTGTTGTGTCATTCTTTAATTCGCTCATCAACTCTCCTTACGAACTTAATTATCTATACAAATCTGTGGGTAGAGAGGGAAACTTTCTAGTAGCTCTCCAACTTCCCTTTGAATCTTGCGGATCACTTTTTCATCTGTAGTGCTATTGGCAAGGCTTCTTTTCCCCGTGTTTGGGTCATCCGCAGCCTTCGTCTCTTTGAGCGCATTGTATATCAAATCGGCAATTATTGCCATCTCCTTCTCGGCCATTCCGCGAGTCGTTAAAGCAGGAGATCCTAGGCGAACTCCTGAGGTGAACCAAGCCCCATTTTCATCATTAGGAACCATATTTCGATTCACAGTAATACCGCATTCAGCAAGAACCTTTTCTGCCTGACGACCCGAAAGTCCAAACGACTTTTTCACATTAATCACCATCAAATGGTTGTCAGTTCCTCCTGTCAGAAGTTCAATCCCTTTTGACATAAGCGCATGAGCAAGAGCTTTTGCATTTTTAACCACTTGAGTCGCCCAATCTCGATAATCAGGGCGCATCGCCTCCTTAAAGGCAACTAATTTTGCTGTCATGACATGAGGAAGTGGTCCACCGAGTACATGAGGACATCCTTTATTGACAACCTCTTCGAATTCCTTTTTACATAAAACAAGTCCTCCACGAGGGCCTCGTAGAGTTTTATGTGTCGTCGATGTGACGATATCGGCAAATGGGATGGGGTTGTGATTGCCTGTAAAGACACCACCGGCAATAAGACCTGCAAAATGGGCCATATCGACCAACAGAACAGCTCCACATTTGTGGGCGATTTCCTTGAATTTTGAAAAATCAATGTGACGTGAATAAGCGGAGTATCCACCGATGATGATCATGGGTTTTTCTTTCATCGCGATAGTTTCGATCACTTTATAGTCAATGAGATGGGTTTTTGGATCGACGCCATAATTGAAGGCATGAAACATCTTGGAAGAGAGATTGACCCGGCTTCCATGCGTTAGATGCCCCCCTGCATCAAGGCTCATTCCAAGAATTTTCTGCTGTCCAAATTTTTTGCGAATTGTCTCATATTGTTCATCGGTGATAGCCGCTACCGATTTTTGACCAAGTTTTTCTAGTTCAGGGCTCTCAAAGCGTTTAACTAGAACGCTCCAAAAAGCAACTAAATTGGCATCGGCGCCTGAATGAGGCTGTACGTAGGCATGCTCAGCTCCAAAGAGCTGTTTTGCCGCCTCAACCCCGAGGGATTCAACTGAATCGACGTTCTCGCATCCGGCGTAAAAGCGGTGGAAAGGGTGCCCTTCGGCATATTTGTCAGTTAAAAGGTTACCCATGGCAAGTTGAGTGGTTAGGGAGGAATAGTTTTCGGATGCTATGAGTTTAAGGGATTTACGCTGCTTTTTTAACTCCCCGACTATAGCCGCTGCAGCTTGAGGGCATTCCTTTTCGAGATGGTCTAAAGTGGCTAAATAAGCAATAGTGTTAGACTCGTCTAGTCCTTTATCACCAGTGTCTTGCAAAAATCTTCTTAGGTAACTCATCGCCTTTTATCCCTTTAAATCGTTTTAAACCAGCCTATACACGATAAAATAGAGAAAATAAAAGTTAAAGGGAAAAAGAGGAGATTTTTAGCAGGGGTCAAGAGTAGTGATGGATAAAAGTGAATAATTTAAATTTTAATTAAAAAAAGGGATCTTGCTTAAATTTATAATTATGTTATAATTATGACTCATTAAGTTTGGAGAGTTCTATGGAACTAACATGCCCTATTCAATTTCAGACCGAGGGGTGGCGCTATTTTTCGCCGGCTCCCCAAGACACTAAGGCCAACGCATCTTTGAGGGTTTCGGTTTGGCAAGAGAACGGGATCCTTGGGGTCGTTGCCTATATATTTAAATTTGTAGGGGCTATTTTCACTCTAGGGTTCCTTGTTGGAGTTCCTGTCTGGACGACTACTCACGAGCAAAAAGTTGTGATTGAAGAGTACGAAAGCCCCATAGGAACGAGAGAATTGTCTACTGTAGATGCTGAGCTTCTCTTAAGGAGAGCTCAGGTCGAATCGATAAACGCTCGAAGCATTGCCGCATTGAAAAATGCGAATAGGTACTCTTCTCCTGCCGAGGGGCAGACGCATCGAGCCAATTCTATGTATCGTATTGTCAAAAAATATGTTGATGGAAATTTGGTCGATGTTAGCCTACTACTTTATACTAGAGCTATCTCTCCGGGAAAATACAAGCCTAAAGAAAGAAAATTGTATGGGAAAATCGAACATGTTGAAATTTTCGAAAAGTCGGAAGAGGCGTTAATCAGAAAATTAAACAGAACAGGTGTTGTTTTTAGTACTGATGAAGGTGATTTTCCATTGGAAGTAGCCGAAGCTGTGAGAAAATCTTTCCCAGCTGGAAATAGTATCAAAACGGATGACCTAGTAAGAATTGTCTGTTACTTAGAGACACAGCAATTGGTCTCTTCACACGTGGCCAGAATTAGGGTTGTCAGAGATCCTAAGGAAGGAGCTGTTGGTCTAAGTATAGATCTTGGTTTAATCAACCGTTTCGGTCTTTGGGACGATGAAGCTGTCATAAGAAATACCTTTATTAAAGAAAAAACAAGATTGGCAGTCCATTTCGAGATAAATTCGGAGGGTAGGGCTGTATTGCTTATAGTCACCAAAAAAGCGATGGAAAAAAGAATTCATGAGGATTTGAAAAAAGGTGTAACTGTTAGTACAAACTTATATAAAATTTCTCCTGAGATCCTAAAGGAATTGGCACAAGAATTTTTTCAGTATAATTTCACATTACCGGAGTTTTTGAGCAAAGGTTTTAGGGGAATCCCTTCAGTAGTTGCGAAGACTCATTTTACTTCTAATGGAGAAAAATGGGGTGTTAGCTTTAATTTAGGCAAACAGGGTGAGGCTCAAAGAGCGAAGATTTTATTGCAATTGCAAGAGGAATATCTATTCCCGCAAGCTCTAGAAGTAGCCACAAAACTCGATGAAAACGGTGATTTTATTGTCATGATTCAAAACAAGGCTTTAATAGGTGAGTTGAGAGAGGTTCAGCAAAGGGCTACGAGTTCCTTAAGGAACCAGAGACGCGGGGGAACTCAGGAGACAAGGATTCGGGTAGATCAAGAAGCTAGGGCAGCCATTCGTGATATCGATATGGCCTTTGTGGCAGTGGCTACGGACGAGAGACGCGGTTAATTTAAATTTTATTCGTCTGTAGATTTGCCGTTGTGGTTTATTCCCCTTTGAGATACACTGCTTTCAATATTTCCCATGAAAGAAGAGATAGTTTATGCATAAGTCTTTAAAGCCAATTCTCGCGATTCAAGAGTTAGATGTGAAGATGGTTCGATTGATCCGTTTGAAGCGTCAGCGACAAGGTGAATTGAAACAAATCGAGACTCTCAGAACCGAACTGGTTGCCCAGCTTGATGAGAAAGAAGAAGAGATTAAAAGCCTTGAGGAAGAGTGCGGCCAATACGAAGTCCGGGTCGAAGAGCACAAAGAGAGGATCAAAAGGCTTGAAAATCAGCAGACCTCTATCAAGAAAATCGATGAGTTTAACGCTTTGACTAAAGAGATCACCCTTTTAGAGAGAGAAAGGGCTGTTTTTGAACAAACACTCTTCAATTTAGTCGACAGGAAAAATGGCGAAGAGGAAGTGTATCAGAAGACCAAGGAAGCTCTCGCTGAGTCGGATAAAAGCAGTACTGAGCTTGAAAAAGAGATTAAGGAAACGATTCAAAAGATCAATCAAGAGGGAAGTGAATTAAAGAAAGAGCGGGAAGAACTTGCAAAGCACGCTGACCCTGAGGTTCTTGCGATCTATGAGAGACTCTTTTCTAACAAAAAAGACCGTGTCATAGTTCCTCTTGAAAATCGTAACTGTACAGGATGCCATATTGCTTTGACAGCACAGCACGAAAACCTTGTTCGTAAGGGTGAAAAGCTCGTATTTTGTGAACATTGCTCAAGGATTCACTTTTGGTCAGAAACGCCAGGTGTTGAAGAGGGCGACGATGCAAGTGCTGCGAAACGACGCAGAAGACGTACGACTTTGGCAACCTAGTTTAGCCTGTTTTGTGGGGGAAGCGAGACAATCGCTATATCAAGAGGTGTCTTGGATAGAGGAAAGTCTGGACTTCAGAGGAGAGGATACCAGAGAAAGTCTGGGGGCCGTAAGGCTACGGAAAGTGCAACAGAAAATAGTCCGCTGGTGTGCTCTTTAATGGAGCTGCCAGGTAGGTTGAAAATGTGAGCTTTGAGAGCTCACCTGATCCTTGGAAACAAGGATCATGAGGCAAACCCTATCCGAAGCAAGTTGGAAGAAATTCATGCAAAATGAGCAGGTTCTCCGCCTTTTCTTCCTGGATCGCATGAGTGTGGCAGTGATGCTATACCTAGATGAATGATTGTCCTACGACAGAATCCGGCTTATTGCTTCCCACACGTTTTTCAAAAACCTACCCAAACCACCGCCATTGGCCATGTCCGTTTTTTTAAAATAACCACCTTTTATTAATTTTTTGTAAAAAACTCTTGCCTCATTGAAGGTGATTCGGCATGCTGAGGGATTGGTTGAGGTATCAGGTATGCTCGTCGACGTGGGGCTAACATTTACAGAAGATGATATTAAAGGCGGGCATCTGTTAGCAAGCAAAGGCTCGGTATCTCAAATTATCTTTTCTTCGGGAACCTATCAAATTCAAGTGTTTGATCAGACAGAGTACTGGATTTTCCTTCAGGTCAATGAAGAGGGGAAGGTCAGAGATCAATTCTGTACTTGCGAGGCTGCGGCTGAGCGAAAAACATGTCCCCATTTGGCGGCAGGTGTTGAGGTCATTTTCAGCGGACACAAACAACCACTTCATGTTCGTTTTCGTACCTCTCTTTGGAATGCTCTGTTCCAGATTGCGGCAAGGCGACATGGATATGAAACGGGTGTATTGAAGAGACAAGAGAGCTCTTATCTTTGCATGGGGGAGAATGAAGAGGAACATTTTTGTCTAAAACTTAAAGGAGAGCAGGCTAGAGAGCTGATCAGAGAGTGGATTGATGATAGGAGGGAGGAGACTGAAGAGACATCGATAAAGTTTTCTAATCTCGATCCTCGTGAATTTGAACTCTATCAAAAAGGGACTCCGAGCCATTATCTTAAGTTTGAGCTGTCGTTTTGGTCTGATTTGGCCAAATGGGTGATGATCTTTGAGGATCGAGGAATTGTGCCTCAGATTACTTTTGAAGGGAAAGAAGGGGAATTACCTCAAAAAATCAATGTGGATATGCAAGAAATTGAGATCAGTTTTACCCTCACTAAGGCTAATTTCTCTGAACTTCTTGAGCCTCTTTCTATTTACGAAACCGATTTGAAGATCTTTGAATTCGAGGGACTAGAAATAGAAAAGGTGGTTTATGATCCACTACTTAAGTCATTCGCAATCAATTCGAAGCCCATAGAAGTGGCTAAGAGTCATCAAGACACTATCGATCTTGGACGGTGGTTATTTAAGAAGAATGTAGGTTTTTTTTCGAAAGAGACAGATCCGCTTCTCAAGAAACAGGTGATTAAAGAAGAGGAAGTGAATGAATTTCTGAAAAAGCATTCTAAGATGTTGGAGAGGTATTTGGAGGGGGAAGAGATCTCTTCTAAATCGATTCCAATTTCTTATCACCTTGACTTTGACAAGGAAAACAATCTTCATATTGTCGGGTATTTGTTTGAACAAGACGATTTGACGAGGGGGGAATCTCATTTTTTTGATCCCTGGGCCTATATTGAAGGAAAGGGTTTTTTTAGGTTATCCAATCTTTTATTTGCAGGTGTAGAAAAAGTTGTTCCTAAGGAGTTTATTCCTGAATTTATCGAAAAGAATCGGCATTGGTTAAATACCTTTGAGCAGTTTCAGATTCATTTAACGAGCATTGAGACAAAATTATCGTACCGCGTGGAAGATGGACAACTTTACATTGAGCATGACGAGGCTCATTTTGATTCGGCTTCTGAGGTGATCGATTTCGGAAGGTGGCTCTACATAAAAGGGCAGGGATTTTTTTCGCGTGGGAAAGGGCAATCAAGCAAAGAGCCGTTAGTTCCGCAAGTTGTTGAGGCAACTATGGTTTCTTCCTACATTTATCACAATCGTGAAGAATTGGAACAGATTCGAGGATTTTTTCATGCTGACACTGGTTTGGAGAAGAGTGGGTTAATGGTGGTTCTCTCTGAGGAGAATCAAATATTGATAGAGCCTCACTTTACCTTTAGAGATTGGGCAAAAGAGAGGCATCCACGTATTTTTGGCGACTTTGTCTATATTCCTGAGAAGGGGTTTGCAGAAATCACAGATGCGATGAAAATTCCGAGTCGATACAGTCATCGAAAGGTGATTCAGGCAGATCAAGTTCCTTATTTTCTGAAGCATGAAATGAAGAGGGTCAAGCCTTATGTTTTGCACATGGATACAAGGTTAATTGAGCCAGTCAGATTGAGGTTAAAATTAAAATCGGCAAGGCAAGAAGATAAGAATTGGTGGATGACTCTTGCTTTTGCCTCATCGTATGGAGAGGTGCCTCTTTATGAGATTTACAAGGCGCTGTCTCATTTTTCTCCATTTATTCTATCAAATGCAGGGATGATCGATTTAAAGAATAAGCGATTTAGCTGGTTAATGCGTATTCCTAAAAGTGCCTTTAATGCTGCGACAGGGGAGATTCAATTATCGACCCTCGATTGGATCCGTCTTTCGGTCTATGAAGAGGTCGAATTTTTTGATGCCGTTACTAATGAAGAAAAACAGATGATGGAAGTATTGTCTTCATTGCATGGGGTCCACATGGCTCCTCTTCCGATATTGAAGGGGCTGAAATCTAAACTGCGTCCTTACCAAGAAATTGGGGTGAGGTGGCTCTGGTTTTTATACACGTATGGTTTATCGGGGTTTTTATGCGATGAGATGGGATTGGGAAAGACTCACCAAGCGATGGCTCTATTAGCCGCGGTGATGAATGCCAAGAAGAAAACTGAACGAAAAAAATTTCTTGTTGTCTGCCCCACTTCAGTCATTTACCATTGGCAGGATCTTTTAGCAAAATTCCTTCCGAAGGCCAAAGTTCATCTCTATCATGGCCCTTTCAGAAAGCCAAAAAAATTGAAGTTGAAGTTCGATATCATCTTGACTACTTATGGAATACTGCGTTCTGATAAGGATCTCTTTAATAAAATGGAATTTGAAGTTTCGATTTTTGATGAGATGCAAGTGGCAAAGAACAGAAAATCACAGATTCACGGCACCCTGATGCAAACTAAATCGGATATGAAGTTGGCTTTGACGGGGACGCCTTTAGAAAATTATCTGACCGAATTGAAGGCGTTGTTTGATATTGTCTTACCAGGTTTTATGCCTTCCTCCCAAGAATTTAAAGATGAGTATGTACTTCCGATTGAGAAAGGAGGGGACAAAGAACGGCAAAAGGCGTTGCAAGCTCTGATCCATCCATTTATTTTACGGCGAAAAAAACAAGAAGTTCTCGACGATCTGCCAGAGAAAATCGAAGAGATTGTTTATGTCGATCTCTCGGATGAGCAAAAAAGATTGTATGATGAAATTGCCGTCTCTTCAAAAAAGATACTCGATGAAGAGGGGGGGCAATTTTACATGCATATTTTTGCACTTCTTAATCACCTCAAGCAAGTGTGTGATCATCCAGCTCTGCACCTCAAGGATGTGAAAAATTATGCTGAGTACCAAAGTGGTAAGTGGGACTTTTTCGTCGAAATCATCGAGGAGGCAAGGCAGAGCAAGCAAAAAGTGGTAGTCTTTTCGCAATTTCTCGAAATGCTCGACATCATTGAGAACTACTTAACAGAAAATCAGATTCAATTTGCTGCCATTCGTGGATCAACGCGTGACCGACGCGAACAGATGAAAAAATTCCAGGAAGATCCTTCCTGTGAGGTGTTTGTCGGATCTCTACAAGCGGCAGGAGTAGGAATTGATTTGACAGCCGCCTCTGTTGTCGTTCACTACGACCGTTGGTGGAATCCTGCAAAAGAAAATCAAGCGACAGACCGAGTCCACCGGATTGGTCAAAGTCGTGGAGTCTCGGTCTTTAAGCTGGTGTCCAAAAACACCATCGAAGAGCATATCCATGAGCTAATTGAAAGAAAAAAAGATTTGATTGAAAACGTGGTAGGATACGACTCTGAAAATGAGCTTAAGAGACTTGACAAGGATGAATTGAGAAAACTTCTCACTAAAATAATTTCTGATGTTATTTAACAAAA
Source organism: uncultured bacterium (assembly GCA_964477345.1). GTDB lineage: Bacteria > Chlamydiota > Chlamydiia > Chlamydiales > 2-12-FULL-49-11 > JAJZEO01. The sequence continues at coordinate 44,713 of CAYZDL010000003.1, forward strand.
TAGAACAACGAAATAGTATACAAGATGCGCGGATTTTCTTTGCTTGTAGAATAAATTCCTCTTGAAGTGATAATTTATTGTAAAAAAAAAAGCTGATTCTATACTTTCCTAACCCTAATCAATAGGAGGGAGGTCTATTGCGCTGGCAACTTTTGCTTCTTTGTATCCCTTATGTTCTTTTGGGTCAGGTAGCGGAAATTTCCTATAATCATTATCCCTCAGGGAAAATACAATCTATATTACCATTCAAATGAGATAGCTGTTTTTACAGAAAGCGGAAAAATTGAACAATTGCGTATTCCTGGTAGAACCTTTCATCCTGAGGTTGTAAGGGCTGTTGCTATTGAAACCCAAAATGGCATTTATGCGCCCTTACACGATGTACAAGGTAATATTGCCAAATTAATAAACACTGTAACTCGAGAAGTTATTTCTTTTGCACCCCTAGATCCTTTTGGAGAAGATCTGCAAAAAAAACCAATCATCACCCCCTGGGTATTTTCTGGTAAGCATTATGACTTTGAGACGAATCTTATTTACTTTGGTCATCGTTATTACGATCCGTCTTTAAAAAGATGGATTACACCGGATCCATTGGGTTGCATCGACAGTAGCAATTTGTATGCATACCTTCTTAACAATCCTTTTCGATATATAGATCCGAATGGACAATTTGTGTTTGCGATTCCTTTAGGAATTGGTCTCTGGGAGGTCTTTGAAATAGGGGCAATTGCTGTTGGAGCCTGGACAGCCAGCAAAGCTGTAGATAAAGGTAACCAACTTTTGAATAAAAAGAGATTATCGGATAAGCGAGATTTTAATATCGTCAAGTTGGAGTGGGAAAATTTGGATGATAAAGAACAAAGAGATGTTCTTGAATATACCAGAATGCTTGAAGAACGTGCGCATGAGCAGATTCATAGGGAGAAGCATAATAAAAAAGAGGAGCGTGATAGCTCTGGCAAGTTACAAAAAGAGATTGAAAGAGATCAAGCCCCAAGTTCCGTAGATCGAGCAGATAAAGGTAGGGGTTCTTTTGAAAAAGACCACGTCCATCTTGATGATGATGAACATGCATTAAATCATGATGGAACTTGGAAACATGGGGGTAGAGAACTCACAAATGTGGAAAAAAAATGGTTATGAGAACATGGGTGGGAGGTACCGGGAGGGGAATGAAGTATTTCACAAAAGATTGGTTTTCAGGAGACTTGTCTGAAGCCACAGTAGATGAAAGAGTCGAAAAATATAATCAATATCTTGATGAGATATTTGAAGCGCTACCATTTACTCTAAAAGTGCTTTTTAGAAGCATTAGCTTACATGATGCCATTATAGAGAAGGTTGTTTACGATGAGGAAAGAAAAACAGCAACATTTCATCTATTGTGTGGAGATCGACAAGTGGGCTATTTTGCACTCATCATTGAATATTTGAATGCAAGTAAATTAGATTCAAGTCTCTTTGAAGAGAATACATTAGAGATCCTGAGAGATGAATTGGAGTGGCTTAAAAATGAGAACAAGTACTCTCATAAGTTGTTCTTTTCGGATAAATCTGAAACAGAAATAGTGTTCGAGGATATTTCTTTACAACTCTCCACTAAAGGTCCTCTTGATTATAAGAGGGTAATTTCTTCCCTTCCCAGGCATCATCAGAAAAAAATCTAGTTGATGGAAGTTGCAAATATTTTTTGAGAGGATAAGGTGTTTGTAAAACTCAGGTTGTTATTAAATCGGTCTATTTCCTATGATATCTGTCTATGTATACTGTTGCTGTCGTTGGACGTCCCAATGTGGGGAAGTCGGCTCTATTTAATCGTATGTGCGGGAAAAGGCGCTCCATCGTCGAAGATTTCGAAGGGGTGACTCGCGACCGTCTGGTTGAAAAGGCTGAGGCTTTTGGGAAAAATTTTACTTTAATTGACACCGGGGGTATCGACTCCACGGCCTCGATTGCTTTTTCTAAAGAGATTCGGGAGCAGACCTTAATCGCGATTGAAGAGGCCGATGCTTTGGTCTTTGTCGTCGATGGGGCCTCACGGGTAACTCTTCAAGATGAAGAAGTGGCAAGGTTATTATTTAAAACGCAGAAGCCTGTCTACTTGGCCATCAATAAGATTGACTCGATTGAAGCCGAAGGGGCCGCTTCAGAATTTTATACCCTTGGTTTTGAAAAGACTTATTGTGTATCGGCTCTACATGGACGTGGAGTGGCCGACTTATTGCAGGGAATTATAGCCCCTATTGATGATCAGCAGCCGCAAGAGGTGAATAAGCCCAAGGTAGCGATCGTAGGGCGTACTAATGTGGGAAAATCGACCCTTCTCAACTATTTGCTCAATGAGGAGAGATGTCTTGTTAGCGACATCCCAGGAACTACACGTGACTCTGTCGATATTGAAATGGGAGGGTGTATCTTCATCGATACGGCGGGGTTTCGTAAAAAGAAGGCAGAAAAGGAGACGGTCGATAAGTTTGCTTTTATGCGTACAATGAAAGCGATCGAAGATTGTGATGTCTGCATTGTGATGATCGATGGCACCGAAGGACTCACATCTCATGAAAAAAGCATACTGGATGAAGTCCAGAAACTAGGTAAAGGGTGTTTGATCTTTGTCAATAAGTGGGATGCTGTAAAAGATATTCGGATGGAGCACGTCCTTGACCAAATTCGAACCTTCAATCATTTTTTAATACACGTTCCGATCATCATCGGATCTGCAAAATTGGGACGAAACGTCGACGAGCTTTTCCCCAATATTTTTGAAATTACCGAAAATCTAGATAAGCGTATTTCGACAGGTCAGCTCAATACGTTCCTTGAGCGTGCAATCCACCGAAATCATCCCCCTACAGTCAATGGAAAGCGCCTTAGAATCTATTATCTGACCCAGGTTTCGGTTCACCCCCCTACCTTTGTCCTCTTTGTCAATTACGAAGAGCTTCTCGTAGAATCTTATCGTCGTTATCTTATTAACGAGTTTCGAAAAGAATACGAATTCACCGGGTGTCCTATCCGTTTTAAGGTGAAAAAGAAGAGCAATAGCAAGAGTCGTGAAGAACTCCACAGCAAGACCTAAGATGTCTTCCTGCTTCATTTATCTAATGAAATCTTATTTCCCTTAGCCTTGACTATTTTAACAGCTTCTTCATAGGGTTCTTTGAAAACATCCTCTTTTCCCGGTTTTTTTGAATCCTTGATAAAATAAGATATTTCATTAGTATTTCCTACAGTAATAAATAAAAGATCGCCATCTTGAAGAGGTTCTTTCTTAGTATTTCTATGTATGAAGGAGAGATTAACTACAGCTCTCATCGGACTAAAGGGGTATTCTCTTAAGTAGGGTCTCAATTTTTCATGTTCATTAACCCTGTCTGCCAGTTTTTGCTTGAGGGTAACAATTAGATTTCGAGCCTCTTCGATCGTAATTCTCTTCATCACAGCAAATTCAACAATAATTCTTTCAACATCAAACGGCATGCCTGCACCAGATCCAATTGCCTGAATTTTAAATTCCTTTCCCATATCCTTTTGAAAATCTCTAATCACTTCGTTCACATATCTCTCATCTATTGCAATTTCGGGGCGTTTTCTTTTTTCAGGTGGGAGGGGTGGCTCCTTCTGTAAAAGACCCTTTTTATACTCCGCTGATATAAATTGTCGCCTCTTAATATCCCACCCTTCCAAGGGGCCTTCAGCTTTCCCATTTACGTACTTAATCGCTATCCATAAATTTCCTGTTGGATGGTTTGTGGTTTGATAACCATCTAGCAAACCATTTTCATTATATGTAAGCATGTGTATTTTTTTAAGATTTTGAACTGGGTCCTTTCGATAGAAACTAATATGTATACCTTGCTTGATTCCTTCTTTGAAAAACCCCTTAAATGCATCTACTCCGTTGTCATACCAACCATGCACATGACCATTCGGTTTACCATCTTTGTAGGGAATTTTCGCTTTAAGAGTTCCATTACTCCAATATTCGACGTATTCCCCTGTGGGTTCTTTTTGGACATGATCTCTTAGTCTATTGAGAAATTGTTCTCCAAAATCAGTACCCGTTAAACCTTCCACCATCTCTTCAACGGCACCCACAAGATCCGTAACCCCATGCCGAATCCCAAAAACTTTCGATTCCCACTCAGAAGTAATTTCTTTGGGGCTATCGACAACCATTGGTTCAGCAGCTAACAAACTTAGCCCCAGAAAAAGACTACCTTTGATTGCACACATAAAATCCATGTTTATCTCCATATTTTTTTACAACGTTATTCAGAACACCCGTATATGTAGCTTCACCAATACCATGATCCGCAATGAACATAGTCCTTCGTGCTAAAGGAGTTTCTGCCTTCACCCACTGCACATTGTATTCTTCATTCGATTGCTTTGCAAACCATCTCGCGATAAAATCTGCATCTGAAAAAATACTTACTGCATCCAATGCATACCTTCTAGGAATCGACTCTGCGGGACCTATCCCTTCACAGTAAAGAAATTCCTGCATTCGTTCTTTATCTTCTCTTGACATCCCTTCGAAGCTGCGGTTATAGATGATTCCGCCTTCACTGTATGCGATGTGGAGGGCTTTTGCGTTTGGTGCATGTGTATTTAGAATATCGATGAGGTCTGTGTGAAAAACTCTAAGAGCTTTGGCACTATAGGTCTCTTCTCCAGCCCTTTCTCTAAAGGAACGATATACGCCGGGAATTACTCCATTGGTTGGATTGTAAACGCTGGCAATGAGCGTTCCTTTGGGGAAGATCCAGGCCATTTGATGCCCCATTCTGATCCAATCTTCACGAGAGGTGTTAATTCCATTTTGAAAGGTGAGGAAGGCAATTTTGTTATCCGCATTTTCAATAAGTTCATGAATATGATCGAAAAAATTAAAGCTTCCTGCACGTATTTCCTGGGGTGTAAATGTAAGATCGAATGTTCTGGATGCAATAAATAGCATGTCGGCTGTCATTTCATTGAGTCTTCCTGTTCCTATCCACTCGACCGGCATCAAATAGTCGCGATGTGTTCGGGGAAATGGATTAGAATAGTTGGCATTCGGGGCTGCTCCTTTGATTGGTAGGGAGAAAAAAAATTCGGATTTGAGGCCAAATAGATCGAGTCGGTTAGTAGGACTATTGAGCGTGTAAACATAGAGATTGCGGCTATCGGCAAAGCCGGCAGGATCTGGCGTTAAAAAGCGTTTTAGTTTTGGATCATAGAACCGTTTCCCAAAGAAAACAAGCTTCTCATCGTGCCTTTTAGAAGTAAATCGCCAGGGATTAATGTGATCTGAAGAAACTTCTTCACCAAAAGCCGTGTAGTCGTAGGTTTCAGCGATTTTGGCGTCAGAGTTTACTAGGCCAATCAAATTTCCTTGAAAGTCATGTAGTGGTGCGAATCTCTTTTTGCAAATCTCAATAGCAATGGCAGCTCCAATGTCGCCTTTTACACCAAGTCCCAATACTTTAAGCTGAAAAAGGGTCCCATTTTGATCCATAGCGCCAATTTCATAATCTTTATCGTATAAATAATAAATGGTTTGAGAATCTTTTTTAGATACAAGTCTTGAGAAGGGGTCGTAAGTGTACACCACCTTTTTCCCTTTGGTATATTGGATTTCTTTTAGTCGATTTAGGGCATCATAGCAGTAAGAAACACCATTGCATTCAATCAAATTCCCATTCAGATCGTATTTGAAATTGCCCGTAGATGAGGTGATAATCTGATTTAAATCATTGATTTCACATTCTTTTGGATTACCAATCGAATCGAATGAGTAGCTATTGCCATTTTCTTGGGTCAATTGCTCTAACGAGTCATATTGGTACTCTTTATTCTCTGTTAAAGAATTATGATTTTTTGTAATCAGGCCTGTGGGTCCATAGATAAGCTCCAACTTATAGTAGGGGGTGATCATTTCAAGGGGCCTTTCTAAAAGATCCCGCTTGCTCGTAGCTCTCCCAAGATTTCCGATTAACTCTTCTTCTTCCACATGTTGATTGTGATCAAACTTGGTATAACAATGCTCATACAGTCGCTTTCCTTGCTTGGATAGGCGAGTGATACTTTCCATGCAACTTCCGTTATAGGTGTATCCAATCGCACTATTATCCGGTAAAATTAGTTGAGTGACTCTACCATACTTATCGTAACTCCAAGATATTCTATGATCAGAAAATCCGATCTCTTCTGCAAGTTCTCCAAATTTCGTGTAGGAGCGGATGATTGATTTTTCCAAAATACAATCTTCGGCTCTAACAAGACGGGTTCCTTCATAGAAATATTCATACCAAATCGTTCCATCAGAGCTTTTAAGTCCTATCATGCGATCTAAGTCGTCATACTGATAGTCGAGGGATACTCCACTTGGGAGCAGTTTAGAGGTGAGCCTTCCTTTTACGTCATAATGATAGGCGGTCCTTTTTTGCCCCGATTCAATCTCCTCTATAAGCCGCCCCATCAAATCATAGGCAAACTCCGCCTCAATGACTTTTTGAGGAATCTCTCCATCAAAAATCGTTGTAGATCGTTTTGAAACATTCCCAATTTTGTCGTAAATGAATTCTTCTCGAAATACCGTTTTCCCATCAGCAGATTGTTTTTCGGTTTGAATCAATCTTGAAAGTCGATCAAATCTCTCTATGGTCCTATTGCCCAAAGCATCTACAATAGTCCGAGAGTCATCTTCGTAGATAAATTCAGTTTTTTCATTAAGGGGATTAACATGTAAGGCAAGCTTTCCCTCCGCGTCATAGAAAAATGTATCGACCGCATCTCCCTTTCTTGCTTGTGACTTGCGCCCTTCATTGTCATAGAGGTAGCAAATTCGATTAAATCCGTTTTCAGAGCTCTCGATGATCTTGCCTTCTACATCATGGGACTCCAATTTGTAGAGCTCACCTTCAACTATTTTTTTAACATACCCCAGCTCATCGTAGAAAAGCTCTCGCTTTCTCCCCTCGCAACTCTCTTCGATTTTACGACCATAGGAATCATAGGCATATCTCGTGATCAAGCCTTCTGGATCTACATGTCGTTTTAAAAGGACGCCTTCGTATTCCCATTTTTCCTCCAGGTTCGCCTGCTTTTTAGCTACTAATCGGCGTAATGGGTCATATTCGTAGAATATTCTAGTCTGGTCAGCTTGAATGGTTTCTTTAAGCTCACCCGTTGGAGAATAATAACTCCAGACTTCGCTTCCATCGGCTCTAATCACGTGAAAGGGCTTTTTAAAGATTGTATACTCGCTTCGTGTAATGGATCCGTTTGGGAGCTCTTCATAAACAATGTTACCCTGAAGATCGTACTCATATCGAATCACATCATCAGTGGGAAGAGTCTTTTTAATGCACCTGCCAAAAGCATCATATTCAAATTGTGTGATGGCACCTTTATAGTCTCGTTCAGCGATTACTCTTCCCAAGGAATCGTACATCATGGAACTTTGTTTACCATTCTGACAACAACTGATAGGACGGTTTTGTGCATCATAGGTGATTTTTTTTCGAGGGGAGCCTACTTCTTTAATCTCAATAAGATTGCCCCAAACGTCGTAAGAATATTCATTTTTGCTACCAAGGGGAAGGGTTTTGCTAATGACCCGGCCTGCTTTATCGTAGTCTGTTGAAATTGAGTAGTGGCTGGTCTCTTCTTTAATTACACGCCGTGGAATGTCGTACTTGTAGACTGTTCTTTTAAGACCTGTATCCACCTCCATGACCATGCCATTTTGCGGGTCCCTCTTGTATTTTTCTACATTCTCATGACCCTGATCAAAGGCTCTTTTCTCTATTAAAAGATGGTCCTGATCGTATTCATAGACTTCCTCAAAAATAATCTGGTCATCGATCATAATGCGTTTATGTTCAAGCAAGTCAGTCTCTTTTAGATAAGAGTAAAAGCAGAGTAATCCACTCTCTTCCCGCTCTTCTACAAGAAGGTTCCTTTGATCGTAACGATACCACTTAGAGTAACTCTCATTGGATGATTTACCTGTTAAATTGCCATGGATGCTTTCTTGAATAACATTTCCATAGTCATCATAGACAAAAAATTTTGAAAATATCATTTCCTCATTCGAATTACACATAGCTCTTTCTATTAGATGCCCCGCTTGCCAGGTAAATTTTTGGGAGCAGTAGAGTTGATCATCTTTATCAAAATACTCGATTAGCAAAAGGTTTTCATCGCGGTAGTGGTATCGTGTGAGGATATGATTGGCGTCGCGTAGATCAGTAATTCCCGGCACATAGGTAAAAGAAGCAATGCATTGCCCCCTTTGTGAGATGGTTTTGACCCTGTCAATTTCAAAGGGCTTCAGATGGGGGCTCCTTTCCCATTCTTTGCCGTCTTCTTTATTCGAGGGGCGATAATAATCTACATAGAGCTGTTCTTGACCTTGCACGAAGATACGATCAAGAACAGCTTCCTGCCCCCTACGCATTGGGGAGTAGGTTAATAGTTGTGATGGATCAGAAGTCGTTTCTACTGATGACAGAGTGTTTTGTTTTTTGAAAGAATTTCCTGTATACTTGACATATTGCCCCGTATTGGACAGGACAAATATGCAATAAGGAGACTCAGTATTCATTTGCTCTATGACAATAGAGGCATAAATTTTGGTTCCCTTAGGGTTGTATTGTGTGACATGAATATGCTTTCCCTCATATTCATAACGGAAAACCGTTCTTTGCCCCGAAGGAGAAACTGCCTCTTGTAAAAGATAGTACCTGAGATTTCGCTCAAAATCATAGGTATGGCTATCGACAATTTTATCTTTAAAGCTTCTTGGAGTACCTTTATAAATACGTTTCCCGCCATCTGCTAAGTAAACAGTCGCATTCCCTTTTTTGTAATTGAGATGAAGCCGGTGATTATTTGGATTAAAACGACCACTGATCATTCCAAAACTCTGCCTCCGTTTACTTTCTGACTGCATGATTATGATGTCACCCTCCTTCTTGACATATTTATAGGTAATCATAACGCCATTAGGCTCTTTTAGGTAAACTTTGAAACCGTCGTACCCAGATGATCCAGCATTTCTCGGATCAACGAGCATTTGTATGTGTGGAAAAAAACTCCAGCCTCCTTCGGGCTGCCAAATCGTTTCCAATGATTTAAGATCGATTTTTTTGCGCTGAGTGACTTCATTGTGACTGGCGCTAGAGTAGGTTCTAGTGATGTGGATGGGCACTGCCCCTTGTATCACTTGATCCTCGAAGAATAGTTGCAGGTTACCAGAGATTACATTGACATGATTGACTAAAGCAGGATCGGCATCTCCCAGAAAAAGCTCATCCCATGCGCTGAACAACAACGCAGGAAACACAAAAACGAAAAAAAGGAAATGTTTCATTTTTCCGAAAATATCTTTACACATTATTAATGTAAAGATTTAAACGTTTGCGTTGATCAGGTTAATAGATTCTGGATTTTTGAGGGGCATTGTGTTAGAGTCCTTCTAATTATGGATGATGCACAATATGCAATTTTGAGACCTGTGGTTGAGGCTTTTGGCTTATCGAAAGAATACAAGCAGAATGATAAGGTCACTAAAGCTATCGATGACGTCTCCCTGACAATTACTAAGAAAGATATCTATGGAATTATCGGTCTAAGTGGGGCCGGTAAGTCGACATTAATTCGGTGCCTTTCAGGGCTCATCAAGCCTTCTAGTGGAAGGGTGCTTTTTAATAACACCGACATAAATGATTTGAAGGGGAGAGAACTTCGTCAATTCAGGTTGAAAATGGGGATGATCTTTCAACATTTCAATCTATTGAATTCTCGGAATGTGGGGGACAACATTGCCTACCCACTAGAAATTGCAGGAATTTCAAAGGAAGAGAGAAACAAACGAGTTGCTGAGCTCCTCGCATTGGTTGGCCTCTCTTCTAAAAAGAGACTATTTCCTACTCATTTGAGCGGAGGGGAAAAACAAAGAGTAGGTATTGCCCGGGCCTTAGCAAATCATCCTGAGGTGTTGTTTTGTGATGAAGCAACTTCGGCCCTAGATCCGAAGACGACTAAGGAAATCTTAAATCTTCTCAAGATGATCAATAGAAAATTAGGTGTCACCATCGTTTTAATCACCCACGATATGGAGGTGATCAAGCGAATTTGCAATCGAATCGCCGTCATCGAAGGGGGAAAAATCATCGAGGAGGGGCTTGTGACAGAGATCTTTTCAGAGCCACGCCATCCAACGACTAAGCATTTTATTCAAGGCTCTTCACACGAAATTCCTGAACAATTTATTACATCGCATTTTCACAATCGGAAATTGATCCGATTGAGATTTAAGGGAGGGGCAGCGGGCGAGCCACTCATTTCGCAGATCGCAAAAAAATATCAGGTAGATGTCAACATCCTATTAGGGTGGATTGATTGTCTGCAAACAACAGTTGTTGGGACTTTGGTGGTTGAGTTTGTTGGATCACCCGAAGGGATTGAAGAAGCCTTGAAATACCTTGCTGAAAACAATGTCTACCATGAGGATATTAAATCCAATGAGTCCTAATCTAGAACTTGCATTTCAGCTTCTTCCACTTCAATTGTACAACACTCTTTATATGGTTTTTGTCTCGACTTTTTTTGCCACTCTGATTGGATTACCCCTTGGAGTGATACTGACAATTTCAGACAAGGGTCACATAAAAGAGAGCCCCATTCTCTATAAAGTGTTGGAAACTGTCGTCAATATTGGCCGTTCCTTTCCCTTTGCAATCTTGATGGTGGCGTTAATTCCCCTAACAAGGTTGTTAATTGGAACAAGTTTAGGGACCACTGCCTCGATCGTTCCCTTGACAGTTGCCGCAGCGCCTTTCATTGCAAGACTAATTGAAACTAGTCTTAAAGAGGTTGATTGTCACATCCTCGAGGCAGCGATTGTAATGGGTTCTAGCACTTGGCAAATCATTACCAAGGTCCTTTTACAAGAGGCGCTTCCTTCGATTATCTCTTCAATTACGTTAACGATTGTCAGCCTCATTGGCTACAGCGCGATGTCAGGACTCGTCGGAGGAGGAGGACTTGGACAAGTTGCCATCCAGTATGGTTACAACCGTTTCAATACATTCATCATGGTCGTTACGGTAATTCTTCTCATTCTCTTAGTCCAAATTGTTCAGTGGATCGGGGATCTTTTGGTGAAATCAATCCTTAGTAAAAGGGGAAAGCGTATCTATGAATAAACACCTCGCGATTTGTACACTAGCCCTGTTGGCAATTTTTTCTAGCTGCTCAAAGTCAAAAGAGGGTCTTCGGGTCGCCGCAACTCCTGTGCCACACGCTCAAATGTTAGAATTTGTAAAACCTCAGCTCAAAGAAGAGGGGATTGATCTCGTCATTATCGTCACCGAAAATTACAACATGCCGAATAGAGCTCTTGCAGATCACGAAATAGATGCCAATTTTTTTCAGCACATCCCATTCCTAGAAGAGCAAATCAGGCAATTTCACTACGAAATTGAAAGCTTGGCTAAAATTGAAGTTGAGCCAATGGGGATCTATTCCAAAAAAATTCATTCCCTCTCTCAGATTAAAGATGGCGCGACTGTTGCTATTCCAAATGATCCGACCAATGAGGCAAGAGCGCTTCTACTCTTCCAAAAACACGGGCTTATCGAACTTCATGACAAGGACAAGTTAACAGCGACAGTGTTAGACATCGGCTACAATCCCAAGAAGCTTAAATTTATTGAGGTCGATGCCTCAATGTTGCCCCGTACTCTCCAAGATGTCGAAGTGGCTGCGATCAATACCAATTACGCCATGCAAGCAGGCTTTTCTCCTTTAAAGGATGCCTTAGCTATCGAGGGCAAAGATTCCCCTTATGTCAACATCATTGCCATACGAACCGGTACAGAAAATCGACCTGACATCGTCGCCCTCAAAAAGGCGATGACCTCAGAGAAAATGAAAAAATTCATCCTCGAGAAATACAAAGGTGCCGTTATTCCAGCGTTCTAATCTCCGTTACCGTTTCCAAAAAATAGTCATAGTGTCGACGTATAGCACTAAAATTCATTGCATTAATACTGACAGGTTATTAAAAAAAGAGTCTTAGTATAAATTTTGTGAAGGAGGGTGGTATGTTATTGAAGCGATTTCTTTGGATACGGGTGGTATTGACAGTAGCGATACTTGGATTGTATGCGCCAAATTTGAATGGGGAAGTAATTTCTTACGACGCTATCGTAGAGTGGATCGAAGCAATAGAGAATGATGATTTTGATGGAATGGGGTCATTTTCTGAACTCAATAAAAAACGAAACATGCTTACTTTTTTAGCATGGGCAGGTTTGGATCGGAATGATCTCGATAAGGCAATCGCATTAGAGAATAGTCTTGCGGAAGACATCGATGTGCAGCTGTTTATGTTATGCGGAGCATTTGGCGACTCTTGGAATAAAACTAAGGAATTTGTAACCGAGTATAAAAAAGAGATACTGACTGGTGTAGGTATTCTTATCACCATAGCAGCCGCCGTTTTAAAAGGCGGTGATAGTTCATCGGGGAAAGCTAATTTTGTTTATCATGCACCCCCCTCTAACGTTAGAATACCTGAATCAAATCCCTACGGTATGCCTGAAAAGAATTCAGGAGAGACAATTGCCAAATCGTTTGATCTGGATATTGCCCCATTTTATGGAGAATATCCTGGTTCACCCTACGCATATGCTTCTTCTGATCAATCACCAGAGATTGTTAGTTTCAATACGGAAATGGTTTCAATTTATAGAGATGACGTGTCAAAGGTGGTTGATGCTAGAGAGCCAGATTATTTAGAAAAGATTAGAGGTTATGGTTCTACTTTTGCTCACGAGGTATTGGACGGTGTTGATGAAATTGGTTCTTTTGCACCTGGAGTTCTTGATGATAGTAAGAGAATTGGAAATCGATTCTTACCAGAGGGATTAGAAATCTCTCCCGATTTAATGAATCCTTCTGAAAATTATCAAAAGATAATCGCCGCTGGTCACGAAAAAATCGATCGTTTCTTTGCAACGAATCAAGCCGAGCAGTATACTGCAGATAATAGGACACAAGACATTACTATTGGAGGCTTTCCTCCACCAACTATAACAAATGCAGGAAGAGCGACGGAGATATATAATGAAGCGCTAAAGGGGGGCAGACATGTAAAATTCGTACGCGACTATTTAGGAAAGAGAACTAAAGAACTTAAAAAAGGGATAGTAAGCTATGAAAAGCAGATCGCTATACATCGAGACAAAATTGCTGATCCTTTGAAACATTATCCAAATTGGTATGAACTTGAAGTAATAGAGCGAAATGCTTTAATCGATGAAAAATGGCCATCCGATATCAAACGATTGAGCGAACAAAGAGATATTCTTCAATCTATTTTAAATGAGAGATTACAGAATTAAAATTATGAGTGATGAAAAATTTGAGAGTTATATTTGGGATTTAACCTTTTTACTTAAAGAATTGGCTAGAGAGGCAAAAGAAAAAAAGGACAATTCAAAACCAGAGAATCTTGGTTATAGCATAGGGTATCTTATGGCTTTTCATAGAGTTATTGATCTCATGAAGCAGCAAGCTACAGCTTTCAATATTAAGCAAGAAGAGCTTGGCTTAGCTGATATAGATGCTGATAAAGATTTACTTTAGAGGGCATTGTATGGATAAATTTCGTATAACGGTTGCAAGGATCATATATGTGCGGAAATTTCTCAAAAGAAAGATGAGTTAGTTGTTCAATTTTATCGGCATCCTAGGAAGGAATATTGGGAGTTCTCTTGGGAAGAGGCTATACAAGCCCTTACTATTGATTTTAAATGAGAGGGGTTAAAAGTTAAGATTATGAGTGATGAAAAATTTCAAGGTTTTCTCATAGATTCAATATTTCTACTTAAGGAAAGTGCAAGGAAAGCAAAACTGAACAAGGATAATTCTGATCCCAAAGATTTTGATTATAATCTAGGGTATCTTATGGCTTTTCATGAAGTAATCTCCCTTTTAGAACACCAGGCTTTCGCGTTCAATATTAAGAAAAAAGAGCTTGGCTTAGCTGATATAGATGCTGATAAAGATTTACTTTAGAGGGCATTGTATGGATAAATTTCGTATAACGGTTGCAAGTATTCCGGATAGGGAGAAGCTTGTTTCTGAGATCATATATGTGCGGAAATTTCTCAAGAGAAAGGTGAGTTAGTTGTTCAATTTTATCGGCATCCTAGGAAGGAATATTGGGAGTTCTCTTGGGAAGAGGCTATACAAGCC
>CAYZDL010000003.1:59074-80342 GCA_964477345.1 uncultured bacterium
TCGGCATCCTAGGAAGGAATATTGGGAGTTCTCTTGGGAAGAGGCTATACAAGCCACTACTGAAGTAAAGAAGATGTTACTTAAGGAACCCTCTCTGCGATTAGATGGGGTCGTACTTGTATTACTTTTTGTTGATGACGACGGTGCGGTAGACCCAGGGGTCTGAGTTCTCTCTGAGGAGACGGTCGCATCCTTTTAGGTACCCTTCTATGACACCATATTTGCGCATGGCGAGGAGCATGTAGCGGGCCGATGTGGGACGAAAATGAGAGCGGGGGCCGTCTGCGGGACTAATGACGTTTTGATGGAACAAAATGACGCTCTCTGCCGTCTTACTTAATGAGTTACGGTTTTTGGGGGGTGTGGACAGGGTCCGAGGGGCCATGGAGGGGGTAATTGAGAGACCACTATCCTTGCCCCAGGGGTCAAAAAAACCCGAGGCTGCATATAAGGATGTGCTTAGCAATAAACAAGATAAGGCAATGAGTTTAGAAGCCATGATTGAGCATCAATATGGGGTAAAGTTGATGATCTCGCATCTTTGGATGGGCTTCGTTCTCGAAGATCCGCTCGTTGTAAAAATAGGTGTTTTCTCGCACTCCAACGAGTCCTCCAAAGTACCAACCGGATTCAAAACCAAGTGTAATCAAAGCTGCTGGAATATTTCCTTGTTTAAAGAAGTAGGTGGTCGCTCCAATAAAAAGTCCGTTGAGCCAAAAAGAGGTAAATGCTGTTTGAGTTTGTCCTAAGTAGAGGTAACCGAGTCCAGGAAGTGTCGCATTGAGGGCAACGGCCAGGGTGGGACTTTTCCTTTTTTTCTCATAGCTTTCAAGAATCTCATTGGTCGCTGCCTTACATTTGGTGAAGGAGGTGAGCTCTTTGAGTTCAATCTCTTCTTCGAGTGTAAGGGGAGAGCCGCTTAGTTTTTCATCATGTGAAGCTTTATAAATATTGAGAGAGTCGTCCTCCTCATCAAGGGGGATTTCATTTCTATGTTTTGAACGAGAAAGAAGCTCAGCAAAACGAATTTCATCATTTCCGCATTTAGAGAGGGTCTCTAATTGGGGAAGGTCTGCACGCTGAATTGCTGAGGTGAGTTTTAATTTTTTTGCATCAGTAGGAAAGTACTTTTCAAGCGCTTGAACCATCCAATCCGATTTTTCCTTATCACCTTCTTGGAGGTAGGAATCAAATAGAATGACTAAAAGGTCACGAAAACCGACAAAAGTACGGCTGGTATTGGCAAGCATCGATTCTTCAAAAGCTTCAACAACGTCGGCATACCGACGGCCGAGGTAGTAACAATTGACAATTTGATATTCAATTTCTGCTTTTCGATCATATTGAGCCGGGTCAATCAAGATGTCAGCTCTTTTGAAACAGGTGACGGCTCGGTAAAGGTCGAGTTTTTTTGCAAACGCAAGACCAAGTTCATACTCAGTCCCCCAACGGGTCGTTTTTTCAGCCTCTGTCAATGGGGTAAAGATCGAGCGCATGCTCTGCAGATATTTATCCTGAACCAAATAACTTAAGTGGGGGGTAATCTCATTTTTTGTTGATTGTACGCAGCCAGTCACAAGGAAGAGAGCCAAAAGAAGAAAGAGGTTTCTACTCGTCTTCGTAATCTTGATCATCAGGGGAACGGACGAGTTCAAGGCCAGAGCTGAAATCTTGGGTATTACATTGATTTTTACTTCCATAGAGGTCTTCTTGCTTTTGAGTGATCTGAGCGTAAGCTTCGTTTGTGTCGATAATGTGCGGCTTGACGAATATAATCACATTTCGATTTTCTGTCACCTTTGATGTTTGCGAGAAGGCGGCTCCGACAAGTGGGAGTCCCCCAAGGCAAGGAATACCAGAGACGGCCCGTGTGACCTGATTTCTCATGGTTCCACTGAGGATGAGGAAGTGTTTGTCCGGCATATGAACCTTTGTGCTCATAGTCGTACGTGTTGTACGAATACCATTTACACTTGTCGAACTCACATCAGAATTCCCGGATGTGGCATTTCCTAGATTGGCTTCTTCAGAAATTTCATGATCGATATCTAGTGTAATGACTCCATTGTCGCCAATGAGAGGAGTGATGCTGACCGTAACCCCAATGTTTCGGTATTCAAGGTTGGCATTGGTGGTTTGGGTTAATCCGCTCGTTGTTACAAGAGAGCCAGTAAAGGGGATGTTATCACCAGAGAAAATCTTAGCATTTTGTGTATCTTGACAGATGATTTTTTGAGATAATACAACTGTGGTATCACCATCTGTCTTGATGGCATTGACCATTGAGCCGAGAGATGCATATGATTTTCCTTTATGCCATATCACATCACCAATCACTCCTAAGAAGCCACCTGCAATCGGAGGGATATCCGACCCAATAGGGACTCTCGTGCCACTAACTTGGTTAAAGTTTGAAGTAAAGCCACCAGTTCCGCCATCAGTAAGGCCGTAGTTTCCTGAACCCCAGGCGAATTTATCGGCTTCAGCGCCTTGAGTTCCCCAACGGAGGCCGAATTCGATATCTTTATTGATCGTAGTTTCAAGAACGAGGATTTCAATGAATACTTGTTTGAGTGGTCGGTCTAGACTTTGAAGAAGTTCTCGAAGTTTCGATAATGTTTTGGGTTGACCAGTTGCCATCAAAGTATTGGTAATCTGAATAAACTGGATTGACCTGATCGCTTCAATTAAGTTTTGATTCTTTTTCTGATTCTCTCCTGCTGAGGAGATATTCATGCTGATTTGTTGCAAAGCACTGACGAGACCATCTCCTGGCTGATGTTGTAATTTGTAGAGGAGGAATCCTGTATCATCGATCGTTTCAAGGTCACCATCATCGAAAGATTTTGTCCCTGTAGCAGTTTCTTGATTATCAAATTGCTTTAGAAGGGCAATGACCTCTTCCATTTCCTTCTGAGGTCCTGTAATGACGATCGTGTTCGTACGAGGAATGAAGCTTAGGTGGTCAACAACCTCTGCAAGCGAATGATTCGTGACTCCAGAAGTGACCAGATGGTCTTCGAAATTTTTGATCATTTGGACAAGTTGTGGTCCTGGAACATATTCAGGACGGTAGAGTTGATACCCTTCAGCGGCTCTTGGCTGAGCAGGTGCCGGCGTCTCAGTGTTGGCGTCAAGCTTTTCTAGCAATCCCTGGATCTTGTCTAACGAAGCGGGGTCGCCTGAAAAGACGAGTGAATTTGAATCTTTTGCATAACGACCACTTGCAAGAGCCTTCATTAAATCGGTATCATGGGTTGCGGCGGGGGAGTCTTTAGCAATTTGTTTTAAATGAGAGAGCAGTTCTGTGGGAGAGCTATTTTTAACTGCATAGACGAGGAAATGGGCACCCAACTGTTTTTTGACTTTGCTAGTTGCATTATCTGCTGTATCTAAGAGTGTGATGATCTCTTTGAGTTTAACAATAACTTCAGGTGGCCCCACAAATTGGACTGCATCTGAATTGGGGACAACACGCATATTGTCTATCGATTGAGTAAGGGAAGCGGTCGAATCGCTTGGACCTTTTCCATGGGCGTGGTCTGCAATACCTCTAAGGGCAATCTGGAGTTGCTCTGGTGTCATGTATTTAAGTTTATAGACAAACACTTCACTAGAGGAGGAGTTCTTGTATGGCTGGTCATCATTTGCGATGAGCTGTCTGACCTTTGCAAGGTTAGCATCAGTTCCTGTAATGATGATGGTGTTTGAATTGGTCATCGCCTGGGCTTCTTCTAGTGTCTTAATCAGATCATCAGAAGAAGAATCAGTTCTCTTTAGCCGGTCAGCTGTTTCATGCAGGATCCCTAAAACATCTTTTGCTGATCTATGCGACAAACGGATAAACTCTGTATGTGAGCCAGTGAGTCTTTCTCCAGCCTCTGTATCGGTCAGTTCGATCACATCTTTGATCTTTTTCAATGCATCTGGAGGTCCCCTGAGAACGATCGCATTTGAATCAGATAAATAGTGCATTGTATCGACCATTTCTCTGATAGGATCTCCCTTTGGAAGTTCACCAGACATTTTGGTTAAGGCATTTTTGACTCTGCTATAACTTGCATGCTGCAAGTGGATAAAATAGGGCCCCTCTCTGAGAGATTCGGGGGTGTTTTCTTGGTCGAGTTCAAGGAGAACAGAAGAGAGTTTTTTAAGAGAGAGGGCATCACCAGTGAAGATCAATTGATCGTTGTTTTCGAGTATCCTCACGCTTTCTAGTGCCTTTATCAATGCAGGGTCGGCTAAATCAGCCGATTTTAAATTTTGTGCAGTAGATAGTATGGCTGATTGGAGTAGTTTTGCAGGAACACGCTTAGGGGAATAAATAATAAAATCGGTGCTGGGAGGAACCTGCTGAAGTGCGCTTTGAGAGGATGACGGAGGAACATCAAAGCTAGGAAGGAGCTGATTGAGTTCTTCAAGAGCTTTGGTATTACCAATAAACATGAGAGAGTTCGTTGCTTTAATCCATCTCATGGAATCGATTGCACGGACTAACGGCTCATTGGTAATATTGTTTGTTTCTAGGTAGTCAGCAAGGTGGTGTAGCGATTTGCGAATTTGCTCTTCATTGGCTTGCTTAATTTGATAAATGAGAAATTTCGATCCGCCCGTTTTTTTCAAATCTTCAAGGTAAGAACTCTCGACGGCCATTAAAAGAGACTTAACCTCAGCTAATGTTTCAGGTCTTCCTGTAAACAAGATAGAATCGATCGGTTCAATCACTTGTGCGTTTTCAAGTGCAATGATTACTGAAGGGTGGGTGTAGCCTGTCTTTTTGAGGTGTTCAACGATTTCAGTAACGACCTTCATCATGCCATCTGAAGACATATTAGAAGATTCAAAGAATAAAAAAGTGGTTCCAGTATCCTGATCACTTCCCCCTTCAAGGCTAGTCAGAAAGGAGGCGATGATGGTGAGATCTTTTGAGGGTCCAACAAACATGAGAGAATTGGTTGCTGCTATGTACTTGGCTTTTTCTATTGTTGTAACTAGTGTTTCAGATTTATAGCCTTGTCCAGAAGCCTCTTTTGCAATCTCCATGAGAGAATGTTCGATCGCTGCGTGGGGTCTTCCTTTTAACTTATAAATATAAACGTTTTCGCCGCCTATGAGATTTTTGGAAGCTGCAAGCCCTTTTCTGTCGAGTTCTTGTAAGACACTAACGGCGCGCTTAATTAGAAAAGGAGTAGAGACAATGTAGATGTTTTGAGTATCTGGCTGGGCGATCAATTCTAAGGTAGTGTTTTCCACAATCGGAGCTAAAATCTTTTTAGAGAGAAAGACCAACTGTTCGGTATTCAAATATTCGGCTGTGAATAATTCGATATCATAGGGAGTTTCAGGGGCATCAAGACTAAGAAGTAGGTCCTGTATCGTTTCTAAGCTGCTGGCCACATCAGTGATGATCAATTGACGAGTTTCCATCGAGACTTCTACAATCGCTTCTCTAGAGAGCATCGGTGTGATTAAAGAAGCAATATGCGAAGGGTTGCCTTTTTCAATTTTAAAAACCTTAGTCATGATTGTCGCGCGCATATTTTGATTGATTGGCTTTTCACTTGATACGACTGTCGGTATTTGCTTGACATCTTCATTTCTATGGATGAGCAGATTCTGCTCTTCTTCAATTAAAGTCAGTCCGTGGATTCTCAATACCTGAACGAGGGCGCTCATGATATTTTGTAAATTGGTTTGTTCTTCAGAGACTATGGTGACATTGAAGTTTAAATCATCGTCATTGTAAATGACGTTGACTTTTGCAATTTTGCTGACAAATTTTAAAAACTCTTGAATCGGTACGTTATCAAAATTGATGGTGTACCCTTTTTCAACAGATTTTTCGGGGGACTTCGCTGCATGAGCGGGAATCGAAGCTAAAAGAGATAGCCCTATAGCAGCAGGAAGAAAAAGAAAACGTGTCTTTGAAAAAATGTTTGTCAACATCCCCACTATGGACCTATTAGATTTTGGGACATCATCAGATCCTAAAAGAATAATTGAATAAATGCAAGGGTCAATAGAATTCTTTCTAAAATGACTCGGTTGTCAAATGTTAATTTAAAGACTTGTGAGGCGAAGGGGCAAAGAAAATCGAACAAGAATTATATTATTGAATTCGTGACATGACGAGGGCAAGTTTTGCTTTTTTCTCAGAACCAACACTTTCAAGGGTGTGTAATAGCGATTCAGCAAACGCACCTGGAGAACTATTTCGAAATTTATCGATCGATTCTTGAGTGATCCGATCAATTTCATTATATGCATTTTCAGAAAAAGAGTGACAGATGATCAAATCACCTGGGTACCAATTATCAATTGTTGAAAAGAATTCAAGATTTTCTTCTTTTCCTAAAAGAGGGGAATTGTTTTCGAGCTTGCGTGGACTTCCGGCTCGTTTAGGTAAGTGCCAAACACTTTCCAATCCAGAAGAAATAAAGGAAAACTCATTCATTAACGGGCTAAAGTGAAAGAGGCAAATCGCTTCATTCACTTCATGAGGCTCATGGTAAAAAATTTGATTCAGCTCAGAGACAAACTTACTTGTTACAAATCGCTTTTCTCCATTTATAGGGCGAATAAATTCTTGCATTTTTGTTCTAAAAATCGCTCTGAATGTTGCAAGAGAAGTCATCGATGAGACAGCACCTTTGGATGACTCAGCGAGCAATATGACCATCGAGCCGTCAGGAAGGCGGAAAAAATCATAGTAAGCACCAAAAAGATAGATCGCTTTTGATTTTGCTAAACCGATTTCAACTTCTTTCCAAGAGGGAAGGTTTAGGGGAAGAAGATTCTTATGCTCCTGTCCAAGAATTTCGATCGATTCTCTCATTTCTTCTTCTTCAGAGCGATCTTTCTGGAGAAAACTCGACTTTAAATAGGTGGAAATCTCGCCGATAAAGTCGACAATGTCTTGTGTTCTCTTTGAGGGGTTAGGATCTAAAGCACGTTTGAGAATCGGTTGTAAATGCTCAGGTAATAATGAAAGTTCTACATGACCAAAACAGGGCCTTCCTAGTATCAACTCATAGGTAATAAGAGCTAGAGAATAAATATCCGAACTGACTTGAATGTGTAGGGGATCCTTTTTTTGCTCAGGACTCATATAGTTGGGTGTTCCGATCACTCCACTCAGTTTTCCTGTAGGATTAAACTTTGGTTGCTCCATCAACTGTGCAATTCCGAAATCGATTACCTTAATTTCACCATTCTCAGTAATCAAGATATTTTCCGGTTTCAAATCTCGATGAATAATTCCATGGCTATGAAGATGCAAAAGAGCATGACTGACTTGAAGGACAATATCGAGAATGCGTTTGAGTGAAAGGGTCCGCCCCATCAGAAATTGTCTAAGAGAGATACCTTGGATAAACTCCATGGCGATGTAAAGCCCCCCCTCCCATTCTCCCTGATCGTAGAGCTTCACGATGTTTTTATGATCAGCAAGGGAAACGATTTTTGCTTCTGCTAAAAATTGTTGGATCATTTCCTCATGAGAAATTAATCCAGGGGCTAAAATTTTAATGACTATAGGACGATTTTCTTTCGGTTTACTCGCCAAAAAAAGATGCGACATTGTTCCCCGGTGGAGTAAGCTATCGATTCGATAGGGGCCAACTTTCTCAGGCATTTCAAAAGCTTGAGAAATCTTTTGCCGAATCTGAGGCATCGTAGTTTGGGTATAAAATTCTTGATCTTCCATGAGCTTACGTAAACAATTCCAATATCTTGATACAGATCGCATCGCCAACTTCCACAACCTCTCCTCGGCCGATTGTCTTATTATCGATTACTAGATTGACAATTCGTGGGTTGATATTCACAGGAAGTTTTTGTCCAGGTTGCATTTTTTGTAGTTCACTAATCGAGACCTTTATCCTGGCTAATTCAAGGTCAACTCGAATCGGAATATTGGAGAGATCGATTTTGTCGAGAGCTGCATTGTGTGTTGAGTGGTGGGGCTCATGATGCTCGTGGTGTTCTTTTTGATGATGATGTCCTGTCACTTCAGGTTTTCCAAGATCTGGTTCCTCAAGATAGGGGTCTTCAAATTCAGGGAATTCATTGCCATCTGAAATGGGCATAGGGAACTCATCTTCTGGGGAATTTTCGTCTTCCTCGGAAAAGGGGAATTCGTCATCATTTGGGGGGATTTTTTCATCCATGACTGACCTCCTCGTAGGCATAGACAAAGTCCATCAGTTTTATCTGATCATCTTTAGGTTTTGCTACAAATAAAGCCTTTTCTCCCATCATCACGCGGATATTTCCCCGCTCTAGTTTTGGATTATAATGGATCGAATCGGGAACAATAAAATCACCTACAGAGAGGCTTTTTAACTCACCTTGTGTTAGCTCAACATTGCCAATATTCATCGATAGTGAAAGAGAAATATCCCCAATATGATTTTCTAAATTTTTTAAAGAAATGGTCTTAATGGCAAAGTGATTTTCAAATGATCTTTTCAACGTAGCAGAGACAGCCAGACGTCCCCAAACTAGGTCTTCCCCTTTTTTAATCGAAAGATCGATTGTGTAGAGGGTTTCCTCAAAGCTTTGTTTATCGGTTAGCTTAATCGAGAAATCGGTCCAGTTCTTTAATTCGTGGATCTTATCGAGTATTTCTAGAGTTACGTAGCGATAAACTCCTTTGATTAAATCGGGATGTTCGAAAGCAATTGATTTGTTTGAGCTCAACTTGATCCAAGAGAGGATTTTTTTGATATCCTCTTGAGCCATTATCCAGAACAGTGTTCCTTCTAACGGGGTCACTTGTAAAGGAAGCAAAATGGGGTTTTGACCAAATCCACTTAAGAGTGAGTCGTGAGGCTTCCACTCAGAAAGGCCATAGGCCAATTCTAGATCTCCAAGTGAAAATGTAGATTGAATTTTTCCAGCTAATTCAGAGAGGGGGAATCGGGGTGGTGAGGTAGTCGTGTATTCTTTTCCTAATTGCTCGAGGATCTCAGGCTCAATTTTTTTTAGCCATGTACCCGCTTCATTCATAGCTGCTTTCCCCCGTGTTATCCGGACGATACTCTACTTTAGTGGTTTTCACAAACCTGTTTTTTGAATTTCGACTTCTTTTTGTTGTCCCTCCTAAGAAGGTAGGAGTAGCCATCGTAAAATGGATCGTTGGAAGAACTCTTGTTAAGGAACTTGCAAGCATTGCCTGATGTTGTATCAGGAAATTCTGGGCCTGTTCATTACCACGGAAAGTCAAAATGAAACGACTTGGATCAGTATCATAGTGGTCGATATCGATCTCAATTTCCGATAAAAATTGACTTTGCAAGAAAATGGTCGTCTTGGAAATTCCCCCTGATGAAATATGGAGGATCTTAGGGGCTAGCGTTTCAGTCAATTCTTCGATCAACTTAGCGGGAGAAACAGTCTTTTGTGTAGAGGTCGTCCCTAAATCTGCAGCACGGAAAGAAGGGCTCACAGGTCCATCTATCAAGGGATCCTCTTTTTTTTCTTCACGAGACTCGTCAATTTCGGAAACTCTTTCAAGAAATTCCCCAAACTTTTTGTCTCGGGGGACATCTTTTTGTTCACGTTGCCTGTTTGAGGTCTGTGAGATATTATTAAATTCCATCGTCTTCATACTAACACATTTCCTGTTTCTCGTCACTGTTCTTGATTTCCGCCGCCTTGCTTATCCCCTTCTTGTGCTGAGCGAACTCTTTGACCTGAGTAGCGGTATTTATCGAGAAGATAGGGTCGCTGAATATTGATTTCAAATGCTCTCTTGGTGTCTTGAAATGCGGCAACAAGATCATTCATATTTGCTTCAAAGAGAGCCACAGCTTGAGGAGAACCAAGAAGCTGAACATTGAATGTATGAGGCGCAGTAGAAAATTTTTCTAAGACAATTTCTGAATTGTGAAAGACAGAGTCTGGCATATTCAGAGTTACCGTTGTTTTTGAATTCCCTGAAAGTTGCTGTATGGTGATTAAGCCAACAAGTCTCTCAAAAAGTTCGTAAACTTGTGAAGAGAGGCGAGAGTACGAGGGGGGAGCTGAGGCATCTAAAGAGGGAGAATCAATTAAAGGAGGTGGGAGATCTCCTCTTTGTGAGAGCTCTTGATGCTCTTTCTCATCGATTTTCTTTTTCTTTTTTTCGTCTTTTTCATCATCGTGTTTATCAGATTCATATTCTACTTCTGACCGTTCTGCTCTCTTTTTTTTCTTTTCAATTTCGACGAGGTGCGTATCAGCAGGGGCAGCATGGGTTTCAATCCGTTTTTTCTCAGGTTCAAGGCCATGGATTTTTTCACTGACCTCTTTTGACTTTTCTATTTCTTTAGCCGTTGAACCTTCAACAAAAGGGTTAGCTTCTTCGATCTTCTTTTTGGCTTCAGTAGTAGGTGAAGGGGGAGGTGAAGTAATTGGGTGAGATCCGGTAGTTTTAGCCTCTTTGATCGCGGTAGTCAGTTGTTTTTTAACGGTTTTTTTAGCGTTCTTGATTTGTTCCTTTTGATCGATCGGCTTTTCATTTTCATCATCTTTTGAAGAGATAGAAGAAGAACCGGCAAAGGATAGGCCCGGAGAGGAATTCAATTTCTGAGAATTTTTATCTTGTGTAGTAGAGATCATTCCAAAAGGAGAGAGGTCTTCGTGGGGGGCTTCATTGTCCATAGAATAGACGATTTGAGATTGTGGTGCAGAATTGAAAAGAGAGTCCCGCGTTTCAGTTTCATCCATCAAGGCGCTAAAGCCGGGAGCGGGGGTTGTTCTATCGGCCGATTTTTCCTCTTCAGCTTCTTCAGCCTCTTCTTGTTCAGCGCGGTTTCGCTTATGTCTTTTCTGTGTATCGTCCGATTCTTCGACCTTCATTACTTTCTTAAATTTTTCAGGGTCGATATCTCCATCCCGATTGACTCGGGCGGTGTTGCGAGGATCAGGTGTGCCTTCTATTCGAGGGACGTCTCGCATTTATACTCCTAACCTATTTTTCTTTTTTAAAGAACTTTCTAATCGTATGGATGTTAGAACCAAGCTCATCATTCTCGAGTCCGTCATGCCTTTCCATTTCGACCTTAACCTCTTTTTCCCAGTCTAATCGGTGAAGTCTCATTTTTTCTACTTCTTGATTTTTCTTAAGACGATCTTCGCGAGCTTTTTCCAAAGCCTCTTCAGCACGCTTTACATGTTCCTTTTGCTCTTTGACTTTTTTCTCTTCTCCCTTTAGTTCTTGGTCGACCACATTTTTGATATATTTCTCATGCATCTGGATTTTATCAGTATTCGTACCTTCCATTACCTCGTCCATGTACTTTCTGACTTTTTCATGCTTGTGCTTTTTGACTTCATCTCTTTTTTGTTTGGCCTGTTCTAGTTTTTTTTCTTCTTCTTCCAGTTTTTGTTTTTTTTCCTTCAAAACCTTTTCAGCCTCTTCCAATCTCTTATCTTTGATTTGAGATACTTGCTCTAGAGGATATAAAGGTTTTTTCATCATCTAAACAAGGTCTGAAGTTGTTGAAGTGTCTCTTGCCAAGTACATTTTTCTGTCACTCCTTGCTTTAGAAAACGGTTAACTTTGTCGATGTATTTAAGAGCGTAGTCAGCATTCTTATCTGAGCCCGGTTTGTATTCACCAATACGGACGAGTAGTTCGTTTTTTTTGTAGTTTGCGAGCACTTCTCGGATCTTTCCAATCAGTTCCAGATGTTCTTTTGAAACAACGTGTGAAAGAATACGGCTGACTGAAGCGAGGACATCAATTGCCGGATAATGGTATTGTCTGGCCAATTCGGCTGACAAAATGATATGCCCATCTAAAATCGAACGAGTTTCATCTGAAACAGGCTCATTCATGTCGTCGCCCGCAACAAGAATCGTGTAAAAGGCTGTGATCGATCCAACATCAGAGTTTCCCGATCTCTCTAGAAGACGTGGCAGAGTAGCAAATACCGATGGTGTAAACCCTGCTCTTGCCGGTGGCTCTCCTGCTGCAAGACCAATCTCTCTAAGAGCACGGGCAAAACGAGTGACTGAATCCATCATCAAAATCACTTTTTTCCCCTGATCGCGGAAATATTCAGCAATTGCTGTACCGACATAGGCAGCGTTTAGACGAAGTTGTGCCGACTGATCAGAAGTTGAAACAATGATGACTGACCTTGCCAATCCCTCAGCTCCCAGATCGTTTTCAATAAATTCTCGCACCTCGCGACCACGCTCACCAATAAGGGCGATCACATTGATATCAGCACGGGCATAACGGGCAATCATCCCAAGTAGAGTAGACTTACCGCCTCCTGCCGCTGCAAAAATTCCAATCCTTTGCCCCTCTCCACAAGTGAGAGTACCATCAATACAACGTACACCAACTGATATAGGTTCGGTAATTTTTTTTCGGGTCAAAGGGTCAGGCGGCGAATTGATTACAGGGTAAGTCTCTTTAAGATCGAGGGGTCCCTTATCTTTGACATCTAAAGGCTCACCCATTCCATTGAGAACCCTTCCCAATAGTGCAGGCCCCACCTTTATGTGCAAGCTTGTATTTAGGGGAATCACCTCAGAAGAGGGGGAGATCCCCGACATCACCCCTAGAGGGGATAGAAACACTTCATCTCTTGTAAAGCCAATAACTTCAGCAAGAAGAGGTTCCCCGTCACGTTTGATCATGCACACTTCACCCATCTTCACACGAGGGATGATGGCTTTAATCAACATGCCCACTACTTCAGTGATGCGGCCATGTACAGACGTCAATTCGACGTCTTCGAGGGTTTGTTGTAACTTATCGAAGCTAAAGTCTAGACTGAAAGGGGTTTTGTTTTCTCCATCGTCGCTCATATCCCCCACTATATCTGTACGTTAAGAAGCGTTTTGACCAACTCCACAGCTTTTCCAAGGAGTACCGAAGTATAATCAAGCTCTTGCTGAGCCTTTTGTAGTTTTACCTGTACAAGCAACATTTCACCTGCATTGATCTCTTGACCAGAAGAGTTCAGATTCCGAAGTTGAGTTGCTGCTGAATTTAGTTGATGTTGACCATCTGCCACCATTGCAAGGAACTTATTGAGAGGGTTCTTCGTCGATTTAAGGTTAACAGGGACTCCCGGATCGCCTCCTAAGTGTTGGTTAGCCGTACGTAAATGTTGATCGGCTTGTCCCAACTTATTGCGCAGAAGATACTTGTCCGATTGCTTCAGTTTCAGGCCCTTAGTATGGAGTTGATTTTTGATGTCTCCCAAACTCGATGAGGTTGTATTCATTTGCGCTTGAAGGGTCTGAGGAGTCGGAAGTTTGTTAGGGGTCATCGCTTGATTTTGAGCCGCCTGCATCGGAGTGATTTGATTTGGAGGATTTGTCGTCATCGCTTGATTGGGCGATTTCATATATTCGCTAAACTTGCCAGATTCAGGCATAACGCCGCCTCTAGTAGGCTCAGCAGCCCTAGTCGGATCTATCTTATCGGTTCCAGAAAGTCTGTCGAGAGGGGATCCATCAGCCATTATTACCTATCCAGACGCTATTTTTTCTTTTTATTAGCGTCATTTTTTTTCGGGGTTTTGGGTTCAACTGGAGAAGGAGCTTTTTTCACAAAGTTATCCACAAAGTCCAGAGCAGTATCAGCAAGCTTTTTCATTTCGGGATCTTTCGATTTTGCTGCTGTTTGAGTAAGAATCGATTCTCCCTTAGACATTTCCGTAGGTGTCATGCTCATGCAAATTCCTAAAAAGGCTTTTGCCATCTCATTATCTGGATCTTTTTTAGAAATCTCTTCAAAGATTACCGCTGCCTGCTTAAGCTCTAGCTTGCACATGTGCATATAACCAAAGCCAATATGAGGAAACGTATTGTCTGGTTTCAAGATTTCAGCCGCCTTAAAAAGCTTAATCGCTGAATCTTCGTCCATGCTATTGACAGCCATGAAGCCTGCCTCCAAAAGGAGGTAGAAGTCATCTTCTAAACGTTTAAGTAGTTCCTGTGCCATAACTTTTTATCCTACTGAGTTCTCTGGTTCTTAATGGCGTTACTAATCACAGAATTAACCTGTGCTAACATGTTAGAAATCGAGTCTCCAACCTGCGTAACTTGCGACATGGCGAACTGAAGGAGTAAAAATTTCCCCGGAGTAGCCGCAGAAATCCTACTTGCCACGGATCTTACCATTGAAGTTACTTGGCTTTGCAACTTCATATACTTAGAAATCAACGTCTGAAAACTAATCGTTGCCCATACGGTTATTTTGCCGCCATCTGCCATAACGTCCTATCCTTTTAATTGTTAGGTGACCTGGTTAATATCTTCATTAGAGCTGAATAGCCATGAAGTAACACCCCAAGTTTTTCAAACTCCTTAGAGTCAGCACCTTTTCTAATCTGGTTTTTTAATTCTTGAATATGATCTTCTACTTTTTTCAGGAGACCCTTAGCTTTAGTAGGAGACTCCAAATCTTTTTCAAGATCAAAAAACTTAAATTCTTTCTTTTTACCTTTTTCTAGACCGAACATAGTTTTCGAATCCTCTCACTTTGCCCATAATTAAGGCATAACAATACGATTTCATTAGAGTCAATTTTTATAATCAATTCTTCGGCGCTCTCGTGTCTAAAAAAAGCTAAAATGAACAAATTCAATGAGATGTGCGTTAAAAAAATGACTAAGTAAAGAACGCATCACAAATATTGCCCATTTGTCTTTTGCTCCCTAAACGATGGAGCCGAAGGAGGAGATTATCCCATGCAACAATTTGAAAGTCAATAGACAAGTATAAAACCCCAATGATGACAGGTTAACCACCATTGGCTAGACTCACTAGAGAATACAAAAATAAGTAAATCGGTATAACGTTTTCCTAGCGTCTTTGCGTTGACTTATGTGCTAGAACTAGGTTATCTAGACTGTAGTCAAAGAGATTGGAATTATTGCTGGTTGTAGGCGATTTTGTACTTGATGCCATTCTGATCGAGCTCGACTTCGTTTGAAGTAATGGCAGTGATCGACATCCCATCAAGAAGGTCACCTGTTGAGAGAATCTTTCCATTGATCAAGACGTAGTTATTCATCTCTCCAAATTTGCTAGTTCCCATTACTTTATACTTGTTAGAAAGATCGATTCTTGCGGTTGATTCAGAGACAAAGATGACGAAGTTGCGTACTTGTCTTACGCCAGGAATTTGGGAAATATGCTTCTCTACTAAGTGATTGAACCCGGACTCTTCTCTTGCATTGACACGACCTGCCAACAAAAGATCGCCCCCTGCAAATTGGAACGAGACATTCACATAGCCTTGTTCAATTAAGAAGTTCTGCACTTGAGTTTCCAAAGTAGTTTGAGCTACCACTTGATTGTCAAGGAGATTGAGATAGGGAAAGTTGAGGTTGACATATTCTTGTAGTTTAGCGGCCTCATCCTCTGAGTCAACATAACCGCGTAGGACAAATCTTCCTGCTGATGTTGAGGAGATCATAACTCCTCTCCAGCTAGGATTTTTTATCAGTAAAGCATTCATGCTTTGCCAAACACCCTCATCGACGACTACATTATCTTCGATCGTGTTGATGAAAGAAAGAGATTTGAGTAG
The DNA here is from genome assembly GCA_964477345.1 of uncultured bacterium. Lineage (GTDB taxonomy): Bacteria > Chlamydiota > Chlamydiia > Chlamydiales > 2-12-FULL-49-11 > JAJZEO01. The sequence continues at coordinate 74,619 of CAYZDL010000003.1, forward strand.
GTAAACTAATTCAGCATGATCGAGATCTGTCAAGACGTGACCTATGAGAAAAATCTTTCCTTGACCGGGGTTGTAAGAAAACTGAACATTTTTAAAATTATCAACCAGATGCTTAATTTCTTTTGTCTCATCCCTGACGTCGACTATCACAGTTTGTGAACGGAAAAGGGCTAAAAGGCTGATGACACCTACGAAAATGACAAATGAAAATAGTGAAGCGACGAATAGGTGTCTAGTCGGAATGAATGTTTCTTTCCAAGTCCTGGGCTGATTGGCCTCTTCTTCTAGTTTTGCCTGATCTATAATTGGGTTGTCTGCATCCATTGGATGGCCGATTCTCTCTAAGTCCCGCTCTAAACGAGATGCAGAAGGTGGGGAAAAAATGGTTTCTTGGGAGCCTTCTCTATCAAGCACAAGAAAAGATGTTGTTCCTACAGAGACAAGATCTTGAGCTGTCAGCGGAGATGACTTTTCTACTCTGGAACCGTTGACCAAAATTCCATTACGACTTTCTAAGTCTTCAATGAAAAGTTCGCCTTTCTCGTTAATTGAAATACGCGCGTGTTGACGAGAGACCGATAAATCTTGGAAGACAATATCCGAAGAGGAGGGGTCTTTACCGATCACATGGCTTTCACCTAATCCCATCCCAAACTCAGCCCCTTGATTAGGACCAGAAATGACTTTAATCACAAATCGGTTTTGAGAAGGGGAGATAAAAGGTAGCTTTGACAAAAGTGAAGGGGCTAATTTTTCTGAATTTCTTGCTTCTGAATGATTAACTCGGTGAAGTTTTTCCTCTTCTTTTTTTTCATGAGGATCTTCAAGGGTAAAGAGGAAGTAACTGTTACCAATTTGAAGCGTATCATCTTCTTGAAGTTCAATGAGCCCTTCGATAGGAGCATCATTCAGTAGAAGCGGGTTAATTTCGCTTAAATTTTCAATCATGTAGAGACCATCTTGGTGTCGTATGACTCCATGACGTCTCGAGACCATAGGATCTTCAATAACAAAAAAACAATCGTTAGGATCTCGTCCAAGCACCCATTCGTCACCATCTACAAAAGAGATGATGCTGCCTGAAGCCGGTCCATCCTCACAGATTAAAAATGCGCTCAATTTTTCACCCTTTTTGACCTCCTGTGGAGAAGTCAAACATGCAATCCGCAGCTATCATAAGGATTTACGTTAATGTTGTCCAGCCTCAAAGGCTTTTACTTCATCCCTAAGAAAGTCGACATAGTTTAAGAAATCTTCAAATCGATCTCTTACTTGTCTGTAGTTCACCTCATAAGGTATATGCAGGGAGAGTGTCAAGAATTTCTCGTTTGGATCCAAACTTATTGTTCCGCCACCTGTACCTTGGCCCAGAAAATTTGCCTTCATCAAATACATGTAGAAATTTTCCATCGAAGGTTTAGAAAATAGAGGGGCTAATATAGTTCGGAAGATTATCCCTGGATTTGATTCCTTAATCCAGACTTCTTCCTTATCGGAAATCTTTAGCAGATAATATCCTGCAGTATTTCCTGACCCCGGAATAGCCTTCAATCCCAAAAACTTTTCAAAATCAGCAAGAATAGATCCTAGCACGATAACACCTCTTGAAATAGAGGATTATCCACTTGCAAATAATAATTCAATACAAGATTCTTCAAATTATATGGAAGACGATTATGAAAGATTGATGAAGTTCTTCGATGAGTCTAGTGAAGAGAAAGATAAAAAGCTAGATGTCATCTTCCAAGAGTCGATGATGTTCTTTGAGAGATACAAGCATGTTCTCAAGGAAGGTACTGATACAGAAAAACTTGCCATGAAAAAGAAAATGGACGCTTTAAGAGAGAAGCTTCACAAGGAAAATAAGCGAAGTCAAGATCAATTAGGCTTAAGTCCCGAAGATATTAAGCAACTTGCTAAGGACCCCGCAAATTTTTCCCCCAAGCAGTGGGAGTTTCTTCAAAACGCTCAAAATCAGATTGCTATGGAAAAAGAAGAGCAAAATCGATTGCTCAGCGTTAAAAAAGAGGAAAGGCAAAAAATGCTTAAGCAGAAACAACATAAGAAATCCTCTGCACGTAAATCAGACTGGTTAAAATCGTAATATGGCAAGCCGTCATCATAAAGACCCTTCCGGAGAAGAACCTCATAATTATGAGCAGTTTGAGGAATTCGCTGATCTTATGCTCAATTTGGTCAATTCATTTAATGAAGTGATGAAAGGGGACGATAGGCACTCAAAGCTCTCTGCTATTGAGTTACTAGGAGAGGTAAAGTCGACCATGGGAGACTCTTTAATGCACTTGATGGAAAAGTATGACATTTATCCCAAAGATATTGAGAGAGTTCTGAAAGAAGATCAAAGTGAAATTTCTCAAAAAGTCCTCGAAGTTCATAATGAGATCGAAAAAGTCAATCGAGAGGTCCTTCCTGAAATAGAAAAGGCTTTGGGGATTACTAAAAAAGAGAAAGATCATAAGAGAAAAAACAAAATGTTAAAGAGATTAAGGCCGAAAGATTAGGATGCTATCGCTTGGATATTAATGCATTAGAGGTAGAGTATCAACAACTAGCCAATTGTATTGAGGCTAGTTTGACAGAAAAAGAGTCAAATCTTTGGCAACTTTGCTACCATTGGTGGCTCGTCTATAAGCGATTAAACACTCAAATCGAAGAGGCAAAGGAACTTAATGAAAAGGATCAAATTGTAGCTAGTTTTGCCAGATTTCAAGAGACCCTTTCTAAGAACGTAGAGCAATCCTATATAAAGGTAGGGATCGACCCTACTCAGGTTAAAGAACTAGATGAGCTCATGGAAAATTACCCCCCTCATATGAACGAGATCATCCTGGTGATGAGAAAGCAGAAAAAGGAGTTCATAGAGCATGTGAAGACCATTAAGGCTGAAAAAGAGGGTAAAGGGAGTGTTCTGGTCAGAAAGCTCAATAAAACTAAGAGAAAGTGGATTAAATCGTAGGCATCCAGCCTTGTCTCAACTCGTTTAAAATTAATATTTAACAAATTTTTATAGGCTAATTGACTCGTAATCAATTACTTGAGGTTTTAAAATTAATTATGCTTCTTGCATAATTAATTCAAATCATTTATAATAAATGTTAAGGAATAATGGACGCTAAGTCCACGAGGGGGAAATAATGGAAGATACTACATCAGGTGTTGCCGGTTCAGGTGATGAGGCATTAGCCAATACATATTATGTTCATGCGACTCAAGGTCAAGTTGGTTACGATCCAGAGGCCATGAAGCATGCGATCGATGACTTGATCTCAGAAATGAAGGATATTACTGCAAAAGGTGGTCACGTGACTGAATTCATGACCAGCGAGCTCCTTTATTTAATGCAGGGTTTTGGTGGAGAAAGAGTTGGTCTAGATGGTCAGAACCAGTCTCAGTTAACAAATAACCAGCAAGACGCATCATATATTTGGTCACTTATTCAGAAAGCTCTTTCAGGTCAAGGTGCAGGTAAGGATCCTGTAACTGGACAGACTAGCTGGGAAACAACGGTTATGACATTAGAAAAAATTAAAGCTGAGATCGATGCAATGTCTAAAACTGTACCGCCGACGGTTTCACCTACTTTGGCAAAGCAAGTTGATGAGATTGTAGGAACTATTGAAGGATTATCATCAGGGGTTAGTAGTTGGTGGAACTCACAAGACAAATCGAAATTTTCCCAACAGCAGAGGGATGCCATTGACTCAGCAATTAATGGTCAGGACTTTTTGCGAGCGATTTACTTAATTGCTCAACCAGCTAATAACGAAGATCCGACTAAGATTGTTTCTCAAGGTAACCCACAATTCATGGATACTTTGACTTCACAGATGACTACACTGAACCAGCAGCTTACAGGGGCTTCTCAGGTGATGGCGACCTTGGCAAAAAGTGACTCAAAGACTTTACAGTCTGAAGAGACCGCTTTTAACAACTTTTTGCAAATGCTCAAGAAGATGAACGCATACTTAGTTCAGCTTCAGAGAACAAACTAATTAAATAAGATTAATAGAGGACAAACATTATGTCAGACAATATTTCTCAAGCATTGGCAATGTTAAGTAGTGAAGTGGATCCGGTTTACTTTCTACTTAGCGCAGACTTAGAAAATACCGAATCGATTTACAACCTCCAAGGAGGAACAGCGACGGCGGGTGAGGCAATTTCTCAGATTTCCTATATTAACGTTACAGTAGGTAACCACATTCTTGAATGTGATATGTCAGCAATTACTGCTGCAGGAGATAGCCAGATAAATGTCCAAAAGGCAGCGACAAAATATGGTGAAGACTCTCAGAAGGTCACAAATACGAACGATAGTTTTAATACCGTCGCTCAGACTATGTCAACAGGGGTATCTGACCTAACCAGGCAGGCAGCTAATGCCATGGATTCGGCCAGTGCTGTCACTGATAACCAGAGTGGGATTACCTCCTTACTACAAGGATGGGGTAGTTAAAAAGCCCTCATCTTTAAGTCACCCTCTATCAGGGGCTTATTCCCTCCTCATAGCCTCTGATAGATTAAGGGTTTGCCCGAACTGAAAAGTTCGGGCTTTTTTATTCGATCTGAAATCGTTGTAAATTAATAATTTAAACACAAACATCTTATAATAAGCATCTTGCTAATTTATAATTATAATTGGCTATTGCATAATTAATTAAATTACTGTATAATAGAGTGTAAGGAAAAATAGACTTATACCTACAGAAGGACCTTCGGGGTTGTTAGGTAAAGTTTATAGATAACAACTAAAACTAAGGTGTGGTTATGGCAGATACAATTAAATTTCATGATAGTCTACCTGTTACAGCGGGATCTTCTTCTACAGCTTCTGAATCCCACGAGCAATTAAAAGGGGCTGCGGCAGCAGTTTCTTTAGCTGAGATCGAGCAGCTTTTTGCGATGCTTGAAGAAGAGCAAACAGGTAAAAAGAAGGATGATGTAGCTCAAGGTGAAAAACAATTGCTCGACCTTATCTCATCTCTATTAAAAGGGATTGAGGGTGGAAAAGTTGATGGGAAAACAATGTCGACATTGCAAGGCTTAGTTTCTGATTTCTACAAGGGAGATAAAACAGCTCTTGGAAAAATCCTTGATGTTGTGATGCCTGCGGTACTTACTTATTCTCAAAAGCATCCTAATGATTTGATGGGAGTGATCAAGGCTCTTTCACCGCTTATGAAAGATTCTGGTGGAGAAGTGATGAAAAAGCTTCAAGAAGCAGATAAGTACTTTGGCTTATTTAGAACTACTTATGAGAGCAGCACAGATCCTAAAAAAGGGGATAAGCTAGCTGAGATTTTGGGAAAAGTATTTGATCAAGACAAATTGCAAGGTGTTGAAGATGCGATGGATCTTCTTGAGGCAGAGTTTGAAGAGCTATTAAAGGAAGACCCTACAAAAGGTAAAAGCATCATTTCAGCAATTTACACAATGCTTACTACTTACGCTCTTTCTGGCGCAGATGCGGCTAAAACATTAGCGGATGCGATTTTGAAATCAGGTAGCTTAAAAGAGTTAATGAAGCTTAGCCCAGAAGATTTGAAGATAGCTTTGGATCAATTGGTGACTACAACAAACGATTTGTCAGCAGGAAAAATTACTGCAGATCAGGCAGCTCAAAAGATGGTCATTGTGATTCCAACAGCTAACCCTGTTTACTACAAAGCGGCTACTCAAAAGGTGCAGAAGGATGATCCAAAT
>CAYZDL010000003.1:80352-82632 GCA_964477345.1 uncultured bacterium
GAGATATCCTAGCTCAGGCAATGATGTCTCTTCAGTTACTTCAAGCGATGGTCTCTAAGGCTCAGGCACAGCAAACACAATTTACTATGGAGATCAATCAGGCTAGAACTGATGCGGCGATTAAGACAGCAAATGACAATTTTAAAAAGATTGAAGAAGCGATCGAAGCGCAGAAGAAGGCGGACGAAGGTGGAGGTTGGTTTGGCTGGCTTATAAAAGCACTTTTGGCAGTTGTTGCTGTGGTTATCGCAGCTGTAACTGCTGGTGTTGGTGCGGCTATTGCAGCAGCTTTGATCGGTGCTTTTATGGCGTCACCTCTTATGAACATGACTGTCAAAGCAATTGCCGATAAAATTTCTGGAGCTGTTTACGACAAGTATTACAAACAATACAAAGAAGCAGGAAAGTCAGATGATGAAGCAAAGGCTCTAGCTCAGGAAAAAGCTGATGCAGTGGGTAACCTAATCGCATCGATCATTGTGATCATAGCTGTGGTGATCGTCTCTTTTGGAGCCGGTGGTATACAGGGTGGAGAGGCGGGAGCAAGTGCTGTTGCCGAAGGTGCCGAAGAAGGAATGGAAATGACGAATTTTGCAGAGAGTCTTACAGAAGATATTACAGAAGACTTATCAGGTGCAGAAGAAGCATCAACAGCTTCAAAATTTAATTGGAGTGGAAGTTTAGGAGCTAAAGTAGGGGCTTTTGAAGGTCTTTCAGCCGTGGGAAGTACCAACATTTGGATGTCTGCTATGCAAACAGATCCAGAGTGGTGCAAAGAACACCAAAAGTTGATGATGGCTCTTGATATCGTTGCAGAGCTTATCACTATGATCATGGCAATGGTTGCTGGTGGATCTGCTATGAAGCAAGCGAATTCTAATGGAGCTATGTTGGCAGAAAAAGTGGTATCAAATTTTTCAAAGTATTCAAAATGGCTTCTTGCTTTGAGTGCGGGCCTCCAAATGGGTAATTCAGGGTATGAAACTTATAGCGCTTCAATGAAGGCAAAATATCTTAAAGAGGCGGCCGATCTTACAACTGATATTGGTAAGCTTACAGCCGAATTGACTCAGATCAATGGATCAGTTGCTATATTGCAATCGACTCAAAAGACTACGAATAAGGAGTCAGTTGGTATGATCAAGTCGATGGGTGATGCAATGGATTCGCTTGAAAGTGTTGCAGGTCTCGATGGAGATATGGCTATTAAGGCAATGTTGGGTCAGTAATTTAACTTAATTATAATAGTTTAGGAGAAAAAAATGGAAAATACAGTAATTTCAGGTGTTGAGAATGTTAAAGGTGGCCCTTCTCTAGTCGGTCAAGTTGATACAAGAGGTTCTTCTGATCTTAGAGGTTATGTTAGTGGTGCCGGAGCTGTATCGATGGCCTTTCTCATCGAGCTATTAAAGTTAAATCAGGAAGTTAGAAATGAAATGGCAGCCCTAAACCAAGAAACAATCAAAACTCAGAGTTTAACTTATACAGCTGCAGCTAATGCACAGGTTAAATTGTATGATTCGCAAGCAAACGAGCTTACATTACAGATGAATTCTCAAATTGCTTCAGCAGTGACAAGTGGAGCCTCTGTTGGAATTGGATTGGCTTCTGGAATGGGATCAAGAAAAACGGCTGCAGATGCGGCTCTAGCTGAAGAGCACATGACAAGCTTTAATAAGATTTCGACTGCGACTGATTTGAATACTGGAGATGCTCCAACACGAGAATTTACAAATCCACACGATAATAGCCAAAAGTATACCGATGCAGAAAAGGCTCATATTGATACTTTACGTGAAGAGTTGGTGCGAGGTGGTTTTGGTACTAGTAAGTTTAGCCATGGAAATCTAGATGAAGCTCATGCTTTCCTAGATGCAGACAGTACGAAAAAATACAGCGCTAAGGATGTGATTTCATCAGCTACTCCAGCACAAAGGGAAAAGATTGCTGAGAATCTCGTAGAGTCTCGTAAACAAGCTAGAGCAGCAAACAATACCAAAATCCAAGAGTGGAGCCAATACTCTTCAAGTCTTCAAACGGTTGGTCAAGTTGTATCTGGAGCCTATGATTCTAGTTCGAAATCGGCTCAAGCTGAACAGAAAAGAGAGCAGGGCGAGGCTCAGGCGCTTTCACAAGAAACTCAAGCAGAGACTTCAGTGTGGCAGAGTGCTCAAAAGAGTGTCAATGACCAGAGAGAGAGTGCTCAGAGTAACGTTGGGCAAGTTCTTCAGACAATCAGAGAGCTTGTGGCGGCTGATGTTCGAGGCTAATCGAGCCAGG
>CAYZDL010000003.1:82642-100129 GCA_964477345.1 uncultured bacterium
GGTTTTTTAGTAAAAAGGGCTCTTTGCTTAACGGCAAAGAGCTTTTTTATTTAATTGATTCGTAAATTATTGAAAAACAAGCGCTTGCAAATAATTAATTGTTTGAAGTATATGTGGTTTTTATGGTATAATTATATAAAGAATATTTTATATTAAGGATTAATCATGGAAGGTTTAGGTAGAGTCACAGTTCATATGCCTGGGGTGGGTCATCAAGATGTGGCTGTAGCTACAGCTGCCACCGCAACTTCATCTTCGTTGAGCCATGATTCCTCAAGAGATACTGCTGATAGAACAGATAGAACAGCAAGTATGGCGTTGGAGCAGGGAGGCGACCAGGAAGCTCATGAGGCTTCATTGGCTGGGGGGCGAGTAGAGATCACTTTTGGTAGCGTTGATTTTAAGCGAGCTGTCGATTTAAGCAAGGAGCATAAGATTGTTATCAAGGTTGACAAGGCTTTTCAGAGCATGAAGCAGGTGGTTTTTGAGCGTCTCGTCGCACAAGGGAAGATTGCTGGAACCGATGCCAATGATTTTAAGATGACTTTCAATCACAATCGTCAGATTACACAATGGTGGATTGCTAGACAGGGCGCTTCGATCATGGGTGAATACGATCACCACAGTGACCGTGAATTAAGTGAGGCTTCAAGAAAGGTGATCCAAGATGCTCATGAAGAAATTTTGAGTGCAGCTCATCCTGTGACAAAGATTGGAGTGTCGCAAATGCAGACAGTCATTCCTAGATGTTTGGGGCCTATGGGTAGAACCAATTTAGGGCGCCATTTCAATCAGTATGATCATGTGCTGTTTGCAGGTGGATTGGCTCATCAGAAAGGGACCGAAGCTCAGAAGAGAGAGCAAGCTTTTGGTGAATACATGGAGAGGGAATTTCTTAAAGTTGAGGAGAGACCTGGGGTAAGAGGTGCTAAAGATGTCTCTAAGGATCTTGGTTCTGTCATGATTTATCATCAGGAAATGATTAAGGCTATCGATGCTAAACATGCAGCATTGAAACATGAATTAGCAACGGCACTAGATGCTTCTGCGGGAATTGAAACGGCTGAAACAAGAGCAATTCCAAGAAAGATGGCTGAATTAGATCACCTCAAAGAACGAATTCATGATATGCATATGAATCCATTGTTCGTCTCAAAGACTTATGCACCACCCGATGCGATAGCTGAGCCAAATCCTTACAAGAGAGTTGCTACGTTGAAGGGGCAAATTAGTGGTCACCATGAACTTGTCAATGCCGGGAGAAGCAGGTTCGAAGGGGCCAAGCGATTCTTTAAAAGAGAGGGCGCTCCCGAACCTAAACGTTTTGAGGATCTTGCGTTTTTGATTTCGGCCAAAGAGGTATTTCGTGGAGACAGACCAGGCTTTGTCCAATATTGTCATGTGAATCAGAAATTTGAAGGACAGTCATTAGGGCCAGAAGAGTACCTTTTCGATCGTCTTCTAGATCAGAGGGCAGGGTACGCGTACGAGCCGTTGGCTGCATTTGATCAGTTAGACGTTGATTTAAGAGATACGCTAAATGGGGCTATGGGGACTGCAAAAGGTAAGGTTGAAATTTATAGAGCTCGATTAGAACGGTATCATGGGGGTGCTCAAGTTCGGACGTCTCAGGAGACTATTGCTCAAGCAAGAGCTCTTCTTAGGGAAAACCTCGCCTAGTTCTTAAGAGGTCTCTTCGCGTGGGACTCGGTGGATTGTGGGAAGGGCAGTTTTATTGACGCAATCCTTATCGATGATGATCTCTGAAATTTCAGGATCAGAGGGGACTTCATACATAAGATCAATCAAAAGATTTTCTGCAATCATTCGTAGAGCACGGGCTCCTGTTCCTGCCTCTTTGGCTTTGATGGCGATCACTTCAAGGGCATCCTCAGTAAAATGAAGGTCTACTCCGTCTTCGGCAAAAAGTGATTTATATTGGCGGATGATCGCATTTTTTGGCTTGCTCAGGATCTCAATCAAGTCTTGGACTGAAAGTTCATTACAGTTGGCGATCGAATTGAAGCGTCCGACAAATTCGGGGATCAACCCATATTTGATCAGATCTTCTGTCTCCACTTTGGAGAGGAGGTAATTCATTTCGTTGAGATCAAAGTGATTCTGTGCTGTCGCGTCATCAAAACCAATCGACCCTTTTCCTAGTCTTTTTGAGATAATTCCTGGAAGGTGGACGAAAGCGCCCCCTACGATGAAGAGGATATTTTCTGTATTGACTTTGATGTATTCTTGGTTGGGGTGCTTTCTTCCCCCTTTTGGAGGGACGTTAGCGATGGTTCCTTCTACGATTTTTAAGAGAGCTTGTTGAACTCCTTCCCCAGAAACATCTCGTGTGATCGACACGTTCGATGTTGTCTTAGAAATTTTATCGATTTCATCAACGTAGATAATTCCTTGTTCAGTGCGAGCGAGGTCGTAGTCGGCATTTTGCAAAAGGCGTAGGATGATGTTCTCGACGTCTTCTCCAACATAACCAGCTTCGGTAAGGGTCGTTGCATCAACAATAGCGAAGGGTACATCAATAATCTCTGCAAGGGTTCTTGCTAGTAGGGTCTTTCCTGAACCAGTGGGTCCAAGGAGAAGTACGTTAGACTTACTATAGGTAATAGTGCTATCAGCGCTACTCAAGGCACGGAGTCTTTTGTAGTGGTTGTAGACAGCCACGGCAAGAGTTCTTTTCGCCGATTGTTGTCCAATGATATATTCCCCGAGTTTATCGACGATCTCTTTGGGTTTGAGGATCTTCATCTCGTGCTGAACAGGCTTCTTGGAAACAATATCTACGCAGAGCCTAACACATTTATCGCAAATGTAAGCATTTGGTCCTGAAATAAGCTTATCTACACTATCTTCAGGGCGCGAACAAAAGGAGCATTTCGGTACGTTGTTATTGGCTGACATGGGGCCTTTCTGTTATGGTCGATTTGCCACTTACTGACAAAATCTTTTTTTCTAGAGGTGCGATCACAGAATCGATAAGCCCATAGGTCATAGCTTCTTCTGCGCTCATGTAAAAATCTCTCTCAGAGTCTTCTACGATTTTTTCGATGCTCTGCCCTGTATGCTTTGCGATAATTTTAGAGGTAACCTTCTTCAAGATAAGGATTTCCTTCGCTTGAAGCTCTATATCGGCAGAAGTGCCACCCACCCCGCCTGAGGGTTGATGGATCATAAGTCGGCTGTGAGGAAGTGCGTATCTTTTCCCTTTCGTTCCAGCACAGAGGATTAGAGCCGCCATCGACGCAGCCATCCCGATACAATAAGTGTTTACTTCGCACTCTAGGTATTGCATCGTATCGTAAATCGCTAGTCCAGAGGAGATAATGCCTCCAGGGGAGTTAATATAGATGCTGATGGGCTTTTTGGGATCACTTGCTCTTAGAAAGATAAGTTGTGCGATCACGTTATTGGCAACCTGGTCATGGATCTCAGTTCCGATAAAAATAATTCTATCGGAGAGGAGTCTCGAGTAGATATCCATCGAGCGTTCACCACGGGCCGTTTCTTCTATGACATAGGGAATTAGTACCATAACAACAATTTACTCCAGGAAGTTCTTGACTCATTTATAAACCTGAGATCTCTCTCAAGTCAAGCCATTATTTTTTCAAGCATTCTCTAGTTGTTGAATAATGTAATCTTGTGCTTTTGCCATCATGAATTTAGAGTACTCTACAGCTTGTTGGTGCTTAGATTGATTCCTAAAGTTGACTCTAGCTGGGTCTGCGAACATCATATCGAGCATTGTGTCGAATGAAGGGGAGAGTTCGTCCTCAGAAACAGAAAGTTTTTGCTCGTGAATGATTTTTCGGCAGACGTAGAAAAGTCGTATTGCCTTTTCTGAGTCTACTTTGATCTCATTTTTCTTAGCTTCTTTTTGCTCGGGAGTATACTCATCGTTCCATTTTTTTGTCATGCCAGGTTGTTTGAGAAAAGAACTCATTCGGTGATTGGCTTCCTGCTCTAGGATAGTAGAGGGGATGTCAAAATGGTATAAATGGTGCATTTGATCAGAAATTGAAGACCTTCTTTCTGAAATGATTCGGTCATGTTCCTGTTTAATTAAAAGATCTTTGATTCGCTTTTTTAATTCACTTGCAGTTTTGACTCCAAGGCGGAGAGCGAATTCATCATTTAATTCAGGTAAAACGGGCTCTTCTACGTTTTTGATATGAATTCTGACCTTTTTCTTCTTAAACTCTTTTTTGACCTCTTCTGATTCATCTTCGTTTGGCTCGCTGGTCCCTTCAACAGTCTCTCCCTGGTTTTTTCCTACCACGAGTTTTTGCATCCAGTTGGCCATCTTTTTATCTTTCACTTCGAAGCGGGCGTTTGAAAAGGCTTGTACTGCAGGAGTTTGATCGAGGTCATCGATGTCGAGAAGGACGAAATCACCTTCTTGAACAGGACGATCTGCAACAGAGTTCCAGGTGGCATAAAACATGCGTAAGCTGTCGAGAGTTTCCTGGGCCTTTTCGTCGTCAATTTTCTCTTCTTTGATCTCTGGGAGGTCGAATTTAGTGACGTCGATGGTGGGTACTTCGGGTTCTGTTTCAAAAGAAAAAGAGGCTTTTGCTCCTGTTTCATCGAGATGGATCATTTTAAATGTGATTTTGCTCTTTCCGTTTAGAACGGGAACTTTCGCAAGTTTATTCCCTTCGAAGAAGGCTTTATCTGCAAAAGCTTTGTCCATTCCTTCTTTGAGGGCCTCAGGAAACTTTTTTTCAAGAATAGAAGCTGGCGCTTTCCCCTTTCTAAATCCAGGGATCGAAACTTCCTTTGCAATATCTCGAAGGGCTTTCTTTTTTGCCTCCTTTACAATGGTGGCATCACCTTCTATCTCGAGAGTGACGTGGCAATGTCCTTCCCTTTTGACTTCGACTTTGATGTGGGTGGAAGAATGGATTTCATTTTTATGGGTGTGGCCTTGTTGGGTTGTCATGCTTACTCGACATTTAATTTTTAAAAGCGGGCGATGAGATTCGAACTCACGACCCTCACGTTGGCAACGTGATGCTCTACCACTGAGCTACGCCCGCAAACCATAAGAACAGGTATATTAGGATGGGTGGCTTTTTTTTGCAAGAAGCAAACTATGTGTGTCGAATTTTTCTTGCAGAATGAGGTCGAAAAGGTGTAAAAAGGGGTATTGTATTCGCCGTATACCGAGAAGGATTCTAAAATTGGGAATTTTCGAAGCCGTGGCCGTGATAATAAATTAGGCGGTAGCCGTTGCCGAAGGCGAGCGTTGTTAGCAACAAGCGAGCTGCCAGCAAATTTAAAAACACAGACGGTGGCGATGAAAAAACTAATTTTGGAATTACGAGCGGTATAGACCAACGTTGAAGGGACCATGCTAAATGTCAGAAAGTTAAAACAAGACTTTTCCCAGAGTGTTCTGAGAGAGGGAAAGGAATTGTTTGATGATAAAAAAGTTTTTTCAGCTAAAATTATCCATATTGACTCAGACACACTCAGAATTGCCGCCAAAGTCGGTGGACAATACGACAACACTTATGAAAGTGTGATCGAAATCGATCGGAATGAATGTGAGACAATCGATTCAGATTGTGATTGTCCCTACCATTACGATTGTCAACATTTGGCCGCACTCCTTTTCTATCTAGAGGCGAATCTCGATGGGATTTTGGTCGAATATTCAAAAGAGAACAATCTCGAACATTTAGCCGCTCAATCGGGACTTGATGAAGACCAAAAAGTCGAATTATTTGAAGCGGTCAAAGAAGCTGTTTCCAAGGAAGAAGAGAGAAAAGATGTCCAGTATCATCGTGAATTGATGCAAGAGTACATCGTCGCCTCTAAGATTTTGGCTAAATCTCCGTTTTTCCTTCCAAAAGAGGAAGGCAAGGTAGATCGGGCCGAGATTAACATGATTTATTCTCTTCCTGAGCTCGAGGCTCAAGTTAGGCCAATAGTTGAATTGCAACTTGCTTTGAGACTCCCTTCGCGCTCAAAACCGCTGCACATCCCTGTGGCGAAAGATTTTTTGGATGGAATCCGGTATGAGGAGCCTTTATTCATTGGGGGGAAAAGATATCTATTTACAACCGACTCTTTCAGCGCAGAGTTTCGTGAAATTATGCGTATGTTAATCGACTATGCGAGGGTCCACGATAAGGCAACCACGGAACGAGGTCAGAGATCTGCTTTTATGGAGATGAAATCTTTTGGATTGATTCTTGCTGCAGCTTTTGATGTTGTAAATCGAGGCATGAACAAACGGACTCAAAAAGTAGAAGATGCTGAGCTTCCTATATTGCCAGGCATCTACGAAGGCAGTTTAGAGTCGCCGTTGAGATTTTCTTATCACCCGGCGATTTTTAACATGGCTTTGGAGTACATTTCGCCCCCAGCCTCGAAAATTTTGTTAAATCCTACGATCAGTATTGCCAATAAGACAGTGATGCTCGAGGATGTTTGCTTCTACGAAGCCGCATTCCCGGGAATGATTCACGATCACGTTTATTATCGATTCTTACCGCAAGTGACTCGGCAACATTTGATGCAATTGTCTGAAATTCGCGAAATTACTGTTCCAGAACCACTTTTTGGAACATTTGTCGAAAATTCCCTCCCTGAGCTGGCCAAATTTGCTGAAATAAGCAATCAAGAGTGTATCAATAAGTTTGACACAATCCCTTTTGTAGGACCATTGAAGGCTGTTTGCGATATCTCTTTCCTTGATGGGGAATTAGAGGCTTCAATAAAATTTCTCTACGATGGCATTGAGATCCCTGCTGTGGCTGAGTCGTTGATAAAGGATCATTTGATCTCCTTTATCCAAAAAGACGGGATATTGGCAAGGAACTTAGTAGAAGAAAGAAAGGTGATGGAGGACCTTTTCCGTGATTTCGTTTACGATGAAGAAAATCGTACGTTTATTGCGAAGTCGGAAAAGAAAATTGTTGAATTCATGACTGAGATGATACCTAGAAATCAGGGCAATGTTCAGTTTAATTGTCCTCAGAACCTTCTCGATCAGTTTATTTATGATAAGAGCGAGTTTATTCTTGAGCTTACCCACACCGATAGAATGGATGTTTACGATATTCAGTTAACTGTGAAAGGTGATTTACTGGGTGTTAGCTTAGATAGACTTTGGGAGTGCCTAATATCTAAAAAGGCCTTCTTGGAATTAGAGACAAAGAAAGGCAAGAAGAAAGAGGGGTCGGCAAAAATCCCGAAAATATTAGTGCTCGATTTAAATCGCATCGGGTCAGTAGTGCAACTCTTTGATGAACTTGGTATTGAAAAATTTGACAATCATAAGCTACGTTGCCCGCTCTGGACGCTTGCAAACATTGATGCGGCCCAATTTGAAGGGCTTCCTGTTAAATTTTCTATTTCACAGAGATTAACTGAGATCAGGCAACAAATGCTTGGAGAAAAAGAGGTAATCTTCTCTCCTGTTCCGAGTTCGATTAAGGCCGATCTTAGACCTTATCAAACTGAGGGGGTTCACTGGCTTGAAAGATTGCGTAAAATGTACCTCAATGGAATCTTGGCCGATGACATGGGTCTTGGGAAGACAGTTCAGGCAATCGTTGCATTGACGCAGAATCGTGAAACAATGAAGGAGCCGTCTCTTGTGGTCTGCCCTACTTCCTTGCTCTACAACTGGAAGGAAGAGCTTTCTCGATTTAATGGTCAATTGAAAGCCCTTGTGATCGATGGAATTCCGGGTCAAAGAAAGAAATTGATTGAAAAAATCGATGACTACGATGTGATCATTACTTCATATAGCCTCCTACAAAAAGATATCGATAAGTATGAAGAATGGACGTTTGCCTATGTGGTCCTCGATGAGGCTCAGCATATTAAAAACAGAGGGACAAGGAACGCTAAATCGGTGAAAGCCTTGAATGCTCACCATAGAGTGATCTTGTCGGGAACTCCGATCGAGAACTCGCTTGATGAGCTTTGGTCTCTCTTTGACTTCCTCATGCCGGGCTTCTTGAGCTCATATGATCGATTTGTCGAAAAATACATTCGTGTAGCAGGACAAGAGCAGCAAAAGAACCTTGAGTATCTACGCAAAAAGGTAGCTCCTTTCATCTTACGCAGGATGAAGGCCGATGTGTTGAAAGATTTGCCTCCAGTTTCAGAGCTTGTCTACCACTGCCAGCTTACCGATGTTCAAAAGGAACTTTACAAATCGTATGCAGCGTCGGCGTTGGGCGAATTGACCAAGCTTGTCGAAAGAGATGGATTTGATAAGGTGCAAATTCACGTTCTTGCCACTTTAACTAGGTTAAAGCAAATTTGCTGCCACCCAGCAATTTTTGCAAAGAAAGAGGCAGAGCCATACGATTCAGCCAAGTACGAAATGTTATGCGATCTTCTCGACACCTTGGTTGAGGGGGGGCACAAAACGGTCATCTTCTCTCAATACACGAAGATGCTCCAAATTATGAGAAACGATTTCGAGCAAAAAGGGATTCCTTTCTTGTATCTCGATGGAGCAAGTAAAAATCGCCTAGAGATCGTGCATGAATTCAATGAATCAAAAAACATTCCCGTCTTCTTGGTTTCTCTCAAGGCGGGCGGCACAGGACTCAACCTCGTAGGAGCTGACACAGTCATCCATTATGACATGTGGTGGAACCCCGCTGTCGAAAACCAGGCTACGGACCGTGTCCATCGCATGGGTCAACAGCAAAACGTCTCTGTCTACAAGCTTGTGACTCTCAATACGATTGAGGAGAAGATCGTCGAGATGCAAAGGCGTAAGAAGGGGATTGTGAAAAAAGTGGTCTCTTCAGATGATGAGGTGATGTCAAAGCTTACTTGGGAAGATGTCCTAGAGCTATTGCAGACTTAATTCAAGAGTTAGATGAGGCTTTTGTTTGACAGATTATCAATTATTTTGATAAAATTTGCTACCTATGGAATTAACAAGGCACATTATCTTTAAGCTTTTCTTTTTGCTCGTGGCTATACCCATTTTTGCCTATGGGTTAATGTATAGCATTGAGAGTTTAACAAAAGCTTGGAAGAGTGGAAGTAAAGTTAAAAAATGGTGGGCTCTTTGCCTTTCTTTATTGTTCTTAGCCATAGCATTAGGAGGCCTAAATTGAAACGATCCTTTTTTGCATTGGTCGTATCTTGTTTCACTTTTCCCCTATTCGCAAGTGGTCTAAATTTGGAGCACGTCTGTTTAAAAACTTGCAATTCCTCTGCTCATTTTTGTCATAACTATCTTAATTCAAAAAGAACTATTTCTGACGTACAAGACTTGTTATTAAAGATATATAAGGTTTTCCCCGTTTTTCAAACAATGACGATAGGTGAATTGAAAGACGTTGTTATGAGTAGTCTAAAACAAATGGATCCATCAATAGAAGACGAAAAGTTAAATCTGTTGTCTGAATCATATTCTCTTTTTTTAGCCCATGATACAGCACTTCTGAGTGAGCTCAACTTTATCAATGATAACGAGGATATCCCGGCAGGTCTTGTATTTGGTTTAATTGAAATTGGATGTGGAGCTCTTCTGTGGTTAACTCCATTCAAGCATGTTGGCTCTGGATTAATGGTAGATGGTACTCGTAGGATATTCAATCAGCTTGAACTAAAAGACAGGGATAATCAGACCGTTACAGAAACTTCTTTTGAAGCACAAAATTAAATCAGTGGTGTCGAAACTTCCTTGGGAAGATGTCCTCAAGCTGCTACAGAATTAGAGAATTTTATTCCTCTGTCCCCGCCTTTGGACATGCCACTCTCCGTAAATTGGAATATCTCGAAGCATAAGAACTAAAATCAACCATTCTTCTATCTTTCGATCCCTACTATTTTTCTTTAATTCTAAGATTAAAAATGGGTAAGGGCAGAGGCAGGGAATGGTGGATGGGATTGGGAAATAAGAGGTGTAAAACGATTGCGTGGAATGCGTGTCTAAGGTAACATGGGAAATATTTTGGCATTAACCTCGTGAGCACACTATGAAAGAAGCGATTTTGGATAGAAGGAACATCAAAAAACTGGGAAAAGTATTTATTAATAAGTGGCGGAATATCACGGGGCTTTTTACGAACGATATCGGGATCGACTTAGGTACCGCTAACACATTGGTTTATGTGCGGGGTAAGGGGATTGTTTTGGCAGAGCCTTCTGTAGTAGCCGTCGATTCAGTCACAGGTGAGGTGTTAGCAGTGGGTCAGCGTGCTAAAGCGATGCTTGGAAAAACTCCGAGAAAGATTCACGCCGTTCGTCCTATGAAAGATGGTGTCATTGCAGACTTTGAAATTGCCGAAGGGATGATTAGGGCTTTACTCAAACGTGTAACTCCTTCAAGAAGTATCTTTAGACCAAAAATCTTGATTGCCGTTCCTTCTGGGATTACCGGCGTAGAGAAAAGAGCGGTAGAAGACTCTGCATTAAGAGCAGGGGCTCAAGAGGTGATTTTGATCGAAGAGCCAATGGCTGCTGCTATTGGTGTCGATTTACCAGTCCATGAGCCTGCAGCAAGCATGATTGTCGATATCGGCGGTGGTACAACAGAGATTGCAATTATTTCCCTCGGTGGAATTGTAGAGAGCAGGTCACTTCGAATTGGTGGTGATGAGTTTGATGAGTGCATCATCAACTATATGCGCCGTACTTACAATTTGATGATCGGTCCTAGGACTGCCGAAGAGATCAAAATTACTATTGGATCTGCCTATCCTCTAGGTGACAACGAACTTGAAATGGAAGTCCGCGGCAGAGATCAGGTCGCAGGATTGCCGATTACAAAGCGTATCAATTCTGTTGAAGTTCGTGAGTGCTTGGCTGAGCCAATCCAGCAGATCATCGAGAGTGTCAAGCTAACACTCGAAAAATGTCCACCTGAACTTGCTGCTGATTTAGTTGAGCGAGGGATGGTTCTTGCTGGCGGTGGTGCCTTGATTAAGGGGCTCGATAAGTTGCTCATCAAAGAGTGCGGGTTGCCAGTCATTATTGCTCCAAGTCCTCTTCTTGCTGTTTGTTTAGGCACAGGAAAAGCCCTTGAATATCTTGATCGTTTCAAAAAGAAAAGAGCTTTAGTAGGTTAGCCTTTGCAATATCCTTCTCTTATCGAAGAGATCAAAGTCCTTTGTCTTCCAGACAAAATCGTAGTTTGCGATGGGTCTTCTGAAGAATATCAGCAAATCACTGAGATGATGTGCAAAAATGGAACCTTGACGAAACTCAAGAGAGAGGGCTCCTTTTATGCACGTACAGATCCTAGCGATGTAGCCAGAAGCGAAGAATCTGTTTTTATCTGTAGTGATCACGAGGATGATGCAGGTCCGACAAATCATTGGGTTGCCCCCCAAGAAATGAAAAAGCGCCTTGATCTTCTTTTTGCAGGATGCATGAAGGGAAGAACGATGTATGTAATTCCCTACTCTATGGGGATTCCTGGTTCTTCCATGGTGAAGTATGGGATTGAAATTACGGACTCTCCCTATGTTGTTGCCAGCATGCATATCATGACGCGTATGGGAAGTGGTGTTTTAAGAGAAATTGAAAAGGGAGAAAAATTCACACTGGGTATTCATTCGGTCGGAATGCCGCTTGAGAAGGGGGATAAAGATCTTCATTGGCCTTGCAACGAAGAGAAAGTGATCGCCCACTTTCCCAAGACACAAGAAGTTTGGTCGTTTGGAAGTGGGTACGGGGGAAATGCACTGATTGGTAAGAAGTGTTTTGCCCTTAGGATCGCATCTACCATGGCAAGAGACGAAGGTTGGATGGCTGAGCATATGCTGATCATGGGGGTCACCAATCCTCAAGGGGTGAAAAAGTATTTCGCTGCCGCTTTTCCAAGTGCTTGTGGGAAGACAAATCTTGCGATGATGAGATCGAGTCTACCTGGATGGGAAGTGACATGTGTCGGTGACGATATTGCTTGGATGAAGTTTGATCAAGAGGGTGTTCTAAGAGCGATCAATCCTGAAAATGGTTTTTTTGGGGTAGCTCCAGGAACGTCTCTCTCCACAAACCCTTATGCGATGCGCACGGTTGAGAAGAACACCATTTTTACTAACGTAGCTCTCACTGATGATGGCGATGTTTGGTGGGAGAGGATGACACAAGAGCCGCCGCACCATTTGACTGATTGGAAGGGGATTTCTTGGACTCCACAAGCAGAGTCACCTGCAGCTCATCCCAATTCTCGCTTTACAACTCCAATTAATCAATGTCCGATCCTCGATGAGCGTGCATTTGATCCAGAGGGGGTCCCGATTGAGGGGATCATTTTTGGGGGCAGGAGATCGTCGCTTCTTCCTCTTGTCATGCAAGCAAAAAGTTGGAGGCAGGGAGTCTTCTATGGAGCAGGGCTGACATCTGAGACAACCGCTGCAGCCAAAGGGTCTGTAGGGCAGCTACGGCACGACCCTTTTGCGATGCTCCCTTTCTGCGGCTACCATATGGCCGACTATTTTTCCCATTGGCTTGGCTTGCAAAAATCAGGGCGGAAAATGCCGCAAATTTTTTCTGTGAACTGGTTTCGTAAAGATAGTGCAGGCAACTTTTTGTGGCCAGGATTTGGAGAAAATATCCGGGTCATTAAATGGATGTTTGAAAGAATTGAAGGGAAGGTCGAGGCTAGAGATGAACCGGTGGGTTTTTTGCCTCTAACACTCGATACAGAAGGGCTTAATTTAGCCCCAGGGGTGCTCGAAAAGCTTCTCCTTGTCAATCATCATGGCTATCTTGGCAACATTGAGCAAGAAAAGGAATATTTCGCCCTTTTTGGTGACCAATTGCCCAAAGAATTGTTATTCGAATTAGAAGAAATCGAGAAAGGGTTAACATGAGAGTTTTAGTACAACGAGTAGCCGATGCTCAAGTGAAAGTTGATGGTGCAGTAGTAGGTGCTATCGATAAGGGGCTTCTTCTCTACGTTGGCTTCAAAGAAGGTGATCCTGAAGGGTTGATTAAGCTTCATGCAGAAAAAGTGGTCAATCTCCGGATATTTCCCGATCACGAGGGCAAAATGAACCTCTCGGTTCGAGAGTCGGAAGGGGGGCTTTTGGTTATTTCACAATTTACCCTCTATGGTGATGTCAAGAACGGGCGTCGTCCCTCATTTACTGAGGCGATGAGACCGGATCTTGCTCGCGAATACTATGAAAAATTCTGCTACGCATGTAAAGAATGCTACCCTGAAGGGAAAATTGAAAGGGGAAAATTTGGGGCGATGATGCAGGTTTCTGCCGTCAATCAAGGCCCCATTAACTTTATCGTAGAATTGTAACCTTTACTTTGCAGATTTTGATCCATTTCTGGGGCAAAGTTCATCATGAGAGAAGAAAAATGCGATCTCTATTTTGGCGTTGTCCAAAGAATCAGATCCATGGACGGCATTGGCGTCAATCGATTCGGCAAATTCGCGGCGGATCGTTCCGTGAGCTGCATCCTTAGGATTTGTAGCTCCCATGATATCTCGGTTTTTCTGAACAGCTCCGACTCCTTCCAAAACAGTAATAAGAACAGGACCAGAGGTCATGAACTCAACCAACTCTCCATAGAAAGGTCGATGAGCGTGAATTTTATAAAATTCTTTTGCCTCTTCTTCTGTGAGATGAGCCATTTTAGCGGCGATGATTCTTAATCCGCCATCTTCAAATTTAGTTAAAATTCTACCTATTACATTTTTTCCGACACAGTCAGGTTTAATGATCGATAAGGTTCTTTCCATTGTGCATAGTCTCCTAGTAAATACAGGGGAGGATCATATCAAGCTCTTGATTAATTCACAAGATGTTAACAAGTTTCTTTAAGGAGAAAGAAAAACCAACTTTCTTTATAATAGGGCCATGGAATGTTCTATCTGTACATATCAGATGCTTTATGTGACCCCTGAAGAGAGGGGAAATTCGTGGTATGACGATGAGGTGGGCACGCTTCATCAAGCTTCTCCTGACAAGACCGATGAAAAGTGGCTTCCCTATGAATCTGGACACAGACCCGTTTTAATCCATGGCAGGCACGTCTATCATGAAAAATGCATTATTGAGTACTTAGAAGCCAGTGGCACCCCAGCCAATGGATCGATTTATTGTAAAATATTTTCTAGATTTCTTCCCTGTGTTCAAGAAAGGCCTGCTTGGAAAGGGGAGTGCCCTACGTGCAGAGAGTCTATTTTGAGCAGCCGTTTTGTTCAAAATACGGCTCTGATTGGGGAAGTGGGCGCGGATGATGAAGTGCCTATTCCTAAAGAGTACGACCCGAATGCAACATATGATGAAGAAGCAGCCCCGAGAAGAAATATGATGGAAATCGCCTTCTTGCTGGTGGTTCTCTATCTTACTGCCACAGTTATGGCTATTGGTGAAGTGTTGGGGATCAATACCCCTGAACATGAAGGTGTGGAAATCAATCATAGTGTTGAAGCGGCAAAGTGGTTCCGACTGAATCGCCTTGATTTTACTGGGTTTGAAACTGTTGCTGAGTCTTTTTTTCTTCCTGAAATTAGAGCTTAAAATCGGCACCAAGGTACGACATTCTCGCTTCTTCGGAAGCGATTAATTCCTGACTTGTTCCGTGTGTCAAGATATTCCCTTCCGCAATCAGATAGCTTCTATCGACAATCGAGAAAATTTCTCTCGCATTGTGGTCAGTAATGAATACAGAGATCCCTTTTGACTTGAGGGTTTGGATCGTTTTTTTCACCTCAGAGATAGTGATCGGATCGATGTTGGCAAAAGGCTCATCTAAGAGAAGCAGTTTAGGAGATCTAACGAGGGCCCTGGCAATTTCAACCCGCCTTTTTTCTCCGCCTGATAGGTAAATAGATCGTTTTTTTGCCAAATGTGTCAGATGCATCTCTTCCAGGCATTCTTCGAGTTTTCGCTTCCGCTCTTCTGCAGAAAGCTCAAGGGTCTCTAAAATGCACAAGATATTGTCTTCTACACTAAGAGACTTAAATAAAGAGGGCTCCTGTGGAAGATAGCCCATTCCAAGCCTAGCTCTTTTGTGGACAGGGAGAGTGGAAATGTCAGTCCCATCGAAAATGATCAAGCCTTGATCGGCGCGGATTAGGCCAATCGTGATGTGGAAGGTGGTTGTTTTGCCGGCACCGTTGTGGCCGAGAAGCCCCACGATTTCTCCTGGATAAATGAAGAAAGAGATATCGGAAAGGATTGGCTTTGATTTTGTTGTCTTTTTTAGATGCTTGGCTTCTAAAAGGAATTTTTCATGCATGAGGATATTACTTCAATTAGTTCATCTCTTTGTTTGTGATCAAATGTAAGCTTAACAATGCCGTGACCTTGGATGATGTTTTCTTTTGTCTCGGGGTCACGAGATATTGAGAGGGAGTCGGCACTCATTTTGATATCGGTTTCTCTATTGTGAAAAACCACATTTTCCTGATCCAGTGAGAAAAATTCAAGGGTGTGTTCTTCGGGTCGGTAGGTGAGTCCTCCGGCGGTGCCATGCATGGCGCCGGAAGAGAAGGTTACATGGTCATAAAAAGAGATGATTTTGGGATTCCCTTCTAGCTGATCAAAGGTCAGTTGATGTGCTTCAATTCTCAAATCTCCATTTTCATAGACAATCGGTTCCACAATCGACATAGCAGAGAGGTGGCGTTTGTCGTGATCAAATTCGATATCTCCATCACAGATGATTTTCATCCCCCCTGGGGTAATGAGATGACTCTTCCCTGTAGCTTTAAAGCCTTTGAACAAGAGCTTTTCATCTACCTTTTCGGTAGCAAAAGAGATCTTGTCAGTTGACCTCATGGAACCAAATGAATTTCCATCTACTAAGATGTTTTCTTTAAGGGAAATTTCCCCCGATTTCCGATCCCAATTGAGGATATTCGAACTAAATGAAATTTCTTCAGGGTGGGTTAAGCTGATTAAATTAGCGGCAATTTTCCCGATTGGCTTGTAGAGAATTAAGGTTTCATTTTCGACCTCAACTGTTGCGCTGTCTGCTTTTACCTCATCTTGTCCAATCAAAATGGTGCACGGGTGGTCAGTCGAATGAGTATTGAGTTTCAGATGGCCGTCGTTCCATTCGCAGTCGACATTCTGGCTTTGGATCGTCGTATGCCGTTTGGGATCAAAAAAGGAGATTAGCTTTTCAGGAGATGTAAGAGAGGCCGTGTTGTGGACAAAATCGATCGTTGCTGCTTCGCACAGCAGAGTTTGCTCCGATCCGAACTGCAATTCGACGCATGACTTAAGGCAGGCCGATAAAAATGATGGGGTTTGATGATGGGATCCTCCTTGGACAAGAGTTGCCTCATTAGCCGTCAATATTCCTAAAGGGTGCTTAATCAAGACATCACCCTTTAACAGAATTTCATTATCGTGGGCTTTAATTTCATTCGAAGAAAATTCAATGTTGCCAAAAAGGGTTGTTGAAACGAGGATAAAAAGGGGTAGTGATTTCATGAGTCTTCTCCTGGTTCGTTGATTTGAGCTTTGAAGCCCTTTGCAGAAAAGTGGGCTCCATCTTTTTCCATTTTCAGATCAAAAGAGTCAGCTTTTCCTCTAAGGGTGATTTGTTCAGGTTTTAAGTAAAGTGAAAGAATCTCGCCTGGAGTCGTATAAAGGGCCATAAAAGTATTTTCTGTCTTAAGTTTTTGCTGAGAAAAATCGAAGATCGAATGGGGGGCTTGGATAAATCGAACTTGCTGAGATGGCTTTGAAGAAGAGAGAAATCTGTCTTGCATCCAAAGGCGCATATCATCCATTTCCTCATAGTAGGAAGTTTTATTGAGATCGTGCTTCATGATCACCTTTGTAGAGGGGCTTTCCAAGTGATAGTGAAAACGTTTCCCATTTTTGTTGGCCCAAAGATCCTTAGTTGTTCCTGTTGCACTTTCCAATACGACTTCCTCGATCATCTGTTTTTTATCATCTATTTCAAAGGGGACAATGGTGAGGGGTAGATGATGAACCCCGATCAAGGCAATAATTATGAGAGTAAAGATCGAAAGGAGTACTAAATTAATCGCATTAGCACGTTGCCACATACGAGTACTTATGGGTAAGGCTGTGGAGTTGTTGAAGATCATCAAGGAGGCTGAAGAGATCATTTAAAGGCATTTGTGTTGCAGCATCGCTTTTCGCATTTTTGGGGTCTGGGTGGGTTTCCATGTAAACAATGTCAGCGCCTGCTGCGACCGCTGCTCTAGAAAGATAAGGAATAAATCCTCTTTCACCACCTGATTGTAGGCCTACGCCACCTGGTAATTGTACAGAGTGGGTAGCATCGTAGCAAACAAAGGTGCCCAATGATTTCATAATCGGGATAGACCGCATATCGCTCACAAGATTGTTATAGCCAAAACAAGCTCCTCGCTCAGTAAGGATGATATCGTTATTCCCAGCCTCGCGAATCTTCTCGCAAACATGTCGCATATCATGGGGGGCTACAAATTGCCCTTTTTTCACATGGAGGGGCTTTCCTGTCTTTGCAGCAGCAACTAAAAGGTCCGTTTGGCGACATAAGAAGGCG
>CAYZDL010000003.1:100139-117153 GCA_964477345.1 uncultured bacterium
ATTTGTATCAAATCAACTACTTGTGCTGCAGCTTCGGCCTGAGAGGCTCCATGAATGTCGGTTGTAACAGGTAGATCGAAGCTCTCTTTAACTTTTTGCAGGATTCGTAACCCTTCTTCTAGACCAGGACCGCGAAAAGAGTGAATCGAGGAACGATTTTCTTTATCAAAGCTCGATTTAAAAACAAAAGGATGAAGACAGTCACGTTTTAATCTTTCAGCAGTTTGCATCACAAGGTATTCTGATTCAATGACACAAGGGCCCAAGATAAATGTCAGAGGGCTATCTTTGTCTAAGGTAATGTTGTGAATCTTCATCATGAAAATTAGTATAGAGACCTTTCTCTTTATTGGAAAGAAATTGACATGCTTTTATTGCTCCCTTGGCATAAAGATTGCGTGAGAGTGCTGAGTGAGAAATTTTGATGATTTCATCTTCAAGCTCAATCTGTATGGTGTGTTCGCCAATGATCCCCTCGATTCTTTCAGAAGAAATTTTGTTATCAGGAGTCAGAGCAATGATCGCTAAATCCTTTGCAGTTCCACTTGGGGCATCTTTTTTGCTTGTGTGATGAACTTCATGGATCGAAGTTTTGATGCCGGTGGTAGGAAGATGTGAGAGCATCTTCTTGATGAGAGAAATACCTGGAGCAAAATTTGGGCAATAAAGAACGGGAATCTCTTTTGAAGCCTCCTCTAGCGCTTTTAATGAAAGCTCAGAATGACCGGTTGTTCCAACGACAAGAGGTTTTTTCGCTAAGACGATTTTATGTAAATTATTATTTAAAACATCGGGGCGGGAAACATCGAGTACGAGGTCGACCTCATCGAGATTTCTCAATTCGGGGTTATCCCGAGTCACCCTTTGTACAATGCGGAAATAGGGAGTGCCTGAAGCTGCAGCTTCAATGGCTTGCCCTAATTTCCCTGATGCCCCAATCAACATGATATCCATAGCTAATGGATATATCAAAAAATGGTGTTGATTTCAAGGAGAGCTTCAGGTAGCATTACTCGCTCTGGATCGGTAGCTCAGTGGATAGAGCACCCGCCTTCTAAGCGGGTGGTCGCAGGTTCGAATCCTGCCCGATCCGTTCCACCTTTTCACTGGAAGGAATCATTATTCTATTGTATGTATGATTTGAGAGGGGTAGATCGTGATGAGTGTTGACAAACAGGATTACATCGTTTTTCAAGGAAAACACTTAGGCACGGTTGATTTTAAACCACAACATTTTCCAAATGAAATCTATCAACAAATCGATGCTCCTTCTTTCAAAGAACTCACTATTTTTGAAAAGCATGAGGTAATTAACCGAAGCCTCTATCAAGCGATTGAGAAGAGTGAAGGTGAGGTTTTTCTACTTCCCAAGGTTGTTTCTTTTATCACCAGAGTGAAAGGGGTATTGCCGGGCTACCAACTGACGAGCTTTGAACTTTGGCTTATTCATTTTTCAGGGATTGGCGAAGAAGAGCAACGGATTATTCGAGGAAAAATTGTCGGTAAGACCTTACCGAGGTGGGTTTTTCAAACGTTTTTTCCATTGGGCACTGGGATGCCGCATAAAGGGTCTCACTATTCTCTGGCTCATTACTCTCCCGATCTCGATACGACGGTTGCCTCTTTTCACTGCTTTATGGCCGCATTTGGATCGAAATTGGCCTCTTCTCTACATTATTGGAGCATCCCCGGAGGCCCCCCAAAAGGGTCTGTCGAAATAGAGTTTCTTTTTAAGAAGGCTTTAGGAGAGGGGGTATTTCAAGCGATTTCCCGATCAGATAAAGAAGTAGAGATTACGAGTCTCGATTTGCTTTCACAAGACAATATTGAAAAAAGAGAACTGGCTGATCTCTATTACGATATTGATCCTGCACGGGCTAGGAAAGCGACAATTCTTATTGACGATCAAGGGTGTTACCTTGGTGATTGGCGACAGGTTGATGTCGATCCAGTACACGGTATCTTAAATCGCTTTTGGG
The DNA here is from genome assembly GCA_964477345.1 of uncultured bacterium. Classification (GTDB taxonomy): domain Bacteria; phylum Chlamydiota; class Chlamydiia; order Chlamydiales; family 2-12-FULL-49-11; genus JAJZEO01. The sequence goes on from CAYZDL010000003.1 coordinate 102,119, forward strand.
GGATGTTGAATGCCCATCAAAATGCCTTTCAAATCGGGCTTGCTTCACTTTTTGCCAAAAAGCTGCTCAGAAGGGAAGATCTAAGATCTTTTGCCCAAGGAATTCTTGGGAAAAAATTTTCTGATTGCAACAGCTCTATTGATTTAACTGTCGACCATAGAAGAGGCTTAGATAAATTTCTCAAAGAAGTGGTTGGCGTTAGAAATGGTTATTCCTGCTCGTACAATGAACTATTAACCGTTTTAGAAAAAAAATTTGGGTTTAAATCAGAGTTGATCTCTCTAGACCAAAGACCATTTTTTAATAATGATGGGAGTATCATCGAAGATCGGGGGAGAATTTTCACTGAACTCGAAAAGATGCTTGTCGAAGGAAAGGCTACTGCCAATAAGCTACAGAGACATTTTGAAACGTTGGAGATCGCTCTCAAGATCAAACGAGAGGTGTTAGGTCACGAGCCCAATTATTTAAGTTATCTGGCCGATCTCGACCAAATTCAGAAGCAGATGAGAGATTACTCTCACCTTACGGTCAATTACCAGGAAGGTGACCACCTCTATCCTCTTGGGGTCATCTATGCGGCCGACCTCAATCGAAAACCCCTTGCAACATCCTCTTGGAATGATTTTTCTAATCCTTCTGAGACCTACTCGCAGCCTGAAATAGATGTTATTAGTTTTGTCGATCACCATCGAAGTGAAGTGAAGACCGCCAGGCCCGCGATGGGGATCGTCATGGATGCTCAATCAAGCAACTCGATTTATGCAAACCTTTTATTCGATATCAATGACCAATACTCGAGTGGGGGAATGAGCTCTGAACAGATTGAAAAACAAATCGAAGAAGTTTCTAAAGATCTTATTTTCCCATCAAGACTTCGTGTATTACGACGTCTATTGAAGCGCAAAGACGTTTTGATGCAGAATCATTCGACCAACTATTACGTCTCCCGAGACCGAGAGTTTTTAGAGTATCTTCAATCGCTCTATGCGATACTTGATGACACCGATTTACTCACGAAAGTTACCCCTTACGACCTCGACGCAGTCTCCAGCCTGATTAATCGGTTAAAATCACTCATGCTCATGCAAGAAGTTGAAGTGGTCAATTTTGACGATTTGGACCGCTCTGATTCTCACTTTGTCAAGACCGCCGCCAAAAGGCTTCTCCAATCTGAAGAGCTCTATTCGCTCTACGGGATCATTTACAAAGCAAAAGAAGAGGCTATTGAAAAAGTCATCTCCGACACCCTCAAGGGATACGATGCCACTTTCTTTCAAGACACCAAAATACTGAGTGGTTACGCATCTGTAGGGCAGTTTAAGCATTTTGTCAATAATGCGCAGACATTGAAGAAAGCCGATCACGATTTAAAAAAGATCTGGATCACCCATGCCAAAGCCTCACACAAAGAAAATCCAGATCTAAAGCTATATCTCTTTATGTTGTCGACCATCTCATCGGCTAAAGAACTTTTCACTGACGCCCAAGAAGCAAATACCTATCAAGATGAGCTCTGGATCTGGTGCCCTGAAGAATGTGATGCAAGCGAAGCTCATTTGAACCGATTCATTGCCGCCTTTACCGAATCCCCCCTGATGGAAAATGAACCACTCGAGATCCATTTTTATGGAGAATCCAAGCCATTAGAAAAGCTTTGCAGAAACACGATTTCCAGACCTTTTGAGACCGTCAGGCACAAAGGGGACAACCCCCTTCTTGTCCTCAAAGTCCCTCAAAAAAAGATCAATTCAAGAAAAGCACAAATCGCTCCCCATCTATAGAACTGGCCCGCTCCTTAAACGTGTTCAAAATTTATTCCGCTAAACACACCTAAGGAACTTATGGATATTCAAAATGTCCGCTACCCATTACAATGATATTTGCTAAGTCACATCTGGAGATACATCTTCTCAAATTTAAGATGCTGTAAAAGCTACAGAGAGCCTCTGAATTTGAGTGGTATTTGCTGGCTTACATTTAGATATAGTAACCCACAAGAGGTGTATTAAGCGGAGTTAGGGGCTAGGGTTTTAAAAAAGCCACTCCCTGAAGGAGAGTGGCTTAGTGAATTTTTGACTTACTCTTGACCGTGATGGTGTTGCTCGGCGTGAGTGCTTGCTTCGCCTTCTTCTAGGATTTCTAGGTTTACGCGAAGACCGTTTCGGCTTGCGACAGACATGAGCAGTGTACGGATGGCGTTAATCGTTTTACCGCGTTTCCCGATGATCTTTCCAATATCAGCTTTCTCAACACTGAGTTCGATAATCAATGTTTGTGTGCCGCCGATTTCGTTAATCTTTACTTTGTCGGGGTTATCAACTAGATTCTTTACGATGTAGGCTACAAATTCTTTCATAGTTCGTTCCTTGGTTTACGGTCCCTCGAGGATAATCAATCAGTTTTTATTTTTCCAGTTTTTTCCCCCAAGCCTCAATGTGTTGAGGAATGGGAGCAGTGATGACAATGGGGTTCCCAGTCATCGGGTGGACAAATTGAAGTTTGTGGGCATGTAAACAAAGGGGGATATCCGCTTCGTTGCCGATGCCGTAGAGATCATCGCCTACAATAGGGGCGTTGATCGACTTCAAGTGTACTCGAATTTGGTGGGTTCTTCCTGTAACGGGTTTGACCACTACATAGGCCATTTTATGGTTATAGGTCACGACGTCGAGGTGCGTTATGGCCCTTTTCCCATCTAATGGGCGAATTGTCATCATTTCTCGTTTGATCGGGTGACGGCCAATGGGGGCGTCGATCACAAATTGCTTAGGATTTGAATGGGTAATCGCAATGTAGGTTTTTTCAATTTTTCGCTCTTTAAAGAGATCGATGATCTTAGCTTGTGATTCTCTTGTTTTTGCGGCGATGATCACTCCGGAAGTATCTTTGTCTAAGCGGTGGACAATCCCAGGCCTAAGAGGGTCATCTGAGGAAGGCAGGGTGCCTAAATAGTGGAGCAATCCGGCGACAAGCGTTCCCCTATGGTTGCCTGTTCCGGGGTGAACAACTACTCCTGCTCGCTTGTTGATTGCAATCAGTGTCGAATCTTCATAGAGGATTTCTAAATCAAGGGGTTCGGCTTCAAGATGGGGGAGCTCTGATGGGGCAAAATGAATGTCAAACGACTCACCTGCAGTGAATTTGGCTCTTTTTTTTAAGGGGGCAGAACCTTGTTTCACGAAACCCTCTTCAATTAGATATTGAAAATAGGCGCGAGAAAATTCAGGAAACCGGCTTTTCAGTAGTGAATCTATTCGAATGTCAGATTCTTCGGAGCGTATCGTGATGGTTTCTTTTCTCATTAGCCGTAGATGTCTTGCTCTCCTTCGATCGATTTGCGCATTACTTCCTTGGCTTCCTTCGATTTTTCTTTATCGTGGTTGATTTGACGTGAAACACTTTGGCAAAGCATCGCTTGGAATTTTTTATAATCTTCTGGTCCTAGCCATTCTTTGTAGGCATCCCAACCTCCGCTTCCTACTTTAAATGTTCCTTGAGCCGGTGGAGCATTGCTAGATCCCCCTTGTGGGAGGTTAAGGGTGGTGGGTGTCGGTTCTGAAGGATTGATTTCTACCATATATTCTATTATCCTTTCACTTAAGCTTACTCAGGTCTCAATACTATGGAAGTGAAAATTATTGCCTCTGAAAAAAATCGCCGTCATCTTGAGATTTGGGCTTACGAAACTTTAATTAAAATCGTCGATAAGTCCCTCTTTAAAAAAAAGATAAAGGATATAACCGACCCATCCAATATACATGAACAACTTGAAATTCTCGAGAAAAAAATTGCCCTTAACTTTGCCTATTTTCTCCTTTCCCGTAAAAGCTATTCGAATCATGAGCTTAAAAAAAAGTTGACAGACCGCTTAATCTCCACAGCCTCACAAGAATACGTCTTAAATCAAATTGCCACTTACCTTAACGATGAGGAGCTTTTAGAGTCAATTGTCCGGGTTGAAAAGGGGAAAGGAAAAGGGGAGAGGGCGATTGTAGGAAAGGTGGCCACCCGGCTGGGGATTCCTTACCAGGAAGCTAAAGAGGTGGTTGAGTCCCGTTACTCATTTGAGGATCAGGTTATTTCAGCAACTAAACTCCTAAGAAAGAAGCCTTTTCCAAAAGAAAAGGCTCTAAGATTTTTGCTTGGCAAAGGGTATTCCTACTCCGCAGCAAGCCAAGCATTTAGAAATCAGCATGACCTGGATAGCGAGGAAATGGGATGACATCGCGGATGTTTTCCATCCCTGTGGTATACTGGATCAGCCTTTCAAAGCCGACTCCAAAGCCTGCATGAGGGGCTGTTCCATATTTTCTGAGTTCTAAAAACCACCCATAGGTCTCCAGGTCAAATTTTTTCTCTTTAATGATTTTGGTCAGCACATCATACCTCTCTTCACGAGCCGAGCCCCCCATTAATTCCCCCGTAACAGGGACAAGAAGATCCATAGCAGAGACTGTTTTCCCATCTTCATTTCTTCTCATATAAAACGATTTAATTGCAGTAGGGTAGTTGTAAACAAAAACAGGGGATTTAAAATGGACCTCTGTTAGGAACCGCTCGTGCTCCGATTGGAGGTCACAGCCCCAGCTGACGGGAAACTCAAATTTTTTCCCCGAATCGAGGAGGATCTTGATCGCCTCAGTGTAGGTAATCCGTACGGGAGGGGACTCAAGGAGATGTCTTAGTCGATCAATCAATCCCTTCTCTACAAACTGATCGAAAAACTCTAAGTCTTCTGAATTGTTTTGAAACACATGATCGATCACATGGTAAAGGTAATCTTCAGCCAAATTCATGTTGTCTTCTAAAGTAGCAAAGGCAATCTCTGGTTCAATCATCCAAAATTCGGCTAGATGACGCGAAGTATTCGAATTTTCTGCACGGAAGGTAGGTCCAAACGTGTAAGTGTCACACATTGCCATCGCATAGGCTTCGACGTTTAGCTGGCCTGAAACAGTAAGATAGGAGGGTTTTCCGAAAAAATCCTTCGTATAATCGACAGAACCATCGGGATTTTTGGGGAGCTTGTTTAGGTCAAGCGTAGTAACAGCGAACATTTCTCCATGCCCTTCACAGTCAGAGCCGGTGATTAGAGGGGTGTTAATCCAGCTAAATCCACGTTGTTGGAAAAAGGAATGGGTTGCATAAGCAAGAGAGTTTCTGATTCTTGTGACAGCTCCAAAGGTATTAGTTCGCGGTCTTAGGTGAGCGATAGTCCGCAAAAATTCGAACGAATGCCTCTTTTTTTGTAACTGGTAATCAGGATCGACTTCACCAAGGATCACGATCTTCGATGCATGCATCTCGACTGCCTGTTTATCACCGGGGCTCTTCTTGATCTCTCCTGTCACCGAAATGGCCGCACCAGTTGTAGCCCTTTCGATGATTTCTTCGTAATTTTCTAAAGAAGGGTCGACGACGATTTGAAGATTGGAAAGTTGTGATCCATCATTGAGTTCGATAAAGGCAAAAGTTTTTTGGTTTCTTATAGTCCGAACCCAACCTTTAACGGTCGCCTCTTCCCCAATCATGGAAGGGTCATCTTTCAGAGCCTTTGTCTTGATGGGCCTAGTGAATTTTTCCGTTCTTGGTTCACGCCTTTGCATCTCTTTTCTCCTTTCCAAACTCTCTTAACATTTTAATTTCTTGCGGCCACCTTTCTGGATCTGGGGTTTCCAAAATCATCATCAAGTGAGACAATTTTGGATGAGTGACGCACACCTTAAAACATTCGATCCCTATCGTACCCTCACCCAGGCTTGCATGACGATCAACACGCGAGTTAAATCCCTTCATTGAATCATTTAAATGTAGCGCATAGAGGTGCTCTAACCCAACCTGGTCTTCAAAAAGGGCCAAGGTCTTCTCCCAGCCTTCACGAGTGGAAATATCATACCCGGCGGAGAAGGAGTGACAGGTGTCGATGCAGACGCCAATGGGAAGTTTATCGCAAGTAGGTTTAATGATAGCGCCAATTTCCTCAAAATTCCACCCGACAGATGATCCTTGACCTGCAGTTGTTTCTAAAAGAAGGCGCGTTGGCCCCTTCTTAGCCTGGTTGACGATTAATAAAAGACTTTCGATAATCGTATTTATGCAAGCATCCCTCGTTCCGCTAGTAGCAGCTCCGGGGTGAAAGTTGAGATAATCTATCTTGAGTTGTTGACAGCGAGTCAGTTCCTCGCTAAAGGCTTTTCGGCTCTTTTCTAGGAGGGCAGGATCAGGAGAGCCAAGGTTGATCAGGTAGCTATCGTGGCTCATCACTTTTAGGATCCCAGATTGACTACGAACCTTTTCCCATTCTAAAATGTCTTCTGGGGAGAGTGGCTTGCCATTCCATGTTTTTTGATTGGCAGTGAATAACTGGATAGCTGTGGCTCCTATCTCTTTACCTTTAAGGAGGGCGTTGTAAACCCCCCCTGCGGCAGAAGTATGAGCCCCAATTAACAATGGGTTAGCCATGAATCAATTACGAAGTGTGATCTAGAAACTCGCAAATCACACCAACGTTTACTGGTAAAGGTAGAGGGATTTGATCAGCATGAGGAAGAGAGATGAGTTCACCAGACGCTTTTGGTGCATCTAAACTCAAATACTCCGGTACATCAATAGCAGATCTATCCAATGCTTGCTTGACAAAAGCATTATTTTTCGATTTTTCGCGAACAGCAATGGTCATTCCTGGCTTCACTTGAAACGAACGGATATCGACCTTCTTCCCATCGACCTCAATGTGTCCATGAGCAACGAGCTGTTGCGCTTGGAAAGGAGATAGGGCGAATTTTAAACGGTAAACCAGAGTGTCTAAACGGCACTCAAGTTTTTGCATAAGGTTTTGTTGAGTGTTTCCACCTTCTCTCAAAGACTCTTTGTAATAGCGGATCAACATTTTGTGAGAAAGCATTCCGTAGCAAGCTCTCAACTTTTGCTTCTCTTCAAGCTGGACACCGTAGTCGGATTTTTTCTTCCTCTTTGCGCCATGCTGCCCTGGTGGGTTTGGCTTATGGGCTAGGGGGTTTCTTGATTTTCCAAAAACGTTGGCTCCAAATTTTCTCGCGATACGATTTTTAGGTCCTGTATACCTGGCCATGCTCCCTCGATTCTCCACTTAAAGTAGTTAAATAAAGGGTAGAATATAGAGAATGGAGAGATTATCTTCAACTTAAAAAATAGTTTAACTCCGGGAATAAAGATAGGTTGAGAAATTCTTGAAAAAATAGATCAAAGTCATTACTATGCTGAGCATGAAATTTTGTGTTTTGGCCTACTATGTAATAGGCAATATTGCAGATCCCGCAAAGATGATTAAGGAGCATCGAGCTTTTTTGAAGACGCTCGATAGCGCGGGGCGCATTTATGTCTCTTCTGACGGAATCAATGCCCAGCTTTCACTGGCTGAGAGTGATTTCACCTCTTATCTCGATTTTCTGAAGAAAGACCCTTTCTTTGATGCGGCTGATGTGAAGGTTCACCACTGGCATGAACATCCTTTTGCAAAATTGACTATCAAGCAGAGAGAGCAACTTTGCGCCCTTGATGAAGAGGTAGATTTTTCAAATCGCGGTGAGCACATTACTGCCCAGGAATGGAAAAAAAGAGTTGAGACCAGGGATGAAAATACGATCATTATCGATGTCCGCAATAATTACGAGTCAGAGGTAGGGTACTTTGAGGGGGCCATAAAGCCCGATTTGGAGTCATTTAGAGAGTTTCCCGAATTTGCCAAGGTCTTGAGGGAAAAGTTTGACCCTGAGAAGACGACCGTGCTTATGTACTGCACTGGAGGGATTCGGTGTGAATTTTATTCACCCCTTCTTAGAAAGGAGGGATTTAATAGGGTGTATCAGCTCCAAGGTGGGGTGATTCGGTACGGAATGGAGGAGGGGAACCACTTATGGCACGGAAAGCTCTTCGTCTTTGATGATCGCTTGGTGGTCGATATTGCCAAATTGAAGAATGACGATATAGGTCAGTGCCAATCTTGTGGCTGTGACACCTCTACTTATTATAATTGTGCCAATATGGACTGTAATCTCCTTTTCTTGTCCTGTAGAGAGTGTGTCTGTAAGAATAAAGGGTGCTGCTCAGAAAAGTGCCTTTCAGAGGGACGGGTCCGTCCATTCGAAGATAAAGAGCACCCTAAGCCTTTTCGTAAGCTGCCTCATGAAGAGAAGCTGAAGTTAAAGAACCGTGCCTAATTTTAAAGGCCTATAGCCCTCTTGGTCTCCTTATATTGCTCCTGAAATCAAATGTAAGACATCCAAATTCTAAGGGATGTTTTTTTACCCCCCTTTTAAATGGTCGATAAATCGCAACTATCTTATTACAAGCTGTTTGCGATATATCAATAAATAGCAATTCCCCTAATTATAAGATAAAAATTTGAAAAGTTAATTCCCGTGTGCTATAATCGTTAAATAAGCTTACAAAAACCACTATTTATATAAATAAAATGATGGGTAAATTATGGCAGATATCAGCGGTTTACATAATTATAATAATACATATATGAGTCAAACTCTTCCACCTAGTTACGAACAGGTTGAGAAAGAAAAGGCGCTATCAAAGGATTCTAGTTCGATGAAATCAGTTGCTGCTAAAGTAGCAAGTATTGAGATTGATACCGATTGGTGTTTGTTGGAAGTTGAAGAATCAGAAGGTCAGACACAAAAAGTAGTATATATGGAATCTCTGGGTCACGATTTACGTTTCATGGATTTGCTCACTACATTCAAATTGTCTAGTGCCTCTACTGGAGAAGAGATTGATGACTATGTGCATAAGACGACTGGTGTAGAGGATTTGACAACAAGGCATGGTAAATAAAGCTGATGCTTCGTATTTCTGACGCACGGCCTCCGTGCGCTTTTTTTAGTTTTTCTTTTTCTTGTCGAAATCTTCAAGTGTGGGGGGAGGGTCCCTGTGAAGCATTTCCGCTGCTGCTTCCTTTAAGGTTTTGATGCCTTCGTCAAAGCCGAGTTTTTTAAGAATGGTGTTTAAGTAATTGAATTCAGAGGTTAGCTGATCATTAATCGATTCTAGCTGAGCGATCCTCTTTTCTAATTTTTCCTGGCTCACAAGATTTTCCCAATTATATTTATAACCCGCAGAGTGGGCATGCATCAACCCGCTCTGCAGGAGAATTAGCTATTTTTGCGTATGTAGTCGATCTAACTTTATACATGCAGGAAGTAGGGGAAAATGGCCAGAAAAAAAGACCCACCTTCAGCGAACGGAGCAGAAGGTGGGTCTCGCTGTGAGTGGGTCGTCTTTGTAGAGAAGACAGGCCCACTTTAAAAAACTTGAAATTTACTATCTTTGTGCGGTCATAATAGCTTCATGACGCTGTACAAGTTGTTCATACTTAGAGCGTGAAACTTTTTGATTTTCAAAGTACCATGTTGTACGGGCAGACCCATCACAGTAAACAACTGAAGGGCCGTTTTTGATTCCATCTTGGTACTCGGTCTCTTCTGAAACCGTTTCACCATCAATGTAGTGTCTCTCAACGCCATTTTTAACACCGAAAGCATAAGGAACTTCTAGGTATTTATAGCCATTTTGATAGTAGGTGCATACGCCGTGCTTATGTCCATTGATGTACTGTTCGACAAAAATAGGCTCCCCTGTCATGGAGAAATGTTTCTTCTGTCCATTGATTTTACCATTTTCATAAGAGACTGTTGTACAGGGGGTGTTATTAGGGTAGTAGCTCTCTATGTAATTGATTTGGTAATTGTTGAAGATTTCTTTTGAGAGTAAATCCCCATTTTGGTTGCGGACGGTCTTTTCTCCAGTTCCATTTTCAATTCGTGTGTCTGTTTCGTTTGCTGCATTGTAGTACCAACCATTGATCAGCACACCGTCTTTATATTCTTCTTTGGACTTTGGAGTTCCTTTGGGATACCAGCTTGTAACGAGCAGATGGGCGTCAGTCTTATAGAGTTCTTCTGTTTCTGGAACACCTCGAATGCTGTAGACAACTCTTTTATTTAAACGACCCCTCTCGTACTGTTCCATGATCTTAACGGTTTGGCTATGCGGGTAGGTTTCTGTTCTTAAACCATGCAATTGACCATCTTCGTAGGATTCAGTGATGGTTTTCCCATCGCGCATGGTCGTCAAGACTTGGCCAGGATATTGTTGTGTTTTCCACTCCTCTGGGGAGACGTCATAGCCATATTTGTGGATATAGCGTTGTGAGATAACGTTTTTTGTATTTTTGTTCTCATCGCAAGAAGAGAGGGCAAGCAAAAGTGCAACTAGTGACGAGCAAGAGAGCCATTTGGTCTTCATGGAAAATATCCCCATTTGATAGATTTATAAGAGGTAACAATCGCTCATCGTGTAGTTTTTTTCAATCAAAAAAGTGGATCAGGGCTAAACAAGTCTATCTAACGCCTTGACAATTTTGGCATGTGCTTTTTCAACTTCATTAAAATCGACAGTTTTATCATCGTGCCGGTAGACGAATCGGAAAGTGACATTTTTGTTTTCTAAGCCGATTTTTTCTCCTTCATAGATATCGATGAGTTTGGCTTGTTTTAAGAGAGGTTCGTCGGTGCGGTCGAGTTGATCAAACAATTTTCTTAAGGGCTGAGATTTTCTCATTGTGAGTGTTAAATCACGCTCTGATGAGGGGAATTCGGGAAGTGCCTTAAATTTCGAGTGTTTGCACCGATACTTCTCAAGCATGAGAAGATCGATTTCAGCAAAGAGGACCCTTCCGCGGATGCCGAGCCTATCAAGCGAGGTGGGGTGAATTTCCCCTAAAACTCCAATGCGGTCATCCTCGATCATCAGAGAGGCCTGCCTGCCTGGATGAAAAGTGCTTAGTTCCGATTCTTCAAAGGTGAGTGGTGGGAGCATCAAAAGGGAGGCCAGATCTTCGATGGTTCCCTTCAAATCATAAAAATCGAGATCGGTTTCTTCTTGGCTCCAGTGAATAGGAGAGTGTCTTCCTTTGAGAACGATCCCCAAGGCGCTTCTTTCTTCGTAGTTTCCACTTTCTTTAAAATGGACGCGGCCAATTTCAAAAGCGGTAATATCGAAAGTGCCCTGGTTTTGATTCGTTTTAACGGCATTGAGGAGACCTGGTAGTAGAGATGGTCTCAATATCGACTGATCGGCAGATTTAGCGTGCAGAACTTTGATATATTCTGATTGAAAGAGACCATTTTCTAATTCCATATCGCACTCTTCGGCGGAAATTAGGTTGCATGAGAGAAATTCTTGAAGGCCTTTACTGACAAGCCTTTTTCGCACTTCTTTCTCAAGGAGGAAAAGGGGGTGATCGGGAAGGGTAGAGTTGACGTGTCTTGGCCTTTTTCTTTCAATCTGATTAAAGCCGAAAACTCGGGCAACTTCTTCTACGATGTCGATTTCCCCATGAATATCGTTTCTATAGCTGGGGATTCTAATTTGAAAAAGATCGTTGTTGTCAGAATTAGAAGCCATGCCTAATCGATTTAACGATGATTCAACCTCACTTAGACTAAAATTTGTTCCAAGAAGAGAGTTGATTCTTGAAAGTCTTGCTGTGACAAAGCGAGGCAAATAGGTCTTTGGCGACTGCGAAACGACCCCTTTCAGAACGTATCCGCCGGCGACTTGTTGGATTAACATCGCGGCTCGATCGAGCGCGTACCTAAGTCCACCTGGGTCGATTTGATTTTCGTGCCGAGCTGAACCGCTACTTCGTAGGCCTAATTGTCGGCTTGTTTTTCGTATCCGTGAAGGGTTAAATTGAGCGGCTTCTAGAACAATTGTATTGGTTTTTGTCGATATTCCACTTTGTAAACCTCCCATGATTCCCGCAATTGCCACAGGGGTGGCTCCATCACAAATGAGAAGAGTTCCTTCGTCAAGGTCGTACTCAGTTTCATTAAGAGCAAGAATTCTCTCCCCTTCGGTAGAGGCTCGAATGACAATATGCCCCTCAGGAAGTTTGTCTCCGTCAAAGGCATGCATCGGCTGTCCGGTCTCTTCCATGACGAAATTGGTGATATCAACGACGTTATTGATAATCGAGTGGCCCGTTTTTTCGAGGGCATCTCTCAGCCATGCTGGGGAATCCTTAATTTCGACACCACGGATCACCCGGCACTCGTATTGGTAACAACCCTCAGGGTCTTCGTTTGTTATCTGAATGTAACTTTTCGCAGGATTGTCTTCATCTTCATCGAGGGTCACTTTGGGGATTTTAATTGGCTGGTTTAAGTGAGCTCCGAGCTCTCGTGCTATGCCAAAAATACTACGACAGTGGCCCAGATTAGGTGTTAAGCAGATGTCGAATGTTGGATCATAAAGGTACTCGGTAAGATCTTGTCCAAGAGGGGCGTCGGGGGGGAGGCGATAGATTTCATCACTTTCTTCATTAATCCCCAATTCTTTGCCGCTACAGAGCATCCCGGTGGATTCAATGCCACGAAGCTTCTTTTTCTCGATTTCTAAGACTTCATCACCATCTAGATTCAACCGTGCTCCAACTTTTGCAAATGCGACAACGAGGCCTTCTTTGATTGTTGTGTCTCCGCAAACAACCTGAAACTCTTTTTTTCCATCAAAAACTAAGGCGATTTTCAATTTTTCACCATCAGGGTGTGGGCCAACTTCGATCAAAAGCCCAACGATAACCCCTTCGAAAGAGAAGCGTTCTCGGTCAATCGTTTCGACTTCAAGACCTGCGAGGGTCAAGATCTCAGCAAGTTCGGCAGGGGAGTTTGATAGGTTGACGATTTTTTTCAACCAACTAAGGGGAGCTTTCATGACGAAAATGATACATTTTCAATTGATTTCTGTCATTTTAAAAGACTATGTAGTAACCTTTCTCCTCTTATGGAAGTAGAACCTTTTGAAAATCCTTGGATTAAAAAAATTCGGGTTTTAACTCAGCTGTTGCTTTTAAGCATTGTCCTGAACATTGGGCTTACTACAGCATTTGTGACTCATAAGGTGCGTGCTTCTCGTGCCTTGCGTCCGCAAAATGCTCCATCAAAGCGTCCAAAAATAGTCGTTTCAAATGCTCAGGTGATCAAGAGTCTTTTCAGTTACTCTTTTGAAGAGTTGGTAGGAGAACTCGATAATCGAGAATTAGTTCAGGACGGTTATTCAAGAAGGGACCTTGCCCTCTCTTGTCTTGTTTCTTATCATCATCTCGATATGAAGAGGGCTTTGATCGGAAAAGAGTTTCAAGTAAGAAAGTACACTTTTGTTCACACAGATGGTGGAGAGCAATTTGATTTGGAAGTTTACCCTGCACTTGATGAATCTGACTTCCAATTGATTCAAAATTTTCTTAAGAGAGAAAAGTGGCCTTTAACGACCGAGGGGCTTTTTGAAGAGTTGAAAAAAGAGTCGGCAGAGCCGAACTTGACGACTTCCTTGGCTCAAACGTTTGTATCGACCTCCGAATTTTATACCCTTTATACCCTTTTTAGAAGAAAAAGTGATCATGTCAAGGCCTCAGAGGTTTTGCAGATGATCTTAGAGGGGCCTTGGAATTTCTTTAACGAATTCATCACACTTCAAAAGGCGTCCCCCAATTTGACTGAGGTGAGCATGAGGGACCTTTTAACAAAGTATGTCGAGTATGGTGTTCCTACAGCAAGTCTTCTTTGGATAAAGCTCGATGGGGAGTTTGCATTAAGGGGGCTTGATGACCAACTTTTGAAAAAAGTTGTGAGTCAAATTCAAGTTTCCAATCAACAGGTAACTCTTTTTTTAAAACAACTTCTTTGGAGTGCACGCTCAGACGGATTAAGAGAGCTTGCTGGCAAAAAGCTATATACATTTGAAAATTTGTCGATACCTGAGCCCTATAGCCATGAGTTGACTGTTAGACAATTTATTCCAGAGATGGCTGCTAGAGAAGCTGAAGTGATCAGCAAAAAAGAAGAGGCTCATCAGGTGATTCTTCATACCGTATGTGAAGGGGAGTCGCTTTGGAAGATTGCAAAGAAGTATCAAACATCAATTTCTGAAATTCGCCGTGTGAATAAACTAAAGAATGATAAATTGCGACTTGGGCAAATTATTGAGATCCCCGTGAATAAATAATCCTCTAGGGGAGGTCAATTCCCCCTGGGTGGAATGGGTGACATTTGCAGATTCGTTTGATTGTCTTCCCCCATCCTTTGAGAACCCCATGCTTTTGAATCGCCTCTAAGCCATAATGTGAGCAGGTTGGGTAGAAACGGCAATGGCCACCCATGTATGGGGAAAGAATGGCTTGATACCCTTTGATTAATAGGAGGGAGAGCTTTTTCATGAAAATCTTGATTTTGATTCCTTGTTGTACTAGAATACCATCTTCACAATTTTTGCGGAAGTGGCGGAATGGTAGACGCGCTAGCTTGAGGTGCTAGTGGGAGTTTCCTGTGGGGGTTCAAGTCCCCCCTTTCGCATATCTTAAAATAACATCATTCGATGAGTGTCGCCTCTTTAACATTGTATAATCTCAGTTCTTTGGGGACGCTATTAGCGTGAGTGCATGTGAAATGACCCATCCGGTAATTGAAGAAGGTTTTTACGATCCTGCAGAGCTTCCATATAAGGTAAAGGACATTTCAAAGGTAAAGCTTCATAAAGTGTTAGATAGGGTTGCCTGTATCGCAGAACAAATGGGTGTTAAACAGTGCCTAAGAGTCTATTCTGTAGAAGCTGGCAGCAGATCTAATGGCGATAACAGTATTGAACTCTTCGGAAGGCTTAGTGGAATTCTGTGATCTTGCGATGCAAAAAGGTCTTACATATCGAAATAGGCAAAAAGAAGATTTTAGTGAGGATAAGGAGAGCTATTTTGCATCATTGCTACTATCTGTAAGAGTTTTGAGTAAATGTGTCTTGGTTTTTTCAAAAGAGATCTTTGTTTCTAGGTGGTCTCCGGAGGGGGGTAATCGGTTTGATTTAAAGCACCCTTCTTATTCAGAAAGAAAAAGAGGGGGGGCTGCGTCATTAGAAGCTGGAAAAAAGGGTAGTTAATTTTTCTTCGACCTCTAGTGGGAAGGGTGTGCTCGTGATCGCCTCATGAG
>CAYZDL010000004.1:0-19242 GCA_964477345.1 uncultured bacterium
ACCTTAGCGTTGTTTATTTCAGCTATAGATCCAACTCCTACGTGGCCAGTCCCTTCCACGAGCATGCAATCACATCTTTTTTCTTGGGACTCAAAAGCTTTAACGATTTTTTCTTCTAATTGGGATGTCGAGATTTTCCCATCGAGATAATCCTTCGTGAAGCCGCTTTTAAAAATAATTGGGCTCATTTCTTCATATTTTCCTTCCAGATGGAAACATTCTTTAAAGAGGATCACATCTTTATCAACAGCCAGGGCGTCATTAATTGTAACATGCTCTTGTCCAACAGGTTTAATGAATCCGATCTTTTTATAATAGTGTTTAAGACCAGAGATAATGCCCAGACAAGCGGTTGTTTTCCCTTCATGTTGGTTGGTGGCAGCTATAAAAATGGCAGGCTTCATAATTATATTTATATATACAATTGCAAAAAAAAGCCATAAACGTATTGTTAACAATTGGATTCAGAGGAAAGATCTGAACTTATCCCCTTTGAATTTCATAAACTACTAAACATAAAGGAGGCCTTATGAAGAAGTGGATTATGTCGGCTTTGCTCGCAGGTTTCGTTGTCTCCTTGGTATCATGTAGCAATGATTGCCAAGAGAACGGAAACAGAGGTTGCAAGCGTTGCTCACCAAGTAAACGTTGCACTTCTCTAGTAACTGAAAAAGTCGCTGAGAAAAAAGCGTAGCATTAAGCCTTAGCGGGATAAAAAACCTCTAAGGCTTTTTTATTTCTTTAGAAATCCCACGTTAAGTATTAATAGTCAGACGGATAAAAAATAAATCAATTTGACTTGCTTTAAATAGCTCCAATGCCATGAATGATAAATAGAATACGGTAGAAGGTTCTCCATTTTGGGGGCCTCGAATCGTGGAATTTTAGGGCATGTGGTTTTGTCATTGTGCCATGTATGTAATCGTAAGATTTACGCATACCAATTTATTGGTGTGTTAAAATCAAAGATTACAGGCCATGTGCCCTTACTTTTTTCAAAAAAGAAAAAATAGAGGAGATAAGTATGAAAAAGTGGCTCACTATGGGAGTATTAGCAGTCTTTTTGATGGGCTTGGTTGCTTGTGAAAAAGAAGATATGAGCAATAAGCGACGTGGAAGCAAAAAGGGCTCAAAGAGCATGGCTCAATCCGAGCAGATTATCGAGCTTGAGATCGAAGCTGTTTCTGGAAAGTAAATGAAAGCCTATCTCGTAGAGAGATAGGCTCGATTTTTTTATCTTCTTGAAATGGCGGGTAAAAAACCTAGTCTAAGAGCCATGAAGGTTGCGATGTGCTGATTCGCGATCATTTTAGCATGAATACCCATTAATCGTTTTGCCATTTCGCTGTTAGCTGTTTGAAGTAGTTGTCTTAGAAGAGGAACAGTCATAAAGTCTGCATCGATTGTCTGGTGAATCGCCGCAGGTGGGGTCATTTTTTCTACGCCGGTTTTTAGTTGAGTTAATCTTTCTTCGAGTCTTCGTAATGATGATTGTCTAAATTGAACCAATTGTGCTGGATTTAAACGTTCTCTAACTGCGGTTAATTCTCCAAATTCTGCCAGAGTTCTTCTTGCTCTTGTTTCAGTGACATGAACGCCTAATTCTAGATGATCTAGTAAACTATTTTCTCGATCTATTGCAATCCACTCTAAGATACGTTCAACGATATCAACTTGAGCTCTTTTATTACCAATCGATACTGTACCTTCAAGGATTCTTAAAGCAGTTTCAATTTTTACGACAATTTCATGATCTTTGCTAGAAGCTCTTTGATGATCAGGAAAGGCTTGTTTCAAACGAACGGTAAAATCGACGAGATAAGTAGGTGATTTTAGGGTTCCATCGGCTTGAAAAGCTTCTCTGAGCGATATGTGTTCACAAGGTCCATCCAATTCCTTTAACGCCTCCCTTACAAATTGGATCATTTTAGCATGGAGAGCTATTTTATCTTTTAGATCACTTAAAAAGGCAAGTTGCAATTTTGCCCCTTCGATGAGAGTCCCCATTTCGGAAGAAAGACTTGATATATCAACGGTTCTTTCAATCTCTTTAATAATTGCTCGGGCTTCAGCAATCTGGGTAGTACAATCCCTGATATGGGCATCATTGATGCCGCTTAGTTTTTTGTCAAACTGGTCGGCGGAAATTTCCCTGATGAGGGCATCTAGGTGTTCTTGGATTTGAAGGAAATTCGTACTTGTCCGTTGCAGAGATTCATATGACTCAGGATGGTCTTCTAAGAAAAGCTTTCGTAAGATCTCTTCGTGAAGCCTCATGTAGTCATTTTGGAATTCTTCAAGGGCAGAAATCATCAATTTAAGGTCGCGTTTATGGACGTTTAATGAGGCTGTTTTGGTCGATTGATCGTTTTCTAGATAGATCAACTCCCTTTGAAGATTTTTCCAGATTTTAAACAACTCGCCTCGGATTTCGAGCACTTTTGTTGCTTCCACGTTTGGATCGTTACTTTGGCAATAGGCTTGCAGAGTTTGTCTCCAAGAGGAAATTCGATCGGTTAATTTAAGCTCATCTTTTTCATTTTCCCCATCTTCCTCGGGGGGTATGTTCAAAAATATCGATTTAAGTCGATTTACATGAGTTGTAAGGGCAAGATCACACTCAGGATCTTTTGCTGAAAGGGTTTGTTGAACAATATGAGTGCTAAGAGCCACTAATTGCTTCATCTTATCATAGATTTGATCTCTTAGTTCATCGTCGTCTTTTAAATCTACTTGAGAACCACTTGCTTTAAGCGAATCTGAGACTGTTCGTAAAACAAGATTCCCTATATGAAGAACCCTTCTTGGCTCTAAAAGTGTTTGAAGAGCACCAATAGCAACATCGGAACAGGCATTTAGTCCCCGTACTTTTGCGTGGTCTTGCATAAACTGTTTGAACTCTCCGAAGACAGGGAGAGGTGCTCTTTCATCAGCACCCGTTTCCATACGTTCTATTGCTTCAACAGCATCAAAGATGGAGCCTAGGGCTGTTGATAATTTTCTTCTTTGTTCGGGAGTCGAAGCGAATTTTTTGAAGTCGACATCTGAAGGGTTTACATGTTCTCCTGCATCGTTTGTAAAGAGAGCTTCCATCACTGTTTCAAGAAGTCCAAGCATCGTTTTATCAATAATCGGTGTAATTTCGGTTCGCTGAGATCTGTTTTCGGTGAGAGCTGCATTTGTTGCGGTGACCGCCTTTTCTACAACGCCGATATAAACGAGGAATTTTTTAAGACTTGTTACGATAATCCAATTTCCTACAAATTGGAGCGGTCTTGCAGCGAATTGAGTGACTATCCAAAGAGGGGCGCGGACAATATAAGAGGCAATAGTCAGTGCAGTACGTACAAAAGATAAATCAATGTCTCCGATCATGCTTACGATACTGTTATCGACACGGTTTAGAGCTTCAACGATTTTAAGGGGTTGTTTTAAGACATTATCGACCATCTGGTAGGTAAATTGACTATAGACTTCTTTTACCGATCTGCCATCAAAAGAAGAAGGATCTTCAAGTAATCCTCTTGAAAATATGGAGGTCTCTCCCTCGGGTAATTCTCTAAGTTCTTTTTTACCTGCAACAGTTGCAATTTTCTTTGAGGCTGCTTTTAATCGATCTAAAGTCTGTTCTGTCCCTGTTCCTCTACCAAGATGCATATTTTCTAGCCATCCAGCGACAGAGTCGTTGATTCCTTGAATGAAAAATCCTATTCCTAGGCCAATTACCCAACTTATAAGGGGGAGTAAGAATTTGATGATTAAACGTTTTACGATCCAAACATCCCCTGCATTGTCAATCAATTGATGGATTAGCTGTTCTTGAAAATTTTCTTGAATTTTTGCTGCTGAAAGGGAACTGCCATCAACTTCTGTCTTCGAAATCGGTAAATAGATTTCGTTAAATTTTTCTCGAGAAGAAAAATCTCCTCCTAATAGGATGAGAATTGTTTGATAGAGCGAAAATAGGTGGCCTAACTCACCCGTTTCTTGAATCATGGAGTGAAATTTTGTCTCCTCTTCCTCTTTCGTTAATATTTCAGAGTGGGTAAGTGTCTGCACTTTAGTAGAAGCTTTACTTACGCGATGAACGAGCGATTCGTTCGCTCCTGTCTCTTGGCGATCGGGTTCCCCGAGCAAACTGCCCAAATCAATTTCAGCAAAATTGAGAATGAGAAGGGGGTGTTTATTCATTAATTCGCCTATTCTCCGGAAAGTCTCTTGAACGATTGTTTTCTCGGGCTTTTCAATTGAGAGTAGTTGGCGTAATTGATTAACAGCTCCTCCAATGTCAGCAAGGGTCGCTGAGTGATCTCGTTGTTGAATTCTAGGAGCTTGATTAGAAGGTGGTAATTTGCCCATTTCTTGCTCTAAGTGTACAAAATAGGTAAGTAAAAAACGTCCCCACAGTTCATACAAGCCATCACTTTCTCCTCGATTGAGACAACCTGAGAAGATATCGATGAGACGACCCACTGAAAGAGGTCGATCCATCACGTTTTTTATTCTTAGGGTTGTAGTAAGGCCCCCAGTAGTGCAAGCAGTTCTTTTATCGTGGATAACAACTTTTCGTAGTTCAACCGTAGGTTTGTCTAAATCGTCATGGCTGATGCACCCTTTTGATTGCCATCCAAGAGTTCTAAAAAGCAATTCACTCGCTTTTCTTGCCGTTGCACTGACAATGGTATCGCTAAGAGTCCCTATTAGGCTAACAGCGATTCCTTCGCAATTTTCTTTTACTGATCTCAACACATCCAGAATTCCGTCTCCATTAGGTGATGCACTGGGGATTTGTAGTCTTGTGCGAGCTGGGACTGCTTGATGCGCAAAGGCGGCATCTATTTGAGCCCTTTGCTCCATTTCAAGTGTAGGATAGCTTTCATCGGTTAATTCAAGTGTATGGTCCGCTTCAGAGAAGTGTTCATAATGAGTTTCTTTGGCTACGGTTCTCATGAGCCAAAATCGAAGATTTTTCAAATCTTCTCGTGTCGCCTCTTTTTTTCCTTCCAAGATCTCTCTATAAAGACTTAAGTTTTCTTGGAAAGTTAATAGGAGTGTTCGAAGTCTTGGAAGTGCGCCTCCGTTGATTTGTTTGACCCCACCTGGAGCTGCACGCAATTCTGCTGCAGGAGTAGACATCCTTCTAAGTCGTTCAATAACCTGTGCTTCACTGCCATTCAATAGGCTCGTTAAAGAAGCATCTAGCTCATGAATGGTCCATAGTGTTGACTCTCTGTTATTGGCCAATTGTAATTGTTTGTACAGTTCAGTGAAAAGAGTGACAAAATCAATAAGTTCATCAGAAGCGCTCGTAAGAGCACGATGCGATGCAGCTAAAAACTGAGGTATAGCAGCCGTTATTCCATCTATTAATCCGTTGGCTATTTTAGTACCCTGATTTTCGATAATTCCTCCGAAAATTCCTCGAGATGATGCGGGAGGAGCTTGTGCTACTGATCTTTCTCTAAATATCTGACAGCCTTCCATGAAGAATCCTATAAAATTATTATTTTAAAACTAGGGAATAAATTTCGAGTTTATCCCTTAATTCACTGATATTAATGTGGTATATTATAAAGAATTCTTAGAATAAAGGCAAATATTGAAGGGGTTTCTTTACAAAGGATGAACTTTATCTTTGCTGTTATGTATATAATCAATTTGAAAGTAGACGAAATGTCAAAAATAATTTAGGCTGAGAGGATGTCTAAGGAGATTTACAGATCCCTATTGATTGCGGCAATCGTTGGTGCGCCTCTTCTTCTACAGAGTTGGGAAGAACCGAGAACCAGAGAGCGAACAGCATTTGTCATAGAGGTGGGCCCCGGGGTATTATTTAAAGGGCCAAAAAGTAAATTGAGTGCCCTCTATCAGGTCGATAGCCAGGGGAATTTGACCGATCCATTTGGAAATACGCGGAGTGTCGATTGGCAGACGGGAGTGGGGATTAGAGCGTCGGCTGAGGTGATCTCTCATAACAAAGAGGGGGCTGAGTTTCTCTATACAGGGCTCTATAATTGGACCCCTTATCAAGCAGCATCAAATTCAACAACGGGTGTAGGGGTTTTAACTTCTCCTTATACGACGACTGATTGGGAGGGGGCTGAGAAGATTACTTGGTCGACAGCGACGAGCTACAATTCGTACGAACTAATTATGTGGTTTTATGTGACCCCTCGTTTTGAAAATTTCTTTTCGTTTGCAGTCAATTTTGGGGGGCGATTTATCAACATTGTCGACACCGACCTTTTTTATAGTTTTTACACTCAGACATCGACACCAAGTGAGTTGAGTGCCCAGACAAACAATTGGTTAAGGGGTGGTGAAGTGGGGTTTGAAATTAATGTTCGACCACTTTCTTACTTTAATTGGGGAGTTATATTGAAAGGAGCGGGCTTTGCGGATTCGATCAATAGGAGTATTTACCTTACCGATTTGGATAATACGACTGTTGTAGCCGATACAAACAGTTACAGTGAGACTGCCGCATCAGGTCTTGGTGAGGCTTTGCCCTACATTGGGATTCAAAATCGTTACTTCACTATGAAGCTTCTTGGCGACTTCGTCTACATTGGAAACATATCGACGACGGCCAAAAGCTTTAATAAAATCCGTAAAGTCACCGATATCAAGTTTACAAACAAATTTCTCTTACAGGGGGTTTTTGTTGATATCGGGTGTGTTTTCTAGGAAGATCAAATTTAGAAAAAAGTGCTGGAGACGTAAGAGGGCAGGAAATAGGACTCTTATGGCTGCTACCTTCCAGTCCTGACCAGGTTCGAGAAATTTCCCTCCCTAAGGTCCCCAGCAAGTCCTGATTTTACGATGGCTACGATTTTAGCGCTACGTTTAAATGTTTTTTTAAATAGGTCCCTGTTAAAGAGTCTTTGAGGTGGGCGATTTCTTCAGGTCTTCCTGTCGCTATGATTTTGCCCCCGTTGACCCCAGCTCCTGGGCCAAGATCGATGATGTAATCGGCATTCGCAATGAGATCAAGATTGTGCTCGATGATCACGAGGGTGTTTCCTTTATCGACGAGGGAATGGAAGATAGGAATCAACTTGTTAATGTCATCCATATGAAGTCCTGTAGTCGGTTCGTCAAAAACATAGAGGGCGTGTTCTTTCTTTGGTCTAGCAAGCTCTGATGATAATTTGAGACGTCCTGATTCCCCACCGGAAAGGGTTGCTGTTTCTTGTCCAAGGGTTACATAGTCAAGGCCGACAGCGATGAGGCGGTCCAATATCCTTTCGATTTTGGGAATGGGGGGAAGAAAGGCTTTAGCCGATCTGATCGTGAGTTGGAGAATCTTTCCGAGAGATTTTCCACGGTAGGTGATAGCAGAGCTTACGGGACCGAGTTTTTCTCCTTTACAGGCATCGCAAACGACATCGGTCTTACCAAGGAATTCAAGATCGATGAGAATTTTACCTAGGCCACGACATTTTTTACACATTCCTGCTGTGTGGTTGTAACTAAAGTTTTTTGGTAAGAGGCCTTTAATTTTTGCTTCTGGAAGTGAGGCAAAGAAGTATCTGAGGGGAGTCAGTAGGTCTGAATAAGTCGAGATATCTGAGCGCATCGTTCGTCCCATAGGGCTTTGATCGATTGAGATTACTTGATCAAATTTCTTGGCTCCTCGGAAGTTCATCTGATTGTATTCAAATGTATCGGCAGGTTTGTGCTTTTGAACATTGTCTTCTAGGCCAGGTAGAAGGGCGTCAAACATGAGAGATGATTTCCCTGATCCGGAGATTCCTGTGATGACAGTCAGTGCTTGGATTGGAATTTCTACTGTAACGTCCTTGAGATTGTGAATTGTGATGTTTTCGACAATTAGACGTTCATCGGTAGAACGAAGTTTTTTGGGCATTTGTATCGATTTGGTTCCTGATAGATAGGCGCCGGTGAGGGAGTTGGGGTTATTTTTAATCTCTTCAAGAGTTCCTTGAGCGGTGATTTCGCCGCCGTGAATCCCGCTTCCAGGGCCAAAATCGTAAATTTGATCGGCATGTTCAATCGTGAGGGGATCGTGTTCAACAAGGATAAGGGTATTGCCGAGTTGTTTGAGTTTGTCAAGTGCCCGATTTAGGAGGGCGTTGTTGTGGGGATGTAAACCGATCGTCGGTTCATCAAGAACAAACAAAACTCCCCGCAAGTAGGAACCTAGTTGCGTAGCAAGATGGGTTCTCTGCACTTCTCCTCCCGATAGAGTACGGGCCATTCGATCAAGTGATAGGTATTCAAGCCCAATCTCACAGAGAAAGGAGAGTTTATTGATCAATATTGTCATCGCATCGACGAGCATGGGCGGCGTATCGAGTCCTTTAAAGAATTCAAGGGCATTTTCAATCGATAATGAACATGCAGAAGGGAGTGATGTTTTATTGATCAGGACATTTCTTGCGAGTGGATTGAGCCGAGATCCTTCGCAAGAGGGGCATTTTGATTGAGACATGAAGGGTAGAATCTCGTCACGGATATGGGGTCTTGTCATTTTGGTAAGGCGGGTGAAGAGGGGATGGAGCCCTACCCAACGTACATGGAGATCTCCAATGAGAAGAACCTCTTCGCTCCCTTCAAAAACGAAATGAATTTGGGATTTTGTCAATGATTTTATTGGAGAATCGATCGGAATTTGTTTTTCTTTGAAGAGGGCAATCAGAAAAGGGAGATTATCTTGTGTCAGTAGGTGTTTAGAGAGGCGGTAGAAAAGATCTGCAAGGCTATACTTCAAAATAGTCCGATCACCACTGAGTTGCGCTCCATAACGAAAACCAAGCCCTAAACAATCTTGACACATCCCTTGTGCGTGATTGAATGAAAAAGTTTGATGAGTGATCGCAGGATACGATTTTCCTGTGCTTTCAACGGCAAAATCTAAATTATAAAAATGGTCTTTTTCTCCATCATCGACGATGACTTTTCTCCCTGCAATCATCGAGGCGTGTTCAATTGCTTCTAGGAGACGCCCTTCTCCCCCTTTTTTGGTGACGATTCTATCGATGACAAGTTCTATTTGCTGATTGAGGTTGTGGTCAAAGGGAATTTCTTCATCGAGGCGATAGAGGATTTTATTGAGTCGTAAACGGACATACCCCTGTTTTTGTAAGCGAGAAATGAGTGTGGAAAAAGGTTCCGGTCGTTTGACTTCAAGGGGAGCTAAGATTTGAAGTTTGGCGTTTTCAGGAGTTGAAGCGAGTTTTTTCATCACGTATTCTGCTGTAATGGCTCGAATTTCTTCACCAGTTTCGGGGCAATAGGGTGTTCCCATGCGCGCGTAAATGACGCGGAGATAGTCGTAGATCTCCGTCATGGTCCCGAGTGTTGAGCGTGGATTTCCTGCATGTTTTTTTTGTTCGACCGCGATGGCAGGTGAGAGGCCATCGATCTTTTCTACATTTGGTTTTTGCGAGGTTCCGAGCATTTTTCGCGCATAGCTTGAGAGAGATTCGATGTAGCGGGCCCTTCCTTCAGCAAAGATCGTTTCAAAGGCAAGAGAGCTTTTGCCAGATCCGGATGGACCGGTAAAGACGGAGATTTTTCCCCGGGGTATTTCAAGGGATAAATTTTTCAGATTGTTTTGTCTCGCTCCTGTGACAGTGATTTTGTCGATAGGAGGGAATTGCCTTTCGATCGGTTTTGGTTTTGTAGGGGCGTGGGATTTTTTACTTAGGGCTTCATGAATAAACGGGGCTGTTGGAGATTTTGTTTTCGCCACTTGTTCAGGGGTTCCTGTCGCCAGTATCATCCCTCCGTGCTTACCTCCTCCAGGCCCTAAATCGATCACCCAATCGGCTGTTTTGATTAGGTCGATGTTATGTTCGATAATGATGACACTATTTCCCTTGTCGATAAGCTTTTGGATGATATGAATTAGCTTTTGGATGTCGTGGAAATGTAAGCCTGTTGTTGGCTCATCGAGTATGTACAAAGTTTTTCCAGTTTGAGGACGCATAAGCTCGCGCCCCAGCTTGATTCTCTGGGCCTCTCCTCCAGAAAGAGTGGTAGCATCTTGTCCAAGTCTAATATAGCCAAGACCGACGTCAACGAGAAATTGAAGTTTGCGCTGAATTTGGGGATGATCTTCAAAGAAGGTCAAAGCCTCTTCGTGATCCATTTCTAAAATGTCGAAAATATTCTTATCTCGATACTTGATTTCTAGTGTTTTAGGGTCGTAGCGTTTACCTAGGCAATGGGGACAGACGACTGTTTCGTCATCCATAAAATCCATGTCGATGGTGATGGTTCCAAAACCGCGGCAATTGTAGCATGATCCTTCGCGAACGTTAAAACTAAAGCGTCCTGGGAGATAACCGAATGCTTTACTTTGTGGAAGGGAGGCGAAAAGCTCTCGGACATCGTCGAGCAATTTTGTATAGGTTGCAGGATTGGAGCGGGGGGTTCTCCCAATAGGAGATTGATCGATCGCAATCACTTTGTCGATGGCTTCCAATCCTTCAATTGAATTGTGTTCTCCGACATCTAGGAGAGAGCCATGAAGGTGGTTTGCAATAGCGGGGTAGAGGGTATCGGTAATGAGAGAGGATTTCCCAGAGCCTGAAATTCCTGTCACAGTGGTGAGTAACCCAAGGGGAAATTCAACATCTACTGAACGGAGGTTGTGGTGTCTTGCTCCTTTCAATCGAATTACTTGATCTTTGAGGAAGGGTCGTCTTTTTTTAGGAACTTCAATAGCAAGTTCGCCAGAAAGATAGCGGCCCGTCAAGGACCGTTTTGCTTTTTTCAGTTGTTCAACGGTTCCCATTCCAACGATTTCTCCGCCATTGACCCCGGCTTCTGGGCCGATGTCGACGATCAAGTCGCAAGAGACGATGGTTTCTTCGTCGTGTTCCACAACAATTACGGTATTACCACGGTCCTTGAGAGAGTGAAGAGTCTTTATGAGGAGGCGATTATCACTAGGATGAAGGCCGATTGAGGGTTCATCGAGGATGTAGAGAGTTCCGACGAGGCCATGTCCGATCTGAGAAGCAAGCCTCGTTCTTTGCGATTCACCACCTGAAAGTGTGGGGGCTGTTCGTGAAAGGGTTAAGTAAGAGAGGCCAACATCGAGGAGAAACCTTATGCGGAGTGTCAATTCTCTGACTAATTCTTCACCAATGATCTGCATATTCCCTTCTAGACGGATCACTTTAAAGAATTGATGCGCCTCTTCGAGGGTCATATCGACAATCTCGACGATCGTTTTTCCAAAAAATTGAGCTTTTGCAGGGTAGGCGCGAATTCTTGCTCCTGAACATTCAGGACACGCACCCTTTTTCATTAATTCACTCATTTTGTTTTTGTATAGATCACTAGTCGCTTCAGAAAGACGTTTCTTGGCTTCATTGATGACACCTAGCCACTCAATGAAGTCGGCCCAACTTTTCTTCGTCACGGGGTGAACAAAGACCATCTTGGTCCACTTTTCTTTTGTTCCATAAAGAATAACATTCTTGGCTTCTTCGGAGAGTTGTTTCCAAGGGGTGGTCACTTTAAACTTGTAGAGTTTAGCGAGATTATCATAGATATTGCCCCATTTGACAGTGTTATAAGAGCCGGCAATTTTGCAGCAATCTTCGGCAATAGAGAGGTTGGGGTCGATTACCAAATCGATATCGAAATCACGAATTTCGCCGAGGCCTTGGCATCTAGGGCACATCCCCTTGGGATGATTGAACGAAAAGTCCTCGGGAGTAAGAGGAGGGTAATATTTGCCTGATTTTGGTGAATAAGCATGTTCGGAAAATAGGACCTCATTTTTTTGATCGACGTCATAAATTGAAACGATCCCGCTTCCAACTTCCAGAGCCATTTCGATCGCTTCAAAGATGCGACCCTTATTTTCCTTTGAAATCGAAATCCTATCGATGACGATGTCGACGTCATGAGCACTCGCTTTGTCTAGTTTAAGTTCATCTTCTTCAAGATGATAAAATTTTCCATCAACCCGTACGCGCAAAAATCCGCGCTTAATTAAATCGGCAAATTCTTCCTTAAATTCCCCTTTTTTAGACTTGGCAAAGGGAGCTAGTAAGATAACTCTTTGGTTTTCTTCCTTTTGTAGGATCGTATTGGCAATCTCTTCTCGACTGACGGGTCTTACCTTTTCCCCACTAATGGGGCAATGGGGCTCACTTAGTTTTGCATAAAGAAGTCTTAGGTAGTCGTAAATAGCTGTGATGGTCCCCACTGTGGAACGAGGGTTTTTCCCTGCACTTTTTTGCTCGATAGCAATCGTTGGGGGGATTCCGATGAGGGCCTCTGCATCGGGCTTTGAAAGATCAGACAGGTACCGCCTTGCATAGGTCGAAAGGGATTCCATATACCGTCTTTGTCCTTCGACAAATAGGGTGTCAAAGGCAAGGGAGCTTTTCCCAGAGCCTGAAACCCCTGTAAAGGCGATCAATTTATTGATGGGAAGAGTTAAAGAAATCCCCTTGAGATTATGTACCTTAACGTTCTTTAAGAGGATGTCGCTCGATTCTTTATCCATGGAGTGATGAGCATACCATGAAACGGGCTATCCTAAAAGTCAAAATTCTACTATGTTAGGTAATATATGGAAAGACGAACCAAGATCGTGTGCACGATTGGCCCAAAGACGCAATCTAGGGAAATGATCGAAAGATTGTGTGAATGTGGGATGAATGTGGCACGTCTCAATTTTAGTCACGGTAGCCATGAGAGCCACAAAAAAGTGATCGATACGATCAAAGATGTGCGGAAAAAAATTGACCGTCCCATCGGTATTCTGCTTGATACTAAGGGTCCTGAGATACGGATTGGTAAAATTGAAGATTTGGTGGTGGCTCCAAAAACAGTGGTCCGGTTGGTTTCAAAAGATCCTAAAGGTCACGAAATACCCATTAATCCAGGGTTTATCGTCGATGATGTCAAGGTTGGAACCCAAGTGTTGATCGATGATGGGTATGTACGGGGGTATATCATTTCCAAAGGGGAGGGATGGGCCGATCTTGAAATAGAGAATCAAGGTGTAATCAAGGGAGGGAAAGGGGTCAACGTTCCTTCTCAGCTGTTTAATTTACCCGATATGACCGATCGAGATTTGGCTGATATCGAATTTGGTTGCAAAGAGGGGGTCGATATTGTCGCTGCCTCTTTTGTGAATACGCCAAAACAGCTACTTGCAATTCGTGAACACATGCAACGCTGTGGTGGTAAGGGGATTATGCTTATCGCCAAAATTGAATCGAAACAAGGTGTAAAGAATTTTGATGATATCCTTGAGGTGGCTGATGGGATTATGATTGCCAGGGGTGATTTGGGGGTTGAGTTATTTGTTGGGGATGTTCCTCCACTACAAAAGAAAATGGTGAGAGCGTGCAATCTTAAGGCAAAGCCGGTGATTATCGCGACTCAAATGTTAGAATCGATGATTAAAAACCCCATGCCGACACGTGCTGAGGCCTCTGATGTGGCCAATGCCATTTATGATTCAGGTTCTGCAGTGATGCTTTCGGGCGAAACAGCAGTAGGGGAGTATCCTGATGCAGCAGTACGGATGATGGATAAAATTATCATTGCTGCCGAAAGAGATTTTGACCACCGTGCTCACTTCGATAAACTGGTCTCTTTTGAGTTTCATGATACCCCTTCTGCAATGGCAAGAGCGGCGGTCAATACAGCCTTTCACATTGGTGCTAGTGCGATCATTGCTTGTTCGAACAGCGGTAATACAATAAGGCATATTTGCCGGTATAGACCAAAGGCTCGTGTGATTGCAGTGACCCCCACTGAGAAGACTTACTTCCAAACATCTCTAATGTGGGGAACCGAGTGTTATCGTGAGAAAAAATGCGATGTTGAGAAAGGGCATTTTGATATTTCTGCCTATGCTTTAAAAAAAGGTTGGGTTAAATATGGAGACCCTCTTGTTTTCACAATGGGGAAGCCTTACGGTGTTAGTTTTACTACAAATACGATGACTGTAGAATCGGTTGGTAATGTCCTGGTAAGGGGACATCCAATGGAAAAAGTCGATATGAGCCCGATTACCGGAGAAGTTAGATTTTTCTTATCGGGAAATAGGGATAATTGTAACGATTTTGAGGGGAAAATAGTTGTCATTAACCGTTTTGAAGAGTGGTCGGGATCTCAATTAAAATGCGCAAGTGCCATCATCATGCAAAACCATCCCTATGATATTTTAAGCGAAGAAAAGCTTCTTGAATTTTCAAAAAAGTACCAAGTTCCTTTTATTTCAAGGGCAGAGGGGGCTTGCAATTTGCTTGTGGAGAGCGATCAAGTAAGAGTCTACCCCTCACTCGGTTTGATTTTTCGTGCTAGCAGCCCCACAGAAGAACAACTTCTTAGCTCCGCTGACTAAGTAAATAGGCGGAGATCATTGATGCAGTCTCTGTTCTGAGAATGTTGTCATTGAGGGAGATCTTTTTGGCTTGGAGTTTCGTCTCAATGAAGCCAATTTCTTCCTTAGTAAACCCACTTTCTGGACCAACAAGAATACCACAATCCTCCGAAGGTAATAAAGAGAGGCGCTCTCCCTGGGGGTCGGCGAGAAAAATATTCTTAGGCAGCGGAGTCACCTCTTTTAATGAAGGGAAAACGGCAATTTGAGGGAGGTGGAGGCGGTGGGATTGTTTAAGTGCGCTGATCAAAATTTTGTGGAGTCTTTCCATTTTATTGGGAGAGAGAGAGGTTTTTTTGCTTTTCTTTGCAGTGAAGAGGTAAAAGTGGGTCACACCTAGCTCACACCCTTTTTCAATGAGTAAATCCAAATGGGTCGATTCAGTTAATCCTTGAATGATCACTGATTGATAGCGAGGAGGTGGAGAATTAGTCACTTTTTTGATCACCAATCTATCAGATGACAATACCAAAGCTTCTGCAAGTTGGCCTCTTCCGTTGACGAGTGGGATCATTTCATGGGGATGAATTCTTAGCACTTTGAAATGTCGGAGTTCCTCTTTAGGAAGGGGCAGTTCCATCATTTCAGCAAAGGGAGCATCAATAAATAGCCGGATCATCAATTAGGGATAGTACCCATTTCATTGATGCAAATTTCCTTTCCCTTCAAAGAAATATCGAGGTTGAGTTTTTCTCCCCCTTCTACATAAAGGACAAGGCGATGCATATAGCTTCTGAAGCGGTTCCTCAAGTATTCTTCCCTCATCGCGGGTTGCAATTCTTTTATGTCGGTATCAAGGTAGTCTTTCATAATCTCAGTAACATATTGATCTTCAATCTTTTGCTGATTTACTACTTGTACGGACCAATCAATTTTTGGGATGTCATTCGAATCGAGAGTGAGATTTACGAAGAGGCATAAATTGTCTTTGATTAAATTGACGAAAAGTTCGCTAACTTCTTTTGCGTAAACACTTTTAGAGAGAACTTTTGATCCTTTCTTTTGTTCTATGATTTGATTGCCTGAGAGAGTAAACATAGAAGGACTATACCCTGGCTTGCTCTTTGGTGAAATAAATATCTGTATCGGAATTTGAGTGTTAATGGGGATTTCTTGAGCTCGAATAAAATCAATTCTCAAGAGGTTTGCGTCAGGATCGTTGATTTGTAGTGGTTTATCAGAGATTGAGGGGATCTGAATCATCTTCCACTCGTCGGGGACAAAGTAGCTCATGACATTACGGCCAGCAGGAAGTTTAGTGGCGAGGAACTCTAAGTCACCTTTACTGACATCATTGAGGTTGAATGTAAGCTTAAGACCCCGTGTTTTTAGCTTCTTAATGACATCTTCAGGACCGCTCACAGTAAGATTAAGGTGATAAGGCCAAATTTCCAAAAATTTGTAGCCACGGGGGAGTTGACCGATCGGTTTTGTTACATAGACAGGGATTTTTTCTTCTGCCATCGGAACAAGTTTAAGCAAGACATTTTTAGGGCCTATTTTATTGATATGCCTTGAAATCGAAAATTCAGGATTATGCGAAACTAGATGCCTTTTATCTAAAGTGATTACCGATTCGTTTTTTAATTGATCGGCATCGATAACAACTTCAAAGTCAGAAGGATTGAGTTCATCGATGTGGACTTTCTTGCCCGTAAGGACTAATGAAATTCGTTTAGAAAGTTGCCCGGAGGATTGAAGGCCGCTGATCGTCCGATCTTTAGGGATGTTATTTACCCTGATCCCAACAGAATTAAGAGTTCTTGTCGATGTCAAAGATTGATCAACAGCAAACCAAATGATGATAGCTAAAATGAGAGAAATGGCTTTTCTAAGCCAGTTTTCAATAAAAATTTTCCTTAAAAGAGAAATCATCCCTTAATCCATTCCCATAGGCTCGGTTTTTGTTTAAGGCTTTGTTTTTCTTGTTCTTTTGTAAAGAGGCTTCTAATAACCCCTTTGAATCGATCAACTTTAATCCCGCGGGTAATGATCCCTTCTCTTGCAATCGATACTTTTCCTGTTTCTTCTGATACGACTATGACTACGGCGTCAGTGGCAATGCTCAAGCCAACAGCAGCTCTATGCCTAGTCCCCAACGATTTTTGGACTTGAGGGGTATCAGCTAAAGGCAAAATGACAGAGGCTGCTACGACTATTTTATCTCGTATGATTACCGCTCCATCGTGAAGAGGGGCATATCTAGAAAATAAAGACTCGATTAGCTCCGAGGAAAACTCAGCACTAAGAATCACAGCCTTCTTTGCAAAGTCATCTAAAGGGTCATCCTTCTCAAGTACGATCAAGGCTCCGATTTGCTTTTCAGCCATCCGGTATACGGAATTGGATAATTGCTCAAGAAACTTATCAAATTCGGTGATTTCTCGATATTTTTTACCCTTCAAGCTTAGCTTTGAGAGTGCCACACGCAATTCGGGTTGAAAAATGATAATAATGGCGATCACAGCCACATTCACGATCAAAAGCATGAGTTTATGAAGAACAGGAAAAGGAAGCCAAGAAGAACAGGCAAAGATCAATATGAAGGCAACGAGGCCAAGCATCAAATCGGTAGACCGGGTATTCCAAAAAAAAGAAAGGATGTAGTTGATCATGATTGTGATAATCATGATCTCGATAACTGGACTTATAAAAGTAAATATGCCTATCACAATGTTTTTTCTTTGCTGTGTCTTTGGTTGGTAACCTGATCTTCCCAATCTCTCTTAGTATAGAACTTTGGTAGCCTTAAAAACCGAATTTTGAGGGTGTCTCTCTATATTTTCAAGCTAAATCATTCCATTGAGCTTTGATTTTTGAAGAGGGGGGGTAGTAAACGTTATGACTCTTTAATAGCTAAGCCGGGTGCGCAACTATCGCGATTGTGCAAGATCGTGTAATTGAGATAGTTGCCCGCTTTTATTCCATCCCTTCTCGTGATTCTTCCGTACTCACCCATGCAAATGCCTATGAATTTGACTTGATCTGTAGTTTTTTTCTGTATAAATCTCAACATCTTATAGGCGTCGGCAAAAGAGTTAGCTGTTGTACAAACTTTGTAGGCATAAACATTTTTCGATTCCATGCCTTTGAAGATCTTTTCTAAGTCTCTCGGTGTCAGTGAAAAATCGTGGTAGGAGGAGATGATTTTACATTTTGGATAAAGTTCATGGACGACTTGAAAAAACTCTGGATGGGTATCAGACTCAATATCTATGTATTGGGGGCCACATTCAAGGAGCTCAAGTAAGATTTTCTGCCTTTTTTCTTCAGTACCTAAAAAGCCCCCACCATGGCATCTTTTTCGGAGTGTAAGGATTACTTTTTTAGTAGATGATTCGACGAGTTCTCGTACTTGTGTTGTGTCAATCATTCCTTTAAACAGATCGAGTCTAAGCTCAAGGCCATCTCGAATTTTATTGGCCAGATGAATTCTCTTTAAAGCAATCTCATGAGTAGGGCCTGTGATGACAGCGATTTGCATAGGGGGTAAC
This sequence comes from uncultured bacterium, assembly GCA_964477345.1. Classification (GTDB taxonomy): domain Bacteria; phylum Chlamydiota; class Chlamydiia; order Chlamydiales; family 2-12-FULL-49-11; genus JAJZEO01. Next base: position 17,884 of record CAYZDL010000004.1, read on the forward strand.
TTCCTCACGATAGTTGCGTTCCCTAGATATGCTCTAGGGAATAAACCAAGAGCTCAAGTTTTTAAGTAATATACATTTTTTCCTAAATAAAGTATACCGTTAAAGCATGATAGCCAATTTTAGTGAGCGCGATTATTTTTCAATCACGACTCCTTTTGAATTTAGCTCTTGTAGATCAATGAGGTGGTCCAAGATTGGCATCATCACTGACAATATTGTTGGAGAGCTTCACGGAGAGTGGGCTAAATCACTTTTCGAGCCTTTTTCTGAGAGTGTCGAGCTCTTTTCTGTTCCTCATGGAGAAAAATCAAAATCTCGTTGTCAAGTAGATAGCCTACAAGATCGATTGCTGGAAAAGGCTTTTGATCGCGATGCCCTCATTGTAGGCTTGGGTGGTGGGGTAATTTGTGATTTGGCCGGATTTGTAGCAGCCACTTTTTTAAGAGGGATCGATTTAATTTTTGTTCCTACAACTCTATTGGCTATGGTGGATGCTTCGATAGGGGGGAAGTGTGGAATCAACACGCCTCATGGGAAAAATCTAATTGGATCGATCTATTTCCCTAAGGAAATTATCTTAGATACCAATTTTCTAAAAACTCTTCCATCTGAGGAATTGAAGGTTGGAATGATGGAAATAATCAAAGTGGCTTTAATTAGCGACAAAGATTTTTTTGAGGAGATCGCTCGAAATGCTCCTTTAGAGAAATTAATTGAGAGGGCTGCGAGAATTAAAATGGGGATAGTGATCCGAGATCTTTATGAGAAAGGTGAGAGGCGAAGTTTAAATTTTGGGCATACAGTGGCTCATGCGATCGAAAAACTAAGTGATTACACGATCTCTCATGGGCGGGCTGTCTGGTTTGGAATCTTAATTGAAGCGGCAATCTCCTCTTTTCGGGGTTTGTTGAGTCCTAAAGAATATCTATCCATTCAAGAGGTATTGCAAAGTGAGACCTACCTATTTAGCCAGGAATGGAATTATTCAGCAGATGAGATTTATGGAGCGATGAAAAGAGATAAGAAAAATAAAGATGAAAAAGTCCGAATGGTACTCCTGGAGAAGATTGGGAAAGTCGCCGATTTTAGTGGGGAGTATTGCAGTAAAGTTTCAATAGATGAATTGCGATCAGCGTTATCCAGATGGGTTTAGTATGAAATATGTTGTAAAACCAAGTGTTATAAGGGGAAATGTGCATGTTCCTCCTTCAAAATCGCACACACTGCGTGCATTGCTTTTTGCTATGATGGCTGAGGGGGATTCGGCGATCTACAATTATTTGGCATCTCCAGATACCCTTTTAATGATAGAGGCAATGAGAAAATTTGGCGCCAAAGTAGTTTGGAAAGAAGAAGCCA
>CAYZDL010000004.1:19252-32083 GCA_964477345.1 uncultured bacterium
ATTTATGTGAAAGGGGTAGCAGGCAAGCCAAAGCGCCCTGATGACGTAATCCATGTTGGAAACTCAGGATTGCTTTATCGATTGCTAGCAGGGGTTGCCGGTTTAGGAGATAGCTACGTGGTCATAACTGGAGATGAATCGATACGAACTAAAAGACCGATTAAGCCTTTGCTTAATGCGTTAACCTCGCAAAACATCTTTGCAGAATCTATTATTCCAGGAGGTTTTGCACCGATTATCATCAAAGGTCCTTTGAAGCCAGGATGCTTTTCATTAAGAGGGCAAGATTCTCAACCTGTTTCAGCTCTTTTAATTGCGTGCGCGTTTTTGTCAGGAAGTTCGGAGCTCTATGTGGTAGATCCTGGAGAAAGACCCTGGATTGATCTGACATTGTCTTGGCTGTCAAGATTTGGAGTTCAAGTGATCAACGCTGATTATCGGTATTATTGGATTTCTGGAGGAGCGAAGATCTCTGGATTTGAGATAGAAGTTCCTGGCGATTTTAGCACAGCTGCTTATCTCATCGCTGCAGCGATTGTTACTAAGAGCACCGTTTCGATTTCAGGTCTCGATATGACCGATGTTCAAGGAGACAAGGTTCTCATAGAAATTTTGCAAACCATGGGGATAAATATCTATTGTGATGACAAAAGAAACCATCTGGTAGTCGATGGAAGGGGGGAATTCAGAGGGGCTGAAATTGATATTAACAATTGCGTGGATGCTTTGCCCATTCTCGCTGTACTTGGTTGTTTTGCCAATTCCCCAACTACTATTTCTGGGGCAGAAGTGTGTCGTGTAAAAGAATCAGACCGTATTTCATCAATCTCTAATGAATTGAGGAAAATGGGAGCTAAGATTGAAGAAAAAAAGGATGGCCTGATAGTTCACCCTGCTAAGCTTCATGGAGCTAATTTAGTGTCTCATAAAGATCACCGTATAGCACTTTCACTGATTGTTGCAGCTTTGGGAAGCTCATCGGAGAGTGAAATTCAAGGGGTTGAGTATATTGCAAAGACCTATCCTTCATTTTTTTGTGATTTTCTTTCTTTGGGGGCCAAGATTGAGTAATCTCGTGTTGATTGGAATGCGTGGAGTGGGGAAATCAACATCAGCTGTTGTATTAGGGGAGAAGCTCAATTGGCCTGTTTTTGATACCGATAAGATCCTCCTTGAACAATTTAATAAAACTAGGATTGGTGAACTGCATCAAGAGCTTGGAGAAGAATTGTTTAGAAGAGAGGAAGTCGAGGTTTTGAAGAATTTGCAACGGGCTAAAGGATCGGTAATTTCTGTAGGGGGGGGTGTTGTAGTCACTCCCCTAGGGAGAAAGATCGTTCAAACTCTTGGGGATCTCATTTGCATTCATCTCGATAAAGGACGACTTTTAAAAAGATGGGAACGATTGCCTCAATTTGCTCCTAAAATTGAGTCGTTTGATATCTGGTACGAGGAGAGAATGAGATATCTTCAAATGGTTTCTGCAACATGGGTCGATTCTGAAAAAGATAATTGGATTGAGGAGGTCGTGCAAAAATATGGCGAGTAATCGATTTGGCAATATTTTTACTATGACAACTTTTGGCGAATCCCATGGCCCTATGATTGGAGTGGTCATCGATGGTTGTCCTGCAGGGGTTTCTTTAGATCTTGAGTTTATGCAAAGTGAAATGGATCGGAGGAAGCCTGGAGCTGGCAATGGAATCTCCCCGAGGAAAGAAGAAGATCAAATCCAAATTGTTTCGGGAATTCTTGAAGGGAAAACTACAGGGGCTCCTCTGACAATTTTGATTGCCAATAAGGATGCTAATCAAGATGACTATCGTCCTATTGAAAATATTTACCGGCCAGGTCATGCCAACTTTTCCTACATGCAAAAATATGGGGTATTTGATGCAAGGGGTGGAGGTCGTGCTTCGGGTCGGGAGACGGTCGCAAGAGTTGCAGCAGGATCAGTAGCAAAGCAAATCATTGCTCCAATAGAAACTACGGCCTACGTACTCGAGGTTGGTGGGGAAAGGGAAAATATCGATCAGCTTATCAAAAGATTGAAAGAGGAAGGCGATTCGGTAGGGGCTATTATAGAGTGTCGTATTCGGGGTGTTCCTCCTGGTTTGGGAGATCCAATCTATGATAAGTTGGAGGCAAGGCTAGCCTCTGCAATGCTTTCAATCCCCGCGGTAAAAGGATTTGAGATAGGTTCAGGGTTTGCTGCAGCAAAGATGCGCGGTAGTGAGCACAACGATTCATATTCGATCGATGACGAGGGGAATATCGCAATCGATTCGAATCACCATGGAGGTATTTTGGGGGGGATTAGCACAGGTAAAGAGATTGTTTTTCGTGTAGCTTTCAAACCTACTTCAAGTATTAAAAAGCCTCAAAAAAGTGTCACTTATGAAAACAAAGAGGCAATATTAAATCTTCCTCAAGGGGGGAGACACGATGTTTGTATTGGGCTTCGAGCACCTCCCATTATTGAAGCGATGGCGGCAATCACTATTTGCGACTTTCTCTTGATAAATCGTTGTTCTAAAATCTCGTATTAGTTAGTATCAAAGTTTTTACGGAGGTTGTTTATGGATATGGATGTTGTGCTTCTTTCTAGGATACAATTTGCGTTTACAGTTTCCTACCACTACTTGTTCCCCCCCATGTCGATTGGCTTAAGCTGGATGATTGTCATCATGGAGGGGATGTTCATGCGGACGAAAAAAGAAAAATATCTACAGATGACAAAATTTTGGACGAAGATCTTTGCCCTTTTTTTTGCCATGGGTGTCGCAACAGGTTTCGTCCAATTGTTCGCTTTTGGAAATAATTGGTCCTCTTTCTCAAAATTTGTAGGAAATGTCTTTGGCACTTTACTTGCTGCTGAAGGAGTATTTGCTTTTTTCTTGGAAGCGGGCTTTATTGGGATTATGTTGTTTGGATGGCACAGAGTCAGGCCCTCGGTTCATTACCTCTCGACGATTTTAGTCTCGTTAGGAGCGTCCTTTAGTGCTACCTGGATCGTTATGGCTAATTCGTGGATGCAGACACCCGCAGGATTTAAAATCATAGGTGAGGGCGCTAATAAAAGAGCCGTGATTACCAACCTCTGGGATGTTTACTTTAACCCATCATTCTTGGATCGCTTGGTTCATGTTCTTTTGGGCTGCGGTTTACTAGGGGTTTTTTTGCTCATGAGTGTCTCCTCCTTCTACATCATTCGAAACAGACATAAGGAATTTGCTGAATTTACTCTGAAATTTTCATTGGTAGCCTCATTTGTTTTTCTCGTGCTTCAATTATTATCAGCAGATAGCAGCGCAAGAGGCGTGGCAAGGGATCAACCAGCGAAACTTGCCGCCATGGAGGCAATATTTGAGACAAGAGAGCATGCTCCTTTTGCTTTGATTGGGTATGTCGATATGGAAAATGAGACTGTGAAAGGGATTGCTATCCCTTCTTTGCTTAGCTTTTTAATCTATCGAGATGTCAAAGGGGCTGTGACGGGATTAAATGCATTTCCTAAGGAAGATTGGCCCAATGTGCCTGCCGTATTTTATTGTTATAGGACTATGATTTATTCATGGGGCGCTATGATGTTGTATGCATGCGTAGGACTTGTGCTCTGGCGTTTGGGTAAGTTAAGGACTCAAAAATGGTACTTGTGGCTTACGGTTTTTTCTGTCTTTTTTCCGTATGCTGCCAATATTGCCGGATGGTTTACTGCTGAATTAGGAAGGCAGCCATGGGTTGTCTACAATGTCATGAGAACAAGCGAAGGTGTATCAAAAGTGTTGCATAAAGACCAGGTAATTGGTTCTATCATCATGTTCGTTGTCATCTATGCATTGCTTGGCTCCCTTTTTGTATTTCTTTTAAATAGGAAAATTCACTCAGGCCTTATCGAAGAAGAGGAAGAGACTCAATACCGTAACTTATACACACCAAAAGGGTAAGAAAATGAATTTCGAATTTTTGCAAATCTTTGCTTATCTACTTCTTGGAGCGGCGGTCACCTTTTATGTCGTTCTCGATGGATTTGATTTGGGAGTCGGATCTCTCCACCTCTTTGCGGGAAATGATAAAAACAAAAGGCTTTTTCTTAATTCGATTGGTCCCTTTTGGGATGGGAATGAGGTTTGGCTAGTGATCATTGTCGGGGTCATGTTCGTTGCCTTCCCCGATATGTACGCAGCGGTCTTGTCTGGTTTCTACCTATTGATGATGTGTTTTTTATCAGCGATCATATTTAGAGCTGTGGCTATCGAATTTCGCTCGAAACACCCCTCAAAGGCATGGCGATTGACGTGGGACGCTATTTTTTGGCTTAGCTCTTTAGGGATTACTTTTGGGGCGGGGGTGACTTTGGGGAATTTAATTAAAGGGGTCCCTCTTGATGCAACTCGCGAATTGTATTACCCATTTTCCTCTCTTTTTACCGCATACCCTGTTTGTGTGGGGATTTTATCAATTTTTCTCTTTGCTATGCATGGTAACCATTTTCTTCTCATGAAAACAGAAGGGGAATTACATAATAAGCTGATTAGATGGATTCCTTATACTATTGGTCTATTTGTGATTACTTTCATCATAATGACTGTTTGGACTGCGCTGGAATTTCCCTACATGCATGATCACTTTCTCGAATACCCGATGTTTTGGTCGATTCCTCTTCTCTTAGTCGTGATTATTTCTACTATGTGCTTTTTCACGGCTAAAAAATACCATGGATGGGCCTTTATTATGTCGATGTTAACTATTTCGTTATTGTTTGTTTTGTATATGATCGGGACATTCCCCAAATTGGTTATCTCGTCCCTAGGAAAAGATAGCTTAAGTCTTACACTCTATAACGCTTCCTCTTCACATACGACTCTTACAGTGATCTTCGTTATTGCCTGCATAGGGGTACCAGCGATTTTGGCCTATGGCTGGGTCCTTTACCATATTTTTAGAGGCAAGACCGAGCTCCACGAGCACAGCTACTAGCAGAGGATGCTGGTCCCTTTCCAATGGAGCTTATGGCGCACAGTTTCGTAAAAATTGTGGCGATTGTAATGAATGATCCTAAAGGGCTTTTTGGCTGCAAAGAGCTCAACGATGTTGCCGTTCTTAATCGGAAAGGAGTCAATTCCATCGACAGTTACATCGATGCTCTTGTCGGAATCGGAAATGTACTCAACCCGTATGGCGCTATCGTCGGGAATGACAAAAGGACGGTTTGTTAAGGTGTGAGCCGAAATGGTTGTTAAGACGAAGGCCTTAAGTCTGGGGTGCATGAGAGGCCCGCCGCAGGCTAAAGAGTAGCCTGAAGAACCTGTGGGCGTTGAAACGATAAGACCGTCTGCCTGAAAAGTATTGAAATGGTCACCATTGATCGTTACTTTTAGCAGAATCATACTGGGATTGGAGCTGCGGTGAAGTACAAAATCATTGGCGGCAGTCAAAAGTGAGCCGTCAGGTTTTTTCCCTTCAAGAATGATTCTTTCCTCAATCGTATATTTTCCCTGAGCAAGGTCTCGCAAGTAAGCGTCGATTTCATTTACTTGCACGTCGGCCATAAAGCCTAATCCGCCCAAATTAATGGCCGTAAAGGCAACTGAGGGGAGTTCTTCGTATTTTCTTCTGTAGTAAAGAAGGGTTCCGTCGCCTCCTAAGGTAATGATCACATCGATAGGTACAGAACGATCAATCAGGGGAAGATTGTGATCATTTGTCACTTCATTATCGATAAACACCTCGGCACCAGCTTTTCTAAGTAATGAAACAATAGGGCCAATGTAGGTTGGAGAGTTGGCTTTTTTAGGAGAGGCGCAAATACCAATTTTCATGTTTCTACCGTTTGATCCAAATTTGTTAAATGAAGGGAAAACCGATTGAGAATGCGAGATGCAATCATCTGAGGAGTGAGGCCGATTTGCTCCATAAGGTCGTTATAGTCACCATGCTCAATAAAATGATCGGGTATCCCAAAATTTTGAACTTGGATATCGGAAAAACCGCTCTGAATCACAAAAGTGTTGATGGCGGCTCCGAATCCAGAAGTAACGCTGTGTTCTTCGATGGTGATGAAAAAATGGTGATCAAGCATCAGTCGAAAGAGGAGAGAGGAATCGAGCGGTTTGACGAAGATTGGGTCGACGACAGTCGCTTCTATGTCGTGCTCTAGTAATAGTTTACGTACTTCTAATGCGACATCGCACATGTGTCCAAGCCCAAGGATCACAAGATCCCTCCCCTGACAGAGTACTTCACCCTTTCCGAGAGGGCGATCAATTATTTCTCGCTGGTTCACTTCACAACTCTTATTAGGATAACGAATCACCGAGGTACGATTCCAGCCAAATGAGGAAGAGAGAAGATCTTTTAACATATCCCCATCCCTTGGTTGAGCGATTGCGATGAAAGGCATTGCATTGAGAAAGGAGATGTCAAATACTCCATGGTGTGTTGTTCCATCAGCTCCAGAAAGACCGGCGCGATCTAGCGCAAACAAAACGGGAAGTTTTTGCAAACAGACATCTTGAAAAACGTTGTCAAAACTTCGTTGGAAAAAAGAGGAGTAGATAGAGGTGACCACTTTTTTTCCTGATTTATAGGCAAGCCCGCCTGCAAACGTGACGGCATGCCCTTCAGCAATCCCTACATCAAACGATCTTTCAGGGAACTTTTCCATAAAGGCATCGAGGCAAGAGCCTCTTGGCATAGCAGGTGTAATGACAACTAGATCATCATCATCTTTTCCCATTGTGACCAAGTGTTCCCCAAAAACTTTAGGAAAAGTCGATTTTTTAGAAGGGGCAGGCTTTTCAGACGTTCCTGTCGCTCGATTAAAGGGTTTAACACCATGATAGGTGATCGGGTCTTCAATCGCTTTTGGCATCCCATGCCCTTTGATTGTGAGGGCGTGTATGACAACGGGTTTTTGTATCTTCTTTGCGGTTTCAAGAGCTTCCCGAAGAGCTGCAATATTGTGTCCATCAACAGGGCCAATATATTCAAATCCAAAAAGCTTAAAGAATTGCTTGGCTTCGGGTCTTGTCTTTCTGGGGAAAACAAAAGAACCTAAAATATTGTGGTGAACATTTCCTACGCCATTAGAAATCGCCATAGCATTATCATTTAAGACGAGAATAAATTTCTTCAGATCTCGCGGGACATTGTTCAATGCCTCAAAGGTTAAGCCACAGGCAAACGGCGCATCGCAGACAAAGGGGACGACGAAAAAATCTTCCTCATTCAGGTCACGAGCTTTCGCAACTCCAAGAGAGAGGGAGAGGCCGGTTCCAGCATGACCCGCATAGAAGTGATCATGATCCGATTCTTTAGGGCTAGCAAAACCAGATAGTCCATCAAATTTTCTTATCGTATGAAATTGGTCGTTGCGGCCAGTGAGAATCTTATGAGCGTAAGTCTGATGACTTGTATCAAATATGATCTTATCTAAGGGAGATTCGAAAGCGGCATGAAGGGCAATGGTGATTTCAACAGCACCTATGTTGGAGGCAAGATGGCCACCATTGATTGACATGACATCGATAATCCTTTCACGAATCTCCGAAGCCAACTTCGACAATTCCTGATTTGTCAGTTCTTTTAAACTTGCACAAGATTCAAGTGCTCCAAGAAGGGGATAGTTCAATTCGGCTCCCTGAGAGTAGCTTCGCTCTTTAGAGGAGCCTCATTCTTTAAAGTGAAATTTTCAAGAACTGGTTGTCCTTGATCGTCGATTTTCACAAGCATCTCTATTTTCTTTTCAGCTTCATTGAGTTTTTTATTGCAAGTTTCAATCAACTTGTCGGCTTCCTCATAGAGAGATAGGGATTCTTCAAGAGGGACAGCCCCCTGAGACATTTTTTTAAGAATCTCTTCAAGCCTGGCAAAAGCCAATTCAAAGGTTTGTTTATTACTCATGAGGGAAAATCTCCTCGACGGTAGCACTGATATCTCCGTCGGAAAACATCAATGAAATGGTTTCTTTGGGGTTTAGTTGTTTGGAGCCGAGTATAACATGGCCCTCTTTTTCAGAAAAGGGAATGCAATACCCTTTCTTTAGAACATTTTTGGGATCGTGTGCCGCCAAAAGGGATTTCTTATTTTCAAAGGCGGTTCTCAATCGCTCAACCTTTAAATGCATAAGATCAGAGATCGATTCGGTCATATCATCCAGACGTTGAGAGAAGGGGGCAATCAGTGCAAAAGGATCTTTGAAAATAGGGTGGTGAGCAAAACGATCCAATTTAAGACGAAATTGAGCGGCTTTATTGACAATCGTAGATCGAATGGTTTGACGGATATGGCCTAATCTTTCGATAAGAGTGCTCTTTTCTTTAAGGACAATTTCTGCCGCAGCCGAGGGGGTTGGGGCTCTCACATCAGCCACAAAATCAGCAATTGAGACATCGGTTTCATGGCCAATCGCCGCAATTATAGGAATTTTTGAATGGAAAATCGCATCGGCTACACATCTTTCATTGAAGGCCCATAAGTCTTCTAGAGAGCCTCCACCTCTTGCAACGATGATTACATCGACATTTTTTAGGAGATTGAATTGGTTGATCGCTTGCGCAACCTCCTTCGCAGAACCTTCTCCTTGAACTTTTACGGGGTTTAGAATCAGGTGGAAGCCGGCTGTTCTTCTCGATAAAACGTTAAGAATATCTTGAATCACGGCTCCTGTAGGACTCGTCACGACTCCAATCGTCTTAGGGAATGGGGGGAGTGGCTTTTTTCGTTCTTGAGTAAAATATCCGAGCCCTTGAAGCTGTTCCTTTAATTGATGTAGTTGGAGAAGCAAATCACCAACCCCACCATAGTCAAGCGAGAAAACAACAAGTTGGTAGGTGCCTCGAGGTGCATAAACGGATAATTGAGCTTGAGCAACAACCTTGTCTCCATCTTTGGGCAAGCGGGACATTTTTGAAGCTGATCCACGGAACAAGACCGCCGAGATTTGACATTGAGCATCTTTGATGCTAAAGTAGATGTGACCAGACGATTGGTGTTTTAGATTGGTGATTTCCCCTTCAACACGAACCGATGCAAAAAGAGATTCAAGATTTCTTTTAATGTGGAGGGTAAGTTCACTGACTGAGAAAATCGTTTCTTGTGTTGTCTGCATTCGTTCAGTATAATTTTTTTCTATCCGAAATTCAAGTTGAATTCTCTCTCGTTTTTGCGTATACTCTGTCGATATGAAAAAATGTTTAATTGCCAATTGGAAAATGCATAAGACTAGTCGAGAGGCGGAGTCATTTTTTGCCTCTATGACGATTAATCCAGAAATTTGTATTGGAGTTGCCGCTCCCTTCACTTTGCTCCCTCTTTTGAGAGACCATGGTGATCGTTTGGGTATCCTTTTAGGGGGGCAAAATATGCACGAGAATAAAGAGGGAGCTTACACTGGCGAAATCTCAGCGGCTCATTTGCTTGATGTTGGAGCTGACTTTGTTCTTTTAGGGCATTCTGAGAGACGCCGCCTATTTTTTGAAACAAACGAAACGATTGAAAAAAAGATTGAAATGGCTGTAGTAGAAGGCCTCTCCTTTATTCTCTGCGTCGGTGAAACGAAAGAAGAGCATGATGAGGAAGTAGGTGATGAGGTGGTTTTGAAGCAACTTCGGAGTGCTCTGAGCTCTTTGATTGATGCAAATTTGCAGGATTCTATGATTGCCTATGAACCTGTTTGGGCAATTGGAAGCGGCAGGGCTGCCCTAGATCACACAATTGAAGCAAAACATAATTTAATTCGAGCCGGATTGCTCGAGTTATTTGGAGATGAAGGGAAACAAGTTCCCATCCTTTATGGAGGATCGGTGAAGCCTGATAATATTGAAGATATTCTTCAAATACCCAATGTTGATGGAACTCTTGTAGGAGGAGCTTCTCTCGACTATCAGGAATTTAATACAATGATTGAAATTACTGGAGAAACCAAATGATTGTCCTCTTTTACTTAGGAATATTTATCTTTATCGGCTTAGCTATTCTACTTTGTACTACAATACTGCTTCAAGAGAGCAAATCATTGGGTTTTGGAGCCTCATTTGGAGGTGATGCAGGAACCTCAATGTTTGGAACATCAACAGCGGCGGTACTCAAAAAGATTACTGCATGGTTTATCGTAATCTTTTTTGTCTTGTGCCTCTTTTTTTCTTTCTTTGCAGGACGCATTAGCTCCGGTCCTCAAATTGAACAAATTACCATTGAAGGTAACGGTCTATGATTCGGAATTTGCGCTATTTGGGTGATCCGATTTTACGTACAAAATGCCGGAGAGTTTTACAGATCAACGACGAAATTCGATCGATCGCACAAGACCTAATAGATTCCATGATTGCCCATAATGGCTCTGGGTTGGCAGCTCCTCAGATTGGCTTTGATTATGCGATATTCGCCATTCATGTTTCTGATCAAAATGATGAATATGGGTACCCCCTTGATCAAGAGCCGATGATTTTTATTAACCCTGAAATCATTGAATCTTCGAGTGATACCGTGACTGATGGTGAGGGATGTATGTCGGTTCCTGGTTTTGTGGCGAATGTGACAAGGCCACGCAAGATAAAAATCAGAGCTATGAATATAGATGGTAAAATTTTTACTGAAGAGCTCCAAAATTGGCGCGCCCGCTGTGTGCAGCACGAGACTGACCACACGAATGGGATTCTCCATGTCGATCGGATGTCGGATAAACTGAAGAAGAAGCATGAGCATGCTTTAAAAACTCTTGAGCTACACCTCTTGAAGAAAACTAGCTTCAAGGGCGATCCTTTTATGATGTAACAATCAGATCTCTTTACGCTTTAAGTGCAATCTTGTTTATCATCAGAAGTGTAACGCCTGCAGTATTCAGTCCAGCAATGCTCGAGAAGTTGATTCCGTAGGGTGGCTATATCGTTTTCTGCAACTCCAAACACCTTGGTAAAAAAGGGAAGTAAGAAGTAAAACATCTGTTCTATGACTAATTTAATCTCTTTCTTCGATACTCTCGAGGTGGCTCTTCCAGCAAGAGGGCGAGGAAAGTAAAATAAGGAAAAATCAAACAGATAGGGTCGAATTGACTGGACGACTTTGTCATCATCGGTGATCACAGCAAAATTGGGGCTATCACCAACAAGAAAATAATCAGCTATTCGCATCCTCTCAAGGTCATTGACTAGCTCAGAAAATAATGAGAACCAGGCGCCAAGATTGAGGAATTGCACCCGTTCTTGAAAAACGAGCTTGCATCCACCTACACGGTCTCTATCTGTCAGAGGATCGAAGTTGTCGGGATTCCAAGTAGAGCTCTCACTATTCTTGATGTCGACGACGTAAAGATTTCTTTCTGCTAAAGCAGTAAATGAGGAAGAGACATAGGTAGTAATAGGGGTTTGATCCAAAAAGATGTACGGATTTGAACTTTTTTGATTCTACGGCTAACAAACCGTATCTTTGCATATGTTCACTAAATCCTACTTCTTCATTAACGAATCTTTCTTCTGAAATTGTCATAAGTTGGTTAACTTGTTCTTGAATGGTAGTATGAGTTGTTAGGAGATCCATAAAAAGAGTTCTTTAATTATAAATAAATTAATGGTTTATAGGTGCTAAAATAATATTTACAAGCTAATGGCGTTTAGACTAAATTTACACCGAAGGTGTATTGATTGGTGCGGACGGTTCTCATATAGGTAAAACGGAGCCGAACTGCATTCGATATGATGGTTTGGAGTTCTACCTTGGATTCGTGGTAGAATGGTTTATTGGGTCTCCAGCCGACGTGGTTGAGGATGCGGAGTGTCATGAGAGGGGAGAGTTGCAATTGCCATTTACAACGAAAGGTGGTGCGATAGTCGGAGAGAGGGGAGTCGACAAGATCGGTGGCAGCTCTTGTCACATCGAGTAAGTAATTATTGTAGTTGTTCTTGCGCCAGAAGTAATCACCACGGTGACGGACTTCGGCAGTGAAAGCAAAGTAATCATTGAAAGTGTAGCCAAGCTTAAAATTGGCAAAGTCGAGAAGATTTTGTTCCATATTCCAGCCTAAGAATGATCCAAGGCTCATTTTTGAAAAATTGGCGGTCGTATCGATACCTATTTTGGGGAATAGATCAGGGATCACTGAGGAATTGAAAAAATTGTAGGCGTAAAGATCGCTTGATAGTGCTGGGAGTGGAGAAAAGTCGGCTAAAGAGGTGAGTTGATTTCTAAGACCGAGTTTGAGTTGGCTGAGGTGATTGAGACCATCTTGTAGGCTAAAAATGAAAACATCATCAGAAGGGGTTGTAGGAGTTGAGTAGCCTGAAAAGTGTGCATACGGCTCAATCGTATGAAGAAGGTTAGTGTATGATTTTTCAAGGCTTGTGTAGGTGTCAAAGTTGTAATGGAGAACGGCTTGTAAAGCCCCCTTCTGATTTGGACTATCCGAATAGAAGATCCCTCTGAGGCCGGCTTCAGGGAGGAAATTGATTGGGCCCCATTGGAAGGGGCGATAGAGATTGTGTTTGGTTTCCAATCTTCCTGAGCGAAAGTTGGGGACGAGGTTTTCGAGGTTGTCGGCGTACGAGTAATCAAGGTAAGCAAAGCGGAAGTAGTTTTCGAGAACAGCTTCTGTATTGCCAAGGGTGAAGGGCTTCATGGCAACTGTTAACGTGGGGAGTTCTTGTTTAAATCCCCTGAAGCGGTTAATGCGAGGTCTGGCATAAAGCGATGTGAAAGCATTATCAAAGTAGGCCTTTACGAATCCTTCGGTTCTTTCCAAGGTAGAGAGTTCAAATAGTTGTGTGGGGAAATCAGAGCGCATGTTTTTGTCGCTGAGGGCATCCCATCGAGCAAAGGTTTCGACTGTATCATTGA
>CAYZDL010000004.1:32093-73156 GCA_964477345.1 uncultured bacterium
TCTTGCCGTTGTAAATCCCTTGGAGACGATAGCGTGATCGGAGTTTATTTGGGTTGTTGTCGTTGTAGAAACTATCGTAGGCATAGAAATTGCGAAGTTGTAGCGACTGATTTTGACTTTCTGATTCATAGTCGAACTCCATAGCACCGCCACCGCCACGTGTTACCCGGTACTCGCCGCGAAGGAACAATTTTAAGTTATCGGAGTCGTAGGCGGAAAAGCGTGTTAATAGAAGGGGACCTTGCCCTTTTTCCCACATGACACGAGTTTTAATTCTTGAATCTTTTTTCTTAAAGCGACTGTTGACACCCATGGCATAAGAATTGAGATCGATCAAAGGGTATTTATCGACGTTTAATGAGACATTGTTGGCGCGGACTTGATACTTTTCATTCATGTGGATTTGTTTTGCCTTAACACTCCATTCGGGGTCAAATGAGTCAGAAGTGGTCACGTAGGCTTTTTCGGCATCGAGAGTCCCATCTTGATTGAGGAAAATCTCATTGCCCCCAAAAAATAGTCCCTCGGCAAAACCGTTGGCATTTTTTAGGGTCCCTTTTTGCTGTGCAAGATTGAATACGATTGAGTCGGCAAGAAAATACTTCTTCCTATAGACGATAAATAAATCGCCGCTTGCTTCGACGATTTTCTCTCCATCTTCATTAGTATGGTAGTCGATGTTCTTTGCTTGAATTCGCAAGTTATCGGTGTTCAGTATGCCACCTTCATTTGAAGAGATAGAATGTTTTGTGGCAATGGGATTTTTCAACTCAATGACGACTTCTTGAGCAGAAAGAAGTGAAGCTAAACAAAGAAAAGCAATAGGTGTTTTGTACATCGATCGGGAGTATAAACAATCAATGAATTGATTTCAAAAGAAGACCTGCTAGAGCATACCGATTTTTTGGATGACCATCGCGCATGGCTTCAAGCAAAAGATAAATCCCTTCTAATTCATGCTTTACGGCAAGGGTGTCGAATGATTCAATTAATAGAGCACTTCGATCTTCAGGGGAAAGTTGGTAATTAGAAATCACCTGATCGTCTCTGGCGCCTCTGTCCATCATCGGTTTAAACTCGATAAGTTGTTCACCTTTTTGAGTTTTTAACCAATTGAGAAATGCAGTCCGAAATGAAGGGCCTTCTCCTAAGCGATAGAGAGCTAAACTTGCATAACCGCGAATGAGTGGTGATCCTACTTCTTGGGACTTTTTCTTCAATAAAGAGATCACTTTTTCACTTTTGATGTTCTCTAGTAGATGCATCAAGAGGGCTACCGAATGTGAGCCCTTTCTAGAGAGGATTTCGTTTGCAATTTCGAGAAACGAATCTTCTGGCAACTCTAGAGTGGCTGTGATTACTTCGTCAATGAAGGAGAGGGTGATTGATTGAATGTTTCTTTTCACGTCAGGATGCTTGACGATGGAGGGGGAAATGGGCTTCCAGGCAACAAGGGTGCGTCCATTAGAAACAAACGGGACAAATCCAACAAAATCGACATCAGAGGTGACGATATCTTTGATTACAGCAAGACACTTCGGATTTTTTTTGTAGAGGAGAGCCAGGCTTGCATTTAATCGAATTGTCGAATCAATGTTTGTGGAAAGTTTTGCAAGTAGATCGTCATAACCATCAATTTTACCCAGAAGGTAAATTGCAAATAGGTTTTTCTTTTTGGCTAATTCAGCAATCGATTCTTTTGCCTTCTCATCTCCCATTTGATGAAGGGCAAATAGAGCAGCTAGTTTAGTCTCAGCAAATGGCGATTCAGCCGCGATTTTTAACGGCTCGATCGAATGAAGATCCCTCATGTTGCCCAAGGCTGATGCGCAAGCCTCTTTGATCATTGGATCGGGCTGAGAAAATAACGATCGGATATTGGGGAGAAGATGATCGAACTGATGGTGATTGATCGCGGAAATTGCAGCAATCCGAACGTTTACATCTTCATCATTGAGAAACTGTTTGAGTCGCTGTTGAGCCTCTTTGCTTCCATACATTGCATAAAACTCGACAAAGAGTGGCCTGGCAGCTGGATGAAGTAAGTTGACAAGTGACTCGATGTAACCGAGTGCATTTTTTGTTTTCCGTGCGATTAAGTAGTGAAGGGCTTCGTAACGGACGAGAATGTAGTTGGAGCGCATTGCTTGGGTGATAATTTGATCACAGTCGTCTTCATGCATTGATCCTAATATGGCAAGAGCGACACTTTGAACCATAGGAAAATGACTGTTTAAAGCCCGCTCAAGAAAGGGGAGGGAAGATTTTTGGTTTGAGAGAGCAATCCCACAAAGCGTTAGGAGTTGAGTTTCGAGGTCATTACTAGCTGCACCTGAATCGAGTAAGCTCTGTGCAATTTCGTGAAGGAGTTTCAAATCATGTTTTTTTTCTTGTTCATAGAAAACGATGTAGTGTTGAATGGCTTTGGAAATTTGCCCTTTAGACATCAAATAGAGAATTCGTCTTTTATCACATTGATCTAAGGAAGGCGGTTCAAGAGTATCGATTTCGCTCGTGATTTCAATAGAACCTTCTGACTGAAGGTTATTTTTCTCAAATTCCGCTCTTTGTTGTAAGATGAGGGGAAGAGATCTTTCCGACACCCCTTCTTGAGTCGCCTCATTTCCAAAAAGAAGAGGAGAAACAAGCACTAACGTGCATAGGGTTTTTTCAAATAGTCCCATAAGTTGATCTCCGCTAGTTGCAGAAGTTGAGCGACTTTTGTCAAAGGAAACCCGATTACATTTTGATAATTTCCATCGATACGACTAATTAAAAGCCCTGCTGCATCTTGTATCGCATAGCTTCCTGCTTTGTCAAGGGGATTAAATGTGTCAACGTAATGAGAAACGGCATCATCAGTTACATCATTGAAGAGAACACGAGTCACATCTTCTTCTGAATAAAACTGCTTCTCAAAAACAAGGCAAAGGCCAGTCCAAACTTGGTGTTCACGTCCTCGAAGTTGTTTTAGAGTCTTAATGGCATCATCTCGATCTTGGGGTTTTCCAAAATGTTGATTTTCGAAGTAGACTGAAGTGTCGGCAGTGAGGATGATATCATCGGGAAATCTATCGACGAGAGCCTTAGCTTTTCCAAGCGCGATTTCTTTTACATATTGCTGAGGAGGAAGCGCAAAGGGTACGGATAACTCATTAAAGTTTGAAGTAGCAACCTTGAAATCGAGAGCAAATTGCCCCATAAGCCCAATACGCCTTTGAGAAGAGGTCCCAAGTATCAACAACGGCTACACTTGTCCTTTTTTACGACCTTTCTTTTCCTCTTCGACAATATCTATCCAAATGGGTGATACCCAGGCCATATGGCCATCCTTTTGGATTACCTTGAGATAGTAAAAGAGGTGAGGGGTCGGGCTAAATTGAGAAGTCATAGCGATCTTATCTAGAGGTTCAGAGTCGTCAAGCTCGATCTTGATGAAATCGGTCCCGTTAGAGAGAGTCTCCAAAACCCGTCCGTTTCGGTAAACAATGACCTCTTCGATGATTCCTGTTCCTGCGACAAATCCATGGATATGACGATTGTAGACTAGGCCCGGTTTAGTTTTTGTCGAAATTTCTGATCCAATCGGTTTTCCAGCAATATTGAACGAAATGAGAATCCTTGCCCCGGTAGTCGCATAGCAACTTCTATTGTAGAGGGCTTGAAAAAGTGCATCGCGAGAATATTCAACAGAATTGATTGCAGTCAAACCTAGAGAATATGATTCTTGCTCTGCATCTTTCATCTCTGCATAGGGGACTGTAGTGATTTTTCCACCAGCCACGAATCCAATACGGCATCCTTTCATCAGGGCCCTTGTCAAGGTCCCTTCTTCCACTTCACTAATTCC
The DNA here is from genome assembly GCA_964477345.1 of uncultured bacterium. GTDB lineage: Bacteria > Chlamydiota > Chlamydiia > Chlamydiales > 2-12-FULL-49-11 > JAJZEO01. The sequence goes on from CAYZDL010000004.1 coordinate 35,944, forward strand.
CTTTTTAGGAGTGCCCATTAAAGGGCGGCTATTTCCCTTTTTGGCGATGTTTTCTGTGCTCCCCCAAGCTGAATATATTTCTGCAACACGCTCAAATTCGGGGTTGTAGTCTTCAAAATTGTAGGAGTGCCCCTTCCCTGTTGTTAAGCAAGGAATCGAAAGGAGTTCTTTGGGGGTATGTGACTTGTAAATTTTTTTCAACGTGTTTGATTTGAGATCTTTTTTTCTCAAAAGCGGCTTGTTGTCCTTTGCGTAAATGAAATGACGAATTCCTTCTGCAGAAGGTTCTCCCTCCCATAGAAAGCCGAGTAATGTAACGAAGCGCTCTTCTTCGTTAAATTCGGCAACTTGAGAAGAAATTAACTTCCAGTCATCATTCGTAGTGACCGCCATATCTTCATTCGTTGAAGTAGCAAAAAATTGCATCGAATGGTCATCACGGAAATTTCTTAAGACCGACTCAATTCCATCAGCACCATCAAATCGTTCTGCTTCTCCCTGTAATATGCCCCAAAATTGTTGGTTTCCTTCTTCTAAATAACATTGAATAGGGGCTGAGAAAAATTCCTCTTTGGTCATCAAATTTGTCAATCTAAGGCGATAGAGGCCTGCTTCATTGAAATAAAGGTTGGGAAGAGTCAAGAAGCCTGTTTCGGGAACGAACAATTTCCAAGAGAGATTTTCCCTAAGTTGATCATAAGTAAGCTCTATTAAAGTCCCTTCAGGAGCGTTCCCAGTTAAGTTTCCGAAAGAGTCCTCAAATCTGATCAGAACATCAAAACGGCTATTTTTAAAGACTATCGAAGGAGTAATGATTCGAATATTATCAAGCTTGTTTCCTCGTACGTCGAGAGTGAAAATTTCAGGATCCTTAAATTCCTTTTTCCCTTTTGGATCAATATAAAGATAAAAGGGTCTACGACGTTGAATATAGAGCTGAGATCTGTTTCCATGACCTGAGGAGCCATCGACAGATCCAAGATGAAAGACGATTTTCTCACCTTGGGCGATATCTTCTGGGAGAACGAACTCGTACAGTCTGAATCCTTCATTGTCGACCTCTTTGCCCGCCAGAGCCTTTCCGTCAGGGAGAGTAAGCCAGATCGCATTGCTCTTAGTGCGCCCGCCTGATTGTGGAAGTTCCCATTCATTCTCTTGGCCGCGTGAGAGTGGATCAAAACGAAGAACGGTCTTCTGAGGTAATGTTTGGCTAGTGACAAAACAAAATTTCCAGTTTTTTTGTTCTCCCGCAAGAGCAACAGTAGGTTCTGAAATACAAATCGAGCGACGCATAGACTTCCTTAACTTAAGGTTTGAAGGAAAGTCTACCACAACCAATGATATTGTGCCAAGGCTCAGATTTGGGGATTTTCTACGCTGATCTTTACTTTGTGGATTTGACGTCTGTCGCTCTCAAGGATCCGAAGATTAAAAAGGTCTTCGTGGATCATTGTTCCTGAGGGGGGGATAGCTCCCATTTTCCATGAGATAAAACCTGCAATAGTCTCATACTCGGCATTATGAGGAATGACGACGCTAAGCTCTCTCTCCACATCGACGATGCTCATTCGCCCGTCAACTACCCAAGACTTGTCGTGCATTCTTTTAAAGAGGACCTCTTCATCAACATCGTGTTCATCCCGAATCTCGCTGCCTACAAGCTCTTCAAGGATATCCTCTATCGTCACAAGCCCCTCAGTGCAGCCATATTCGTTCACAACGATAGCGGCATGGATTTTTTCTGATTTAATTTCATTAAGAAGATCACGAATTCGCTTATTTTCAGGGGCATAAAGTATAGGGATTGCAAGGGAAGAGATCGAGAGTTCCGAAAGATTTCTCCCTTCGATCATTTGTTCAAGGCAGTATTCGGTAAATTTCTTATAGAGAAGAAGTCCTGTAATATGATCTATCGATTCTCTATAGATAGGTACCCGGCTATACTCATGTTCAATGAAGCAATTAAAAGCTTCTTGGGCCGTTGCGGTTTCAGGTAAGCAAATCATATCGACTCTGGGGACCATAATTTCCCTTACGACAAGTTTGCCGAACTGAGCAATTGATTTGATCATTGCCCCATCTTTTTCTTCGATCAATTTTTCCTCTTGCATCTCCTCCAAAAGCTCTAAAAGACGGGATCTGAGTTCTTCTGGTGAATCGGTTTTATCAGAGGGGTTTTGACGGCCTGCAAGCAATTTCTCAACCCAGATAAAAGGTAGAGAAATGATGAAAAAAATGATTACGATCAAAGTGGTGATCAGAGAAAACAACTTTAGGGTGGCGATCGGGGCCTTAAGGGCAAAAAGATGAAATAAGGTGTTTATGCAAATAGCAAAGCTTGTGCAGATTGCAAACGCAAGCAAGAGCCAGGGAAAAGTAAACCCGATGACGTTTCCTGTGATGATGATGTTTGAGCTAAAGAAGAGATTCGAAGCTAAATAGATAGAACTGCTCATCCCGTAACATGCTAGGGTGATTACCCCAGTAAAGGTAAGAAAGTCGAGGACTATGGAATCTTTTTCATTTGGAAATAGCTTGCCTAGCCAATGAAAGAAGAAAAGGTGCCATTTGGAGTACCTCATTCTTTCTTCGATTTCTGTTTCGGAAATCGTTTGAAATGCCGTCCTTACAGCTACTAGAACACAGGCCGTTAACAAAAAGAAAATAGGAAAGAACAAACTCTTTGTGATCATATCACAATCTATAAAACCATTGGTTGTCTTAATACCAGATCTTTTTCGTAAAGATAGCCAAGGATCCTTTTTTCAGCATCCCTCATTTCAAAAGTATCTGCCTCCTCGATATCATTATAGCCGGCTAAATGTAAAAGGGTGTGAACGATATAGAGAGAAAGCTCTTCATAAGGAGCATGTGGGCATGACTCAAAGGCCACTTGAGGACAAACAAATACTTCCCCAATGATGTGTGGTGAGGCCTTGAGGCCTTCAACACATTCGACAAACCTAGGTCCGTCTAGAGGAAAAGTAATACAATCGGTGACTGAGGGGTCCTCGAAGTAATCTCGATGTAGATCAGAGATTTTTTCTTTGGTGATGAAATTCAAATAGAGTTCATCACCATCAATACCTTCCAAACGACAAACCTCCCTCACGAGTGACTCAACTTGTTCCTCGTCGAGTACAAGGTCGGTTTGATCGTTTATTTGGACGATTTTCAAGAAAGACCTATGAGAACTTCAGTTATGATGTAACTTTTGTTTTAGGAAGATTGAAAACGGTACTTCGGTCTTGCCATTGGTCACGATCTTTCATTACCTGAACGCGCTCAAAGCGTTTCAACACGTTTCTCTTCTTTCCGCCCTTAAGGGCCTTTCCATAGCTCGGATGTCTAGACATTTATTTCACCTTAGCAATAAAACGTTTTTCACTGGGGCAGGCATTTTCTTGGACTTTATAGCCAGCAGCCAATTGATCTTTTTTTGGTCCTGTTTTAGGGGCAAACGCTGGGGTCAGTCTCCTAGGGCAGATTGCACGCCTTTTTCCTTGTTTGCTGATGCGAGTCATTGTGTTCACTCCACTTTTTTGAATATGGCGTAAAGTATACCCTTTAGATGATAATGATGCAAGTACGAATTTATCTTCAGGTTGCAAATCATTTTTTCACAAAAACTTAGACTATTTACTCATCGAGAGGGGGTGTGGACAGGGTCAAATTCTGCAACTGATTTACAACGAAATCCTTACTCTTTTTCTGGAGAGCTTGGTTCGTCTAGACCATCTATTGTTAGGTCCAAACCTTGCCTTTTCGGCATGAACATACCACAAGAAATTAAAAACTTAAACGTATCTTCAATAGAGATGTCCATTTGCTTAAGGTGTTTTTCCTCAACTAGAAGTAAAAAACCTGAAATTGGGTGAGGTGAGGTGGGGACAAAAACAGATTTTAGGAGCTCTTCAGGTGAGTGAGTACCGTCAGCGTTTTGGATCTGGCAAGGGGCGTCTCCTGTAACCAGGCCAAGGGCTTTTGACTCGTTTGAAGGGAAGGGGACGAGAACAACCCGGCTGAAAAGTTTTTTATTTCCGGAGAAAACAGCTTCTATAATATCCCGGCAAACTTTGTAAATTGTATTGATTAGGGGAATTTTCCCCATGATAAAGTGCATTTTTTTGACTAACCAGTGAAAGACGATCCTATTTCCCAAAAAACCAAGGAGCATGGTGAAAATGAATAGAATAATTAAGATTAAGATCCGACTTAGGATGACTAAGAATGGGGCATGGTAGTCAAAATTAATGTTAAAAGTATCGCCGACAAAGTGAAGTAAAGCCTCCATATTCCCTAGAAAAGGAGTGGTCAAAAGATCGACTAGGAAAATAAATAAGGCTATTGTGATGGTTAAAGGAAGGAGTAAAATTAGTCCAGAAATGATGTTACGTTTCACTGAAGCCTTCTCCCTTTTGTGGATCTGTTCCATGGTGTGTCTCTGGTGGAGTGACAGTGCCGCAAGAAACAATATACTTAATGGCGTCTTCAGGTTTCATTTCCATGTAGAATATGTCGCATTCTTTAAACATGACGGTAAAACCTGTTGTCGGGTTAGGCGCTGTGGGGATAAATACAGAAAAGAGGCGTGTTTTTGCATTTTCAGAGCATTCTTGAGGGGCTTCTTTTGAAAGAAGACCCAAACAATAGATCCCATCTCCTGGAAAAGGGACCATGACTACCTGTTTAAATGAGTTTTTTCCGTGCCCTAAGAAGCTATTGATAATTTCTTTTGATGCTTTATAGACCTTGTTGACAAGGGGAAGGCGGTGGAGAATCTGTTCGGAGACTTGGATAAACCAATGAACAAAGTACCATCTAGCAATCATTCCAATAAATAGAATGACCAAGAATAGGCAGATGAGAATAATCAATTGACTACTAAATTCGAGCATCTGATCGGGGGAAAAAATCAGGAAACCTTCATTAGCTAAAGGAGTTTGCTTTAAGAAGTGGGAAACTATTCCCATAAAAGGCTTGGTTAAAAAATTGACCACAAACGCTATGATTGCAATTGTTAGTGCAAGTGGGAGAAGAAGAATTAGCCCGGTAAGAAGATATTTTTTCATCCCCTCATTCTAATGGTAAAGGGATTAATAGTCTTTTGAAATTTAGGATTCGAATAAACTCTATGCAAGAAGATTCCAGGTACATTCCCCGAAAACAAGGTCAATGCTTTCGAGTTGTACTACGATTTTGCATCCTAGATGGTACCGCTGCTTTGTGTCCGAGCCGTTAAAACTTCTTTCAGTTTCATTATACCGAAAATATTCATCTCCCAGTTCCGAGACGTGTATATTTCCCTCAAACCCTACAAAATCTAGATCAAAAATGATTCCCTGCGGCTTAATATTAGTGATTGTGGCATCAAACGTAATTTCTGGATCTTCATCGGTAAGGCGATCGAGGTAGCGCATTTTTTTCAAACGAAGACAGCCCATCTCAGCACGGAAACTCTTCCGTTCTGTTTCAGAACAGTGGGTGGCGATTGCTTCGACATTCGGATTATAATCTGGATCGAAGAGGAGACGGTGAACCACGAGATCTGTATATCGTCTAATAGGGCTTGTAAAATGGGTGTACTTTTCCAGACCCAAACCATAGTGGCCAATATTGTCTTTTGAATAAATCGCAAGCTTCATGGTTCGGATATATCGCTGTGAGAGCTGATCGACAAAGGGAGAATTCTGTGCCTCTTCAAACAACTTGTAAAGGTTTTGTGTTGATCCATCCATAGGGATTTTATAGCCCAGTAGGTTAACCAGTGTGAAAAATTCCTCTAAATCTTTTTCATCGGGAACTTCATGCACGCGAAAAATCCCGTCTTTGCCTCGTTTTATCAGTTCTTCAGCCACCAATTCATTGGCTTTGAGCATAAATTCTTCAACAAGTTGATGTGTGATATCGTAAGGAATCCATTCTTCAGTATAAGGGATTCCCTTATCGTCAAGAACTAAGCGAAGTTCAGGCATCGATAGTTCAACACAGCCCCGGTCTCTTTTTTGCTTTTTCAAGTGCATGCAGAGCTCTACGAGAAGTTTAAGCATCTCATAATGAGGGGATTTAATTTTTCGGTCTAGAACCTCTTTTGCTTCTTCATAACTAAATCGTTTTCGGCTCTGGATCAAACCTTTGACCATTTTATACGATTTTAGCTCACCTTTGGTATTGAACTCCATTAAGACAGAGGCTGAATATCGATCGACCCCTTCTTTGATGCTGCACAATTCATTGGAAAGTTGCTCAGGCAACATTGGAACTACTTTATCGACAAAATAGGTCGAATTCCCACGGGCAAAGGCTGACTGATCTAGTTCTGAGCTATCCTTCACATAGTGAGAGACATCGGCAATGTGAACGCCTAAGTGATAACACCCATTTTTATCTTTAGAAATAGAAAGGGCATCGTCGTAATCTCGTGCAGTTTTAGGATCAATCGTTACGCAAACAAGATCTCTAAGATCAGTTCTGTCTTTAGTAAGCTTGCACTCACTACTAAATTTTTCTGCCTCTTTGATCACCGCAGGGGGGAAAGAGGCAATTAGATCGTATTCTTCAATAGCAACTTCACTATCAATCAAAGGATTATCAATATTTCCTAAGAACTTGTGAAGGGTGCATGTCGAACGATCTTTACTGTTTTTGTCAATATTGATGGAGAGGCGATCACCAATCACAAATTTTTGCTGGGGAGCTTTTAAGATAAAAAGGCGTTCTTCTCCAGCAGTAGGGGCAAAAACTAGCGGTTCTTTTTTCTGATTGAAATCAACTACAGTCGCCACCATTCGACTACGACCACGTTTGAAGATCGACTCAATCGAGCCTTCCCAGCCCTTTTGGCCTTTCTTAAGATTGGAGACAATAACAACATCACCATCAAAGGCGCCGCAAAGTCTATTAGGAGGGATAAAGCAATCTTCGTGACCACAATCAGGTCTAACGAATCCAAAGCCTCTAGGGTGAAGGGACAATTTTCCCTTTAAACGGGTATTTTTTTTCATCTCTTGTCATCATAGCAGAAAAGCGATCACACGAAAAGAAGAAGTTTTATTCAATAGATTTTTTAGCACATTCTAGTGCGTTATAGAGGAGCATCGCAATCGTCATGGGCCCTACACCACCAGGGACGGGGGTAATGTGCGAAGCTTTCCCCTTTACAGAGTCGTAGTCGACATCTCCTACAAGATCACCGCTGTCTAGGCGGGTAATTCCGACATCGATAACAACAGCCCCATCTTTAACCATGTGACGTGTGATCATTCTGGGCTTTCCCATCGCAACAATTAAAATGTCGGCTTTTTTACAAATTCCAACCAAGTCGTGTGAATAGCTATGCGCGATTGTGACAGTTGCGTTCCCATACTTTGTTTTTTGCATCAGTAAATTAGCTATGGGTTTGCCGACAATATTGCTTCGACCAACGACAACTACGTTAGCTCCTTCGGTTCTTATTTGATAATGCTCTAAAATTTTTAGAATTCCCAAAGGTGTGCAAGCGATTGGGCCTGAAAGGTCGCCTGATACCATTCGGCCAATGTTTATTGGATGGAATCCATCGACATCTTTCTCTGGAAGAACTCTTTCTATCACAGCATTTGAATCAATATGAGATGGAAGTGGCATCTGGACCAAGATAGCGTGAATGCTTGGATCATTGTTTAAGTGATCGATCACTCGGAAGAGTTCCGTTTGAGAGACTTTTTCATCAAGTTGGATCTTCTGAGAAGTAAAGCCCACCTCCTGGCATTTTTTTCCTTTTGAGCGTACATACGATTGCGACGCCGGGTCGTTTCCGACGAGCACAAAGGCGATGCCAGGTGTTAGGCGAAGGCAACGTGCTTCATCTTTAGTTTTCTGAAGGTAAGTTTCCGCTAATGCTTTGCCGTCGAGATCCATTGAGTCAGCTCCTTATGTATGATACCGTTACTTGCAATGATGGTATGAGTTCTAGCTATATCGAGAGGAACGGGATTTCCTTCAAATGTGGTCACAACTCCTCCGGCCTCTTCCACAATCAACTTGGCTGCTGCAAAATCCCACACACTTTGATTATGATTGATAAAGCCTTCTAAAGCACCTTTTGCGACGTAGCAAAGATCAAGAACAGAGGATCCTGAACGACGTATAAGAGCAATTTCATGAATGGCATTGACTCCTACTGACATCCCAAACGAGATTCCACAATCTTCTAATTGACTTGCAGTGCTTACTTTAAGAGACTTACCATTCATGGTGGCCCCTTTTCCACGCCTGCCAATGAAAAGTTCACCTGAAATAGGATCAAGACAAATCCCTAATAATGTTTGATCTTCATAGCAGGCCGCAATTGAGACTGCAAATGAAGGAATTTGTCTTGCAAAATTCCACGTTCCATCGATTGGATCAATGACCCAGTAGATGTTTTGTTTAATCGATCCGTTGATTCCTAATTCTTCTCCTACAAAGGCATGATGAGGGAAAAAGTCTTTAATCACTGAGACAATGAGTTCTTCTGATTTTTGATCGTATTGGGTAACTAAATCGTGCTTGTGACTCTTTATTTTAACATCGAGATCTGAATAAAACCCCGCTTTGAGAAGATCTCCAGCACGATTGGCCGCTGCAAGACCTACATGTTCTAATTCTTCTATAGAGTGACCGTGAGAATTGCTCATCTAGCTCTTTTCATTTTGTAGAGTCGTAAAAGGACCCGTATTTTCCTTAAATAGTTTTTTCGGGTGATTTTGTCATATACTTTCATCGGAAAAAAGACGCAAGCCAGAGAGTATACTCCATCGACTATTGGCATCAAGATTAAATCGGTGATCACAGAAAAGAGGTGCAGCTTAAAGTGCATTTCAATTAGGCCGTAGAGAACAAAGTGGAGAAGGGTCGAAATAAATGAATACATCACTGCATAGAGAGCGAAAACATGAACCTTTTCAAACGAAAAATAGGATCGATATCTAAAAACGATCACAGTGGTCAATGTATAATTGAGGGCAAAAAAACCCATTGGAGCACTTTTAGAATAGAGATCGACAATTAACCCCGAGAACATCGAAAGCCACAACGCTCCTGCAAGGGAGTAGTGAGCACAAGCAAAGGTAAGGAAAGGGACAAAGGCTAGAAGTCGAATCTGAGGCACAAATGAGGGAAAAATGAGCAGTATGATAAATGAGAGACCAAACGGAATGTAAGATTTCTTAAGAGAAGAAAGCATCAGTAATGGACCTCAGATAATCGGAAGGGAGTGACAATTTTTCAATTAGATCAAGAGTTTCGATTTTTAACTCATTAAGAAGAGAGAGACAATCCTTCTCAGGCAGGATTGATTGGATAGAGGAAGTTTCAGCTCTGTCACTTAAATCGTCTTTAATTTGAAATAAGAGGCCGAAAGTTTCACCAAAGCGCTCAAGAAGAGAAATTTGTGAAAGGGCAGCGCCCGCTAAATATCCCCCCGTCATGGCGGCTGCTGCAAAGAGTGCCCCGGTCTTCTGTTTTGCGATTAACATGTATTGATCTAAATCAATCGAACGATTTTTTGCCGCAAGATCCTTGATTTGTCCCCCTAGGATTCCAGAAGCTCCCAATTTTTGAGCGACACATTTGACGACATCAGTAAATGGGGAAAGAAGTTCAAAAGCATAAGTGAGGAGAAAGTCGCCCGTTAGAATAGCTGTCGCTTCATCTTCTTGAATGTGAAGGCTTGGTTGTCCTCTTCTTGTGTCGTCATCATCCATGGCAGGCAGATCATCATGAATTAATGAATAGGTATGGAGCATTTCAATCGCGCACGCAGCATCGAGAGCTTTTTCATCGGCGATCGAGAGCACAATTAAGGGGCGTATACGCTTTGAAGGGGCCATTGTTGAATAAATAGCCGCTCGTTTTAGTACTGGATCACCCACATCAAGAAGCGATAAAAGCCGTTTTTCGAGCAAAAGTTTGTAATCTGTTGCTAACATGAAACAGACAATAACATTCTAATGATTATTTTGATATACTTCCGTCGACCAAAGAAAGTTTCCTATCGCATCGGTCTGCAAACGACTGATCATGTGTCACTACAACGAGAGATTTTTTTAGCTCTTTGCAACACCCGATCAAGAGATCTTGGATCGCTTTCGCAGAGGCATTATCGAGATTCCCTGTGGGCTCATCGGCTAAAATGAGAGCAGGATTGTTCATCAGAGCCCGCGCAATTGAAGCACGTTGCTTTTCTCCCCCGGATAAATACTTAACAGGGAACTCAAGACGGTGTGATAAGCCGACTTTTTTCAACAAGTCGCACGCTTCTTGGTAAGCTTTGCTTTGTTTATGGATAGCTCGCCTTGCGATTTTTGCCTTTATCAGCAGATTATTCAAGAGCGTCTCTTCTTCAAAAAGATTGCTTGATTGGAAGACGAACCCTATTTTCTCTGCACGAAGGATGGAGACGTCTTTTTTCGAATAAGCTCTATCGAAAAACTTTAGAATTCCTGATGTGGGTGATTCCAAAGTACCCAAAATATGAAGCAATGTGCTTTTGCCTGATCCCGAAGGTCCTACGATGGCCACCGTTTCGCAAGCATCAATGGAAAGATCGATCCCTTTCAAAACTATAACACTAGAAGGGGAGGAGAAAGTTTTTTTAATTCCTTTAGCCGATAAAACAGTCGTCATGGATCAGACCTCAAAATTGCTGAAGGTTTTAATCTACAAGCCTTAACGGCAGGAATCAGTCCTGCAAGCATCGAAACGATGGGAGTCGTTATCAAAATAAAAACAAGCGAGCTTTTACTAAGTGTGTTTGGTAAGGAAGTTCCGTAGAAAACAGCGTTAAACGCTTGCTGGCCTTCAATTACATTTAATAAGTGGACTAAAGAATCGATATGATAGAGGGTGAAAAAGGCTGCAATTGAGCCGACAACACAGCTGACCAAGCCCATGGCAATTCCACATAGTCCAAAAATAGTGGCGATCGATCTTTTTTTTGCACCCAGTGATAAAAGAATCCCAATTTCATGTTTTTTGTCGTTCACGAGTAATAGCAGTAGAGAAACGATATTTGAACAGGCGACAAACAAAATGATCATCCCAATAAGCATGAATAAGTACCGGTCGCTTTGGAATTGACTCATTAAATCTTTTGCAAATTCATAGTTATAAAAAGGAACTACTTTCCAATAGGGAGAAAGTCCTTTTTCCTCAAATTTAGAGGCGATTTCCTTTGCGATGATAGGAGTTTTTTTCAAATCTCTGAACCACACTTGTATACCGTTCGATAACAAAGGGTCAAGAGCTGTGCTTTGAGAAGACTCGTTGATGTGTCTTGCAATTGAACGATCGCCTAAGGCAAAGCGTGCTCCAACCGCCATTACACCTGGATCGTAAAAACCGCAGACCTGAATTGGAAGGCGCTGCTCTTGCATGCTTGTGGGTGTTGCACTCCCATAAGCGAAATAGCCACTGTCACCGATTAAGACATTGTATTCACGAAAATTATTGGGTAGGACGACACCTCTGTCGGGAAGTTTGACCGTGCCTGCGACAATCGATAGCCATGGAGGTTGATATTGAGGCTCAACAAGAAACTTTTGGATCACTTCTGCGTCGGAAATTTCGATATCTTTCCAAGGAATCTCAGCATGAATCGGTTGATTTTGGAGTGTAGCTTGCACTTGAAGTTTGCAGTCGGCTAAACAACTCATAGTCGTCGGCATTGAGATCTTTCCTGAGGCGACCTCGAATACAAGCTCTTGATCAAGGAAGATCGGGATAACGGGGCGGATCAGGTAGGTGGTATCTTCGGAACTGAAAACAAGCCGATCACCCTCTCTCTTTAAAAACCCCTTAGTCATTTCATTGTGAAAGGCTATATTCAAATCGATTGGAAGAACCAAACATACAACTTGATTTCCCATAAATCTGGCATAAGTTTCATAGGTTACCCCCTCCTTCAGAAGAGAAGGGTCAAGTTGCCAAGCCGATGAATCGGTAACTACTTTTTTAATGATCAAATTTGACAAGATCCGTTTCATTAGTGGGGGATCAGCGAGCTTGGTCGATTCTAAAGAAAGAGTAGGTCTATCGCTTGCTATATTTTGATCACGGATTCGGTCTGCTAAATAAAGCAGATGATTAATATCTTTGATCGAAGGGGCTTCAAAAAGGTCATAAAGGGCCGTATTCGATTCGCTGATCGAGGCGATATAGGATGCCTGAGTAAGAAAGTTTTGGTTGTCTCCCTGTAGTGATGATAAATCACCTTTTCGAACTTGTCTTAAGCGCATCAAAGCGCCTGCGATTTCGTAATCTTCTGCTATTAACGGGACACTATGTTGGGAGCCTACTTCATAGACAGCTTCAAATGCGCTTTTAACGAGGTCTTTAAGTTCGTCATGGTCATCGAATTCACCTCTAGGCCAGTAAAAAGGGATCTCCTCATCATCTTCAGGTGAATAGGGATCGCTCACGTTGGAAATGAGCTTCTCTCCAATACTTTTTAAACGAAAATCGGAATTAGAGGAAATTCCATCTACTTGATAGTAATAAGAGTTAAAATATTCCTCAGTGGGAAGGATACGCAAAGGAGCGTTTAGAGAGGTGACTTTTCCAAGCCAATTTTTTTCAATCCCTTCAGTGATAGAAAGGAAGAGGAGAAGAAGCCATATGACTAAAGATATGACGAAAACTGACAACAATCCTATAAGAGAAACAGAAAGATGCTTTCTCTTTGGCCATAGGTAACTCTTTGCAACGGAAAACTCAAACATGTACCTTTGTCCCGAACCACGCTTTTTTCTAAAGAATATACAGGATCGAGATTATTTCTTCTCTCTAAAAGCTACGTGTTTTCTTAGCGTAGGATCATATTTTTTCAATTCCATCCGCGCGGGGGTGTTGCGAGGGTTTTTTACCGTCGTAGTTCTGTAGGAACTTTCTGTGCTCTCTAGAGTGACCACTTGTCGAACTTTTTTCTTTGCCACTGGATACCTCAACAAAATTTTAGCGGAATTGTAATATATTTGACTATTACAAGCAACTTTTTTTGCTTGTCGGGAGGGCAGTTAACGAAAAGTAAGGGTCCATCGGTTCTTTATGATAGGCCAAACCCGCGATCATTGCGCCGTTGTCGAGTGATAGACCGGGTGTGGGCCATGTAACAGAAGTTCCTGCGTCACGTTTTTCCTCGAAAAGCGCTCGCAAACGACGGTTATTCGAAACTCCTCCTCCTACATAAATTTTTGAAAGATGGTGTTCTTTTGCTGCCTTTAAGGTTGCCTCTACCAATGGGATCAGAGCTGCTTCTTGGAATGAGGCAGCAAAATGGGGTAGATCTTCTTCTTTTAAAAGGGTCGGGGAACTGGAGGCGCCATTATTTCCTTTGATAAAGTAAAGAGCTTGGGTTTTGAGCCCACTATAAGAAAAATGCCCTTCTCTTCGTTTGTTTGAAAAAGGATAAGCAGAGGTATTGCCACCTTTGGCTAGTTGTTCGATCTTTGGACCGGCGGGGTAGGTAAGGTTGAGAAGGCGACCTACCTTATCAAAAGCTTCTCCTACTGCATCATCGATGGTGCTTGATAGGGTCTCATACTTACCAAGAGAGTCGATCTTGACGAGGGCTGTATGACCTCCCGAGGCAATCAGCCCTATGGCAGGTGTCACAAATTCATCCTCTGACATCATCGCAGCATATAGATGGGCTTCAATGTGGTTGATTGGAATAAGGGGGATGCCATAGGCGTAAGCTAAAGTCTTCGCAACATTGACCCCCATCAATAGGGACCCTATGAGTCCAGGCATGTAAGAAACAGCCACCTTGTCAATGTCGTTCATCGTCAGGTTGCTTTCCTTTAAAGAACTGTCGATCAGGGGCAAAAGCAGGTCAAAGTGGTGTCTTGAGCTCATTTCTGGAAAAACTCCACCAAAAGCCTGGTGGAGCTCGATATGAGAAGCAAGTTGGTTGCAAAGAATTTTCTTGCCATCTTGGACGATTCCAATGGCCGTTTCGTCGCAGCTAGTCTCTATTCCTAATATCAATGTCATAATAAGGAAAAGAGTTTACTAGTTGGGCCTTGTTAGGTCAAGGTCTAATTATGCTATGTTTACAAGTTCTATTTCGAAGTTGAGGGGCTGACCCGCAAGGGGATGATTGGCGTCGAGTTTTACCTCATTTTCGGTCACTTCCGCTATAGTGACAATCGCCATTTCCTCTCCTTCCCCAATCTGTAATTGCTGTCCAACCTGGATATCAAGCTGCGCAGGCATATACTGTCTATCGACCACTTTTACAAGTTCTGGCAAATGGTCGCCATAAGCCTCAGCCGGGTGAATATGAATTGTCTTTTTTTCGCCAATCCTCATTCCGTATACAGCGATTTCAAAGCCGGGGATTAGTTGTCCATCACCCAGGGTAAATTCGATAGGCTCTTTCCCATAGGAAGAGTCGAAATCGCTCCCATTATCAAGGAAACCTCTGTAATTGACTGAGACGGTGTCTCCCTTTTTCGCAACTTTTGTCATAAACTACGACTCCAATATAAGCATTTTTAATCTTTCTGCAAGTTACACATATTTGTCTGTTTTGTTAACTACTTTTTATAACAAAAAAATAATTATATTTATTCTCAGAAGGTTATGGTTATTTTTTTTTACAAATATACTCAGGATCATACCCAAGAACAGCGGTAAAATGGTTAGGGGGGATCGCCCCATTTCTTAAAATTTTCCATCGGGAATCTTCATAGGCAATTAAAGTTGATTCGACCCCAATTAGAGGTGAATCACTGCTTTTTTCTACGATAGGGAAATCCTTGCCAAAAGCCTCCTCGATTTTTTTAGGATCTGTCGTGGAGGGTGTCTGAGTAATATTGGCTGAGGTCGAGACAATCGGACCCGTTTTTTGGATAATCGCAAGAAGTTCTTTATTTGCAGGAATACGGAATGCACAGGTGTTCTCTCCGGCACGGACGATAGAAGGGACTTTTAATGGATTTACGGGGAGGACCATTGTTAAGGGACCGGGCCAAAAAGCGTAAGCTAAATGGATCGTGTTAGGAGGAAGGATCAAAGTAAGATCAATGAGTGTATTGATATCGGCAATCAATGTAATTAAAGGGGAGGAGAGAGGACGCTTTTTGAGATCAAAAATTTTCTTGATAGCGATTTCGCATTCGATCTTTGCAGAGAGGCCGTACACAGTATCGGTGGGTAGGGCAACAATGCCTCCATTCAAGATTTTCTCAATCGCTTCATTGTCAGAAATAATCATAAAAAAAAGATAGCGATTTACCGAGTTTTTTGTCATGATTAAAAAAATGAAAACGAAACTTTGCATCCTCTTTGGGGGAAAATCGGTTGAGCACGATGTCTCTGTTTTATCGACAAAAAACCTTTTGCCTAATTTCAGGCGTGATCAGTATGAAATTTACCTAGTAGGTATTGATAAACAGGGATTTTGGCATTTATCGGATGAAACTTGTCAACTTAATGATCCTAGGCCTTTTTACGAAGTGATCGGCGAAATAGTGAGATGGGGGGTCGATGTTGTCTTTCCGATTCTTCATGGACTAAATGGTGAAGATGGGACAATTCAAGGACTCCTTGAAGTGATGAATGTAGCTTATGTCGGACCGAATGTTTTAGCAGCGGCTGTGGGACTTGATAAAGATGTGATGAAAAGGCTTGCTCGTGAAGCCGGGGTTCCAATGACAGACTTTATTGCCTGTGTAGACTATCCCGACTACGAGAAAGTCAAGGATAGACTTTCACTGCCGATATACATTAAGCCAGCTTCAATGGGGTCAACACTTGGGATAACGACGGCCTATTCGGAAGCAGAATTTGCAAAAGGTTTCAGCATTGCAAAAAAATTTGATCACAAAGTGATTTTAGAAAAGAAAGTCCGTGGGAGAGAATTTGAATGTTCTGTCATTGGACTTGATAACCCGATTGCCTCTTTGCCGTGCGAAATTGTAGCTAAAACAGGTGTCTATTCTTATACGGGGAAATACTTTGATCGTTCGCTCACAAATTACATTTATCCCGCTCAGATCGAGATTGAGTTGGTGAAAAAATTTCAAGAGATCGCTCTTCAAATTTACAAGTTATTGTGCAGTGAAGTGATGGCACGTGTAGATTTCTTTTATACCGAAGAGGGGGAGATCCTTTTTAATGAGATCAACACGATTCCTGGATTTACCTATATGAGTATGTTCCACCGGATGTGGGAAGTCTCTGATTTGCCCACCCCTGATCTTGTTGATCGACTAATTGAATATGCATTCGAGAGGCACCATAGAAAGTTTTCCAAAGAACACACATTTCAGGAAGAAGAGCTGCTCGTCTAGGTTTTGATAATTCTGATCTTGGCCTCTGAGAAATTTTTCATCGAATCGTACGTATAGTAAAGCTCTTGTTGAGGGACCGTTTCTAGGATTTTGCAAGCTTTAAGTCCTTCATCTTTTGTTTTCGCAATGATAATGATGATCTTATAAACCCAAAAGTCCTTGGGTTTAGATGCCAAATCGACCAAAGGGAGATTGATCGTATTATCAATGTGTTCCAAGTAATATTCTTCTGATTGACGAACGTCGATGATTAAGAGAGAAGAATTAGGGAGTGTTTGGAGCGATTTTTTCAAATCCGCGGCGTTTATTTTTTTCGTCTTCATACTGTTGTTTTACCAATTGTAAGCCAAAAAAGGCTATTCAAAAAAGGATCCTAAAGAATATAATTTTGAATTTAAGCACATATAAATAGGAGATTAAGCATGAAATCTGCAATAAAAAAAATGTTGTTGATTTGTCCTCTTGTGTTTGGCTCATTGTATGCCACACAAGAAGAGGATGATGAAATAGAAGTGGCTCATATTGGTCCTAGAGGAGAGGAGTCTTATGTTCCTGGTGAAATAGAGGATGTAACTCAAGTACCAGAACTTGATGAAGATATTCTCTACTATGATTTTGATGAAGATTTCAGAGACGACTAATTTATCCACTCGTGATTAAAAAAGATTGTTTCATAAAAAAGAAGTTTCCTTTATGCGAAAGGGTAGGTGATCTTCTTGGGGAATTATGCGACGGGTATTTTTTGTATCATTACGTACGAGTGGCATTCCTTTCCTTATTCCTTTACTCCTTATTTCCCTCTCGTTCACTTCTTGCGCAAATTGGTCCTCAACACTTTCTAAAGTGAAAATTCAAAGGGGGATCGATCTTAAAGAAAAAACCGATCAAGCTCTTGCAACCTCTGATTTTCGTAAAGGGTATTGGCCAGAAGAAAAATGGTGGGAGATGTTTGAAGATGAACAACTTTCTTCATTTATACAGGTTGGATTAGAATCAAGTCCCTCTTTAAAAGCCGCAGAAGCTAGAGTTCGTCAAGCCAATCAAGAAGCCTTTGTCACAAGGTCCAAGTTATTCCCTCAAATCCAAGGCTTTTTTAACTACCTCTATACATACTTTAGCAAGAAAGGATTCGGAAAGGAATTGCAGAGTCTTAATCCTAATTTCCGTCTTTATACTCTCTTGCTTGATTTTACTTATGAGTTTGATTTTTGGCGAAAAAACATGAATGCCTACCAGGCATCCTTGGGACAAGCAAGAACTCAAGAGGCTCTTAATCAGCAAATCAAGATGATTTTGTCAGTCTCGATTGCTAAGCAGTATTACGATCTCCAGGCCAATTGTACCCGGATGGCAATTCTTCAAGAAATATTAGAAAACAAATTAAAGTTGTTTAGACTTGTTGAACTTCGTCGGGAAAATCGCATTGATAACCTGATAGATATCAACAATGTAAAGCAAGAAATTCTCTCTTTACAAGAGGCCATGGCAGGGCTTGCGGGTGAGCTTAAGTTACAAAAAAGTTTACTGATTACACTGATGGGAAAGAACCCTGCAGAAGAGATGAAAATCGTGACAATTTGGGATCTTCCCGATCGCTCTTTTGAATTGCCTGATGAGATTGGCCTTGAGTTATTAGTCAGACGACCCGATTTAATGGCTCAAGTTTGGTCTGTTTACACGATGACAAAAAATATTGGAATTGCTGTTGCCCAGTTTCTTCCGAATGTCAACTTAGTGGGGTTTGGAGGTAGCGACGCGATGAAATTTTCTGATCTTTTGACATCGAAGTCAGGAACTGTCGGTGTGTTTCCTTATTTGACTTTTCCAGTATTTATGGGGGGTAAGTTATATGGGCAATTGAAATCCCAGCTAGCTGCTTATGAAGCAGCTATTTACGATTATAACAACTTACTCCTTAATGCAGCGAATGAAGTAGTCTCCGGGATTACAAAAATCAACTCTGCACAAGAACAAATTAACTACCAAATTGATGAGGTAAACTCTAAAAAAGACAACTACAATCTTGTTTATTCACGCTATAAACATGGAATTGACTCCATGATTAAGGTCCTCACAAGCGATTACGATTTTCTTCAATCGAGATATGAGCAAGTAGACTTATCGTCTCAACGCGTCCAAGCATCGATCGATCTTGTGCGTGCTCTAGGCGGAGGTTACCATTATGAAAAGCATAACAAGGAAATTAAAAAGCTATGATCTACTCAGAAAATAGACCAACACCTCAGTTTTCAGATATCAATGGGTCATTCGATGAATTTCTCATTGCCTCTGGTGTGGGTAAAGTCATCTGGAGAATTTCTGATGTTTGCATGATCACTACTGATGAATTTGGGCGAAGTTTACGATTTGCTTGTATAGATGAAGAGTTTGAGGATGGTTGAAGCACAACAAACTATTGAGAATCCGCCCAAGAAAAAATCGAAAATATTGGTTTATATCACTTTTTTTTTCTGCTTGAGTGGAATATTGATTTTTTGCTGGTGGTTTTTTTGGGCACGTTTGGTCAAGACGACCAGGGATGCTTACGTACAAGGGAACCAAGTGACCCTTACTCCGCAAGTTTCTGGGATCGTTATAGCAGTCAATGTTGATGAAACTCAATTAGTTGTAGAAAGACAAATATTAGTTGCTTTAGATGAAACTGATTACAAGATATCCCTTGAGGCTGCAAAAAGTCGTTTGGGGCAAGTGATTCGAAATGTGACCGAAATGTTCGAAAATGTTTATGCTCTTGGTGCACAATTTGAACTAAGGCAGGCCGAGCTCTTCAAAGCAGAAGTTGATTATCTGGATAGAAAACAAATTGTGGCTCAAGGAGCTATTTCTGACGAAGATTTTATTCATGCTGAAGCCAATTATTTTGCTGCAAAAGCCAATGTCCAATTTGTTAAGTATCAGTTAATGCAAGCAATTTCAGCTGTTCAAAATACAACGATTAGTACACATCCTTTGGTAGAAAGTGCAAAGGAAGAGCTGAGACAGGCGTGGGTGAACTTACAAAGATGTACATTAAGAGCTCCTGTGACAGGGATCATTGCACAGCGAGCTGTACAAGTAGGGGAGTCGGTCAATCAATTAAGCCCACTTTTGGCAATTATTCCCTTAGATCAAGTTTGGGTAGATGCCAATTTTAAAGAGACTGAGCTATCAAAAATCAGGATAGGACAATCTGTCACAATGACCGCAGATATGTACGGGCGTGAGGTAGTCTACAGTGGACAGGTTGTTGGAATTAACTCAGGTAGTGGTGCTGTATTTTCAGCGCTGCCCCCACAAAACGCTACGGGTAATTGGATTAAAATCGTTCAACGAATTCCTGTTAGGATTGCAATCAATTCTGATCAGTTAAGAAGATTTCCATTATGGCTTGGTCTTTCGATGAATGTAAAAGTCGATGTTCGAGATACGCAAGGGGTCAGAGTTCCACCTGCATCATCTGAAAAAAATCTCTACGTAACCAATATTTTTAAAGGTCAAATTGACGGAGCAGAAGAGATCATTGAAGAAATATTACAAAAGAATATGACATTCGATGTCTCCATTTCGCATGAAGTACTTTCTCTTATAGGACAATAAAAAACAAATGACCTCAGTGGCCCCTTCGCAAACACCAGAACAAAATACCACGCTGAGAGGGCTGCCACTTTTTTTTGCCACAATTGCCCTTTCACTTGCGACTTTTATGTTTGTTCTTGACTATACGGTATGTAATGTTGCCATTCCGTATATCTCTGGAGGCTTGGCGGCAGGAATTGAGGAAGGGACCTATGTTTTGACTTTTTTTTCTGTCGGTAACGCCGTTTTTATCCCCTTAACAGGATGGTTGTCTAGTCGATTTGGAATTATAAATACACTCGTAATGGCGGTTGTCCTATTTACCTTTTTTTCATTTATGTGTGGCATTGCACCCTCTCTTTTTGCTCTAGTGGTGTATCGATTTTTTCAAGGTGCAGCAGCGGGTCCTCTCGTCCCTCTTTCTCAAACGATTCTCACTAAAATTTACCCACGTGAAGAATTAACGGGTGTCATGACTCTTTTTTCGATGATTCTTCTAGTGGCTCCTGTTTTAGGTCCTGTTGTAGGGGGCTATTTTTGCATTTATTCCGATTGGCGTTGGATATTTTTCATCAACGTACCGATTGGAATTTTTTCTGCAATTGTGATTTGGGCAACCCTAAAATATCTCGATAGAGATCTTGAAGGGGGTAATGTCGATTACATAAGTTTTTTTCTCTTGCTTGTAGGAATGACCTCTTTGCAATTGTTTCTCGATAAGGGAGAACAATGGGATTGGCTTGCATCTCACAGAATTCAAATCTGTCTAGGATTGACGATTGTCACTCTTACTTATTTAGTTGCTTGGTCATTCATTCATCCAAAGCCTTTATTAAAACTAAGGCTTTTTGGGATCAACAAGGCTTTTACCCTATCTTGCATTTTGATTGCGACCATGTACTCTCTTTACATGGGGACGGTTGTCATTGTTCCTCTCTGGTTACAACAATATCAAGGCTACGATGCTCTTTGGGCGGGTATTGCAGTGGCTCCTATAGGAATTGGTTCGGTGGTGATGGCGCCGATTACAGGACGTCTTATTCCAAAAATAGGAAGAATGATACCGATTATTACGGGGATCATTGTGATGGCTCTTGCCAGTCTTTATGCCCGTAATTACTACTCAGATTATAGTCTATATCAGGTAGCTATGTCTCGATTTGTCCTCGGTTTAGGGGTAGGTTGCTGGGTTGTACCAATTGTTAGTATGCCAGCTGCTGCACTCAAGTCAGAAAACATGTCGGCTGGTTTAGGTATTTTCCATTTCATTCGTGTCATTTCAGGGGCAATTGGAATTTCGGTATTTACAACCATGTTCCACAGACGCATCATTCATCAATATTTCAATTTAATTTCGGTTTTTAATCCATACAACCCTCAAACAACTAGATACATGACTCAGATAAAAGGGCAGGGGTTATTTGGAGATCAGGCCAATGCTCTTGCTAATATGCTGCTTGACCAACAAGCAGCAGCTATTGCCTTTAACGAGGTGGCTCAATTCATGTTTTGGATGTGTATAGCAATGCTTATTTTATCCTTTTTTGCAATTCGTTGGGAAAAAGAAGTCATCGAGGAGCATGCCTTAGAGGAGAGCCAACCAGAAAATTGCAGTAAATGCAGTGAATAGGATGGGCCAATAGGTTAATTTTGGTACTAGATTATCTCTATACCCCATGATGAAAAATGGCGTATCTCTTACGGTAGAAACGATCATATTGATCGTGAAGAGCAATAATTGAATGTAGTAGACAAAGAAAATCGAATCGATATAGGTAAAATTGTCGGCATCTAGACTTTGTCTAAGAGAGGATTCATTTACTGAAACAACGAATATTATTCCTACCACGATGGTAACCATTCCTATAGTCGGCGATTCGATTTTTTTAACAGGAATTGAAGCAATTGCATAGGTGATGATTATACAGACGAATAAGGTAATAAGAGTCATAAAAGAGCCACTAAGCGAACGATCTAAGGCAATTCTAAAATCGCTTGTATAGTTGACGATCTTGGAGTCAAAAAAGAAAGTAGGTCTCTCGGAAATACCAAAGAAGCTTTCTTCAAGATTCCAATCTTTAATGGATAAAGTTTTAGAAATACCCGGAAGGGCTGTAGGATTCATTTTTCCATAAGCAATTAGGTCAGGGATAAAAAGAACCTTATTACTCGTATCTTTTGGCCATATTACTAATTTAATAAGACGCCGATCTAAGGGAAATAAATGTTGAGAATAACGACTACCGATGGCTAGAGAAAATTGTGAAAAGTAAAGGTTGTCGTTATGTCCTGAATGAACAGCCAAGAGCTCGACTTTTGAGTCTGGTGTGATTATAGCATCCGGGAATATCATCCCTACAGTTACTGGAGCATTCTTTGGGTATGATTGTGTGATGAACCCGGAAATCACACATTCTGTGCTTGATTTAAAGGAGAAATTTTCGACATATATTGAGGTCGGGACCAAAATGACATCATTTTCAATCGTTTCTAGTTTGTCGGAAATTTCTTTAAGACCACTGATATCAAGATCAGCAACAAATGAATGGGTTTCATATTGGTAGAGGATAATCCCGATAATCAGACCGCAAGAAAGGGTATAGACAAACGATAAAATATAGAGTACGGAAGCAGTTCCCTTATAGGCTTTAAGGAAAACTGCCAATGTAAGAATCACGGTAGCACACCACAAGATGATCATAGCAAGAAAGTTGAAAAGGAGTACTCGATTAAGACTTAGTGGTTCAAAGCTCATATACCAATAAATAATTTTCCACCCATTTGAGTCGGGAAATGAATAGGCTTCATCAGGAGGTATATCGATGTCACCACTTTCGATCTGCTCTTTTTCAGTAAAAATAAATGGGTGCATAATGATTTTGCCTTCTGCATCGATGATTTCTGCAAAAGTGGAAAAACTAAGGGTTAATTCATCTAAGCTACGACGAGTTTCAGGTAATCTATAGACACCGATTAAATAACCCAATATTTGTTTTGAATCAGGGTCGTACACTTTGCTTGAAAAATAGCCTAATTGTTTAAAACTGTTAAAGGATCGTCTTGCGGCAACCCACCCGGTTTTATTCTCGAAAGCCTCACGTTTCAGAAATAAAAAATCAAGGTTATCAACTAAAACCTCATATGTAGAATAGTCCTCATTGACCTTCACGTACTGAATGCCCACAAGTCCTGGATAAAGTTTTAATGCTTTTTCTAGGGACCTCTTTGATGGGGAGGAGGTAAAGTCGGCTACTAGTTGTTCTTGAACTCTAAATCCTCTCATTAACTCAGAGTTGATTTTATCAATGTTTGACCTAAATTGATTTTCAATCTCTTCTACTCTTTCTATACAAAAGTTGTGGAAATGATAAAAATAATGGATTGTGTGGGTCACTGTAGCGACCAGCACGATAACCCAGGCAATTTGGATGATTTTTTTCATTTTTAATTATTAAGTTATTATTTCCATTATTATTTCATAATGGACAAAGAAGAGCAATTAGACATTATTATAGATTTTTTCCGTTGCGCTTGGCTTTTTTTCTACAGCTAATGGCAAAAAGGGCGGAAATGAAACAGCACAGAACGGCTACTACATAAGGAAGATAGAGCCAAAAAGCAATCAAGACTCCCCCGAGGAGTCCTACTATCGTTTCTGCTAAAACCATTATAGCAGTATTAAGTCCTAGAGCCTCACCCTGTTCCTTTCTACTTGAGCTGTCCGAAATCAAAAGTGAAGTAAAACTGATACCGAGCGCAATAAAGTAGCTTGGTAAAATGAAAGTAAACCAAATAGCCACCCAATTTGGAAATAAAAGAACAAGGATCAAAGAGATAGCCAAGCCCAAAGAGGCGATCACCATGATTTTGTGATGTTCAAATTTTTTAGCAAGATAACTGTAGGTCAAGGGGGCAAAGCAGATAAAGATGGAAACGTAAGCTTCTAAGTTTCCGATCATTCTGGGGGTGCAGTTGAACCATCGATAGATGAGGGTTCCAAAGTAGATAAAGAAGATAAAACATGAGACGTAGAAAAAGAAATTAGCGGCATAAATTTTCCTTAAAAGAGGATATTTAAAGAGATGGGTAAAAGTTGTAAATATCTCACTAAAATGAAGATACTTCTTCCTATGTCTTCCATCAAGGCTTTCATTAAAGGAGAGAAGAACGATGAAGAAGCAAATGAGGAGAAAGCCAGAAGAAGTCCAAAATGGTGTCGAGTAACTAAACCATTGCACAACGGAAGGATCTGCTAGCCAACCACCTAAAAGAGGTCCTACGATCCAGCCTGTGCTTGAAAAGGTGAGGAGCCAGCCAAAATTTTTTGCTTTATCAATTTTTTCGGTGCTAAGATCGGCCATCACCGCTGTTGCAATCGTGATATTTCCTTCGAAAATCCCTGTTAAAAATCTCCCCAGGAAGATCCAAGCCATTGCCTTAAATTCTACCCCCATGGCGGTGATGATGTACATTAGGGAGGTACAAAACAAAGTAATCAGCAAAATTGGTTTTCGACCATATGTGTCTGATAATCTTCCCAAAATGGGACAAGCAAAAAATTGCCCCAACGGGTACATAGCAATCATGATTCCAAGCAAAATATTTCTAGTTGAAAGGGTTAAATGGCCTGGAAGATAGCCTAGCTTTGGATCGAGAAACATTGAGGGCAGCACTGGAAAAATAATCGAAAACCCCACATATCCAACGAATAGGACAAGAAGGATGCTCATTTTTTGTCTGGTGGTACTTCTCATAAATCTATATTAGCCATATTTTTCTCTTTCTTCCCACAATATTCTTTTATATTAGCGGTGATTTGAGTATAACTGTAGCCTATGAATCAGAGAGTTACTTTTGATAGGTACCCATCGGTCGAATGGGTTGATCAACCTGTAGTTATCGATCCCATTTATACAGAAAATGTAGAGCTTGTGCCGACAAAAGCAGCACAAGCAATGGTGTATCCGATATATACCGAAAATAATGTCGATGAACTTTTTGACAATTCCCCTCCGTTGCCTTTTGCCTCTTTTGAACCATTCATGGGTTATAGTAATCGTCTTAAAAAGCTCTTTTCGAGAAAAATTCTGTCGAGCTTTGATCCTGATATTACGATTCGCCAGATCGACGATCTGTTTGAGAGCGGATATGAGGATGGAGAAGGGGAGGGTGAAGTTCTTTATGAAATGCTTTACTCACTTAAAGGGCTCAATGATCTTTTAGAGGAGATTATCCTCCATATTTTGGGTACAATTAAAAGCTAAGAGAATCTAAGAATCAATTTTTCAGAGTTGAAGTGATAAGGATGTGATCTTCTGTTGAGTGGATGATCGTTGGCTTGACGAAGATTAAGATGCTGCTTTTGTCGTCTTTCCGTTGCTTTTTGGAGAAAAGAGATCCTATCATAGGTATACCGCCCAAGCAAGGGGCTCCTGTTTTTGCTGACCCTTCAATATTACGTGTCATGCCGCTTAGGATAAGAAAATGGCCATTGGGTACATGAGCGTTCGTTGACATATTTGTTTTAGATGTTTTAATCCCATTGACCTGACCACCTTTTTGCAATAGTTGATCGATCGCTTCGGTGATTTCTTCAGTAATTTTAAGGGTGATGATCTCATTTTTCCCTATCAACGGGGTAATATTTAGACTTACACCTACGTCTCGATATTCAATATTGGCTGTGGTTTGTTGAGACGATCCAACTGTTTGGACCACGGCGCCGGTAAAGGGAAGGTTATTACCGACAAAAATTGTTGAATTTTTGTTTTCTTGAGCGAGGATTTTTTGATTTAAGACGATCGAGTAATCGCTATTGTCTTGTAACATGGAAACGAGAGAGCCTAAAGAAAGAAATGATTTTCCTTTATGAAAGATAACATCACCGATGATCCCTAGGTCAAAACCTCGAACTAAGGGGAGTTGACCCAGTCCTGTGGGAGTTCTCTCATCATCCATCAAGCGCATCGATTCGGCAAACGACCCCCCCTCAGAAGGTTCAAAGACACCTGTGCCTAGACCGATTTTATTCTTGATTTTTGCACTTGCTGCCCACTGAACTCCAAAATCAAGAGAATTGGCCATGTTGGTTTCTACGACCAAGACCTCGATGAAGACTTGTTTGATCGGAATATCCAAAGAATCTATGACTTTACCGATTTCTACTAAAGAAGTGGGTGAACCTGAACAAAAGAGAGAGTTTGTAGATTCTATCCACTGCATGGAACCTATAGTGGCTAGCATTGCTTCATCTCCTGCCCCAGTTGAGATCAGGTCAGTCGACATACTTTTAATAGCTGCCATGATTTCTGACCCAGGGTGGTACTGCAATCTGAAAAGCTGAAATTTCCCGTCTTTTGGGTAAGCAGGCGGAGTGAGTTTAATGGGGGAGTTGGGGGAGTTCTCTTGCACCAAATTCGCCCGCTTTACAATAAAATAATCGCCCTGCTTTTTTGTCTCAAGGCCATTGTGGTGCATTAATTCAATGAGTAGCTCGACTAGTTCATCAGAATTAGACGCCCTCCCAGAGTAAAAACTGACATCAAAATTCAAGAGACTCTCATCGGCAATGAAATTGACTTGAGACAAACGGCTAACAAAACGGACCAATTCTTTCATCGGAACACTAGGAAAATCGATGACGAATTCCTTGTCATTGCCCGAGAAGAGAAGTACCGTGCTTAAAAAGGGTATAAGTACAATATATCTAAGCGATTTCATCTATCTTAAGAAAGTCATATTATTTATGGCCTTGGAGTATACCAACTTTTTATTCAATCGTTTAGAGAATTTTTTCTTGGAAAAAAAAATACCCAGATAGAGTTTTTTTCAACAGAGCTCTAAATACACTGTGGCTTGAAGGGTGCCTTTGGATTCTTTAACAGAATTTAATCGAGATTTTCAATCACGATAGGGGCATTTTTGGTGTCTGTAGGAATGTTAAAGATCCTTCTGAAGAAGTAAAGCTCCGATTCAAGAGAATGGATGATGTTTTCCGCAATTCTAAAACCATGCTGTTCTTTTTCATAGAGGACATAGGCTGTCGGAATTTTCTTTTCCAAGAGGACCTTGTACATTACTTCAGACTGATTGGGAGGGACAACTTTGTCTTCAGCACCTTGTAGCAGTAAGACAGGGGAGGAAAGTTTTTCGGTATTGTATAGAGGAGAATATTGAATATATTTCTCTTTCTCTTCGGGATATTTCCCTACTAAAGAGTCTAGGTAGCGTGATTCATACTTATGTCCATCCTGCAGTAATAGTGCAAGATCGCTAACCCCAAATAAAGAAACACCTGCCTTAAACACATTATTAAATGTTAATGACGCCAGTGTTGTAAAGCCCCCGGCGCTTCCTCCTTCAATGCCCATTCGTTGACGATCAACTTTACCCAGTTTTGCTAAATAAAGAGCCCCATTGCAACAATCATCAACATCGACTTTGCCCCAATTTTTTTTCAGGCGATCACGGTACTTTCGACCATGACCCGTACTTCCACCATAGTTGACATCGAGAACTGCAAAACCTCTAGAGGTAAAAAATTGCACTTTTGCATTCAAGATTGGCGGCGAGTGACCGGTAGGCCCCCCGTGGGCAATCACAATAAGAGGTGGCTTTTCACTTTGATCATTTGTTGTATAACCATGATTTTTAGGAGGGTAATAGAATCCAAAAGAGGTCACCCCACCTGTAGTCGGGAACTCAATGACCTCTGGGATCGAGATGTATTCTTCACCAAAACCTAGCGAATCTTTACTTTTCTTGATCAGCCTAGTCTCTCCTGATGCTGGATTCATCATGTAGATGGCGCTGGGGCTCTTTGGTGTAGATGCGAAGAAAACAACCTTATCTTCGATAGTTTGCAGGTCGTTAATAAAACTAAATTCGTGAAAATCGTAGGTGAATGTTTCATGCAAATTTCGATCATAACAGAGGATAAAATCACGCCCTTTATCGGTGGCAACCGTCAAGAGAAAGGACTTGCCCCCGGAATCAACATAAGCTCTTCTTGAGATACCAAGGGACCAGAGTGGGAAGGTGAAATCATAATTTTCATCGATTAGAGGGGTCTTTCCGTTCTCATAAACTTTCCAAAAACCATCTTTATCAGAAACATAAGAGAGTTTAGTCCCACAGGGTGACCAACAAGGTTCGGAAACCGATTCATTTTTTCCCCCCGCGATGAGTCTTGTCTCGTTTGTCTCAAGATCGGTAACAAACAGTTCACTTTGATCCCACATCATGTTTGGATGGTTCCATGCGATGTAGGCTAGTTTTGTTTCTTGGGCATTAATTCTAGGGAAAGCATAGAAATCGTAACCTTTAGCTAACGGAGTAATCTCTTTTGTTTTGGTATTGATCTTAACGATCAAATTTT
The DNA here is from genome assembly GCA_964477345.1 of uncultured bacterium. Classification (GTDB taxonomy): domain Bacteria; phylum Chlamydiota; class Chlamydiia; order Chlamydiales; family 2-12-FULL-49-11; genus JAJZEO01. Next base: position 64,213 of record CAYZDL010000004.1, read on the forward strand.
CACACTCTTTCCTGTCTCTATGATCCTCCATCACGGAGAAAATCCAATTCCCATCTTTCGAGATGACAAAATCAGCAAATCGAACACCATCGATCGCAATCACAGCTTTTGGAGTAGAGCCATTTTGAGTTCTGTAGAGGTATTGATCTTTAAAATTGGTGAAGTAAATGACGCCGTTTCGAATCGCACAACAATCGCCCCCATATTCGTGTAGAGTCGATCTTGCATTAAAGGGTGGCTTGAACATGTCGGTGTGGTCAGAAGCTTTGACAATGACACAGCGCCCCTTTTCTTCAGGTCTCCCTTCTACCCAATAGAGCTCATTCCCATCGGCAATCAACTGCTTAAACATAATCGATCCCTGAACGATATGTTGTGCTGTAATGGGAGATTCCCATGTACCATACGGCGCTGCATTAAGAGCCATAGACACTCCTAGTAAGAGAAAATTAAATTTTATCATAAGAAGAGCGGTATTTTGCTTTTTTACGAGAATAGCTGTGTACATCCTCTTCAAGTTGTCCGACTGGGTATTTCTTTTCGATCTTTTCGATTTTTTTCATCGAAGTTTCCAAGGGGCAAAGATCGAGCTGTTTTGCGAAAAAGAGAGTAAGTGAGACAGCACTGGTTAAGATTCTTGGCATTTCTTCAATGATCAAAAAATTGCGGCTATCTTCTTCCGATATCCAAGTTAACGATTCGGCTAGATGGCCTAAAGTGACAAGAAGACGAAGTGAGACTTGCTCAGGAGATATGGTTATCGGTAAGTTTGCAGGAGAGGTTTCATTAATCTGAATTCTTGTTCTTTGAGCAAAGTGGCAAAGGTTAATCAAAAGATCTCCCAACTCATCGGAGATTAAGGCCATTTTACTCCGATCACTTTTTAAAGAGGCGAAGGTCAGGGGAGAAGAACTAATTAGATGTTCGGCTAATTCAGAAAATTCTACAAATGTATTCATGATCAAATTTTTGGGGTGATGGTACTTTTCCCAATTGCGCTCTTTTGCAAATTTTTTGATTCTTTCAGATAGCTGATTAAACATCTTTTTTCCGACTTGCTTCACCGTACTATATTAAAAATCGGAAAGTAGGTAAAGAGAGAAGATATATGGCTTACAATATTATTAGTATTGATGGTGGGGGGATAAAAGGGGTCTTTGCTCTCCAGTTAATCAAAATGCTTCAGGAGGATGCCGACCCTCATTTTCTAGATCATGTCGATTGTTTTGCCGGGACCTCGACCGGGGCACTCATTGTATCGTCTCTATGTGCCGGATTCAAGCCCAAGGATTTGATACGATTCTATTTAATCCTGGGTTCTCGAGCTTTTCCCAAAGGGAAGAATTGGGAGAAAGGGGGTGCCAAGTATGATTCGACAAAATTAAAAAAAATTTTGACAAAGCTGTTTTCTAAGTGTCCTACAATGGCTGATGTCGAAAAGAATATCATCATCCCTGCATGCGCTCTTTGTCATGACAAAGAGAAGAGATGGTATCCCGAGATCTTCGATAATTTTGACCGAGAAAAAGCTAAAGAATACTCACTTGCCGATATAGCCCTTCGTTCGGCAGCAGCCCCTATCTATTACCCATCCTATCAAAATTATGTTGATGGGGGTATTTTTGCCCTAAATCCAAGCCTTCTAGCCCTTACGAGCTCGATTGACCCTGAGAAGGGCGGAAAAAATATCGATGAAATTAGGGTCCTTTCGATTGGAACAGGGATAAATCCAGTGGCCATCCACGAAGAAGTCGACTGGGACGAAATCAGGTGGATGAGCCCTTATCACTCTCTCTCTAGGCTTCCTCTTTTTTCCCTGATCACCGAGGTGGGCTCTCACATGCCTCATTACCCACTAACGCAACTCCTTAAAAATAAGTATAAAAGAGTCAACGGCCTTCTCCCAGCTCCTATGGAGATGGATGATGCGACCCGGGTTCCCACCTTGATCAGATCAGCAAAGCACATTCGGGATCTTTATCCCGACGAATGGGCTGAGACTGTCGCTTGGGTAAAAGAACACTTTATTGCAAAAAAGTAATTCTCCATAATTATTGAAATTACCTTACAATGGGGTTATTATGATTTTCTTAACAAAATAAGGAACTATTTTTCTAACTGGGATACATACACCGATGGCTACTGAAGAGCGGGCTGGGCCAGAAAAATCGAACAATTTTGAGAAAATGGTCCTTGTTGTCCTCAAGAAGGTCTTCTCATTTTAAGTCTAGCTGGGGGAAAAACTGCGACGGGATGCCTTGATTCATCATCTCTTTCCAGCTCTTGACCGATTCGATGATCAGTTGAAGGAAATGTTGGTGCTCATCAGGGTCGTTGTAGTGAAGGATGTAGGAGAGGCAGCTAATCTCATAGATATTCACGAAAGAATAGGTGAGACTAGACGGCTCTATCTCGAGCCCCTCTAATCTTTTTTCAATAAATTCTTTATAGGTTGGGTTGATCGCTCCAAGGGAAAGTATGAAATGATCTTCAACAATTTGTGTTTTTAAGAAGAGGATGTTTTTTGAATAGTCGTGCTCAACAGCTTCAAGAAGGATAAGGAAGAGTTTTTTAAGTATGGTTGGTTTCAGAATGCTCTGCATGTAGTTAGGTGTCAGAGAATAGAAGAAATTTTCGAGAAGGTAATCATTATGGATGTTAATCTGCAATAGGAGTTTTTTAAGCGTATTAAGCACCTCGCTTTGTTTGGAAATCATCCCACCATTGTAGTCGCGTACTTCTCCCGCCATTTCACAGAGGATATTGTAAACAAAGCGCCTTGCTGCATTGAGGTCGACAGAAAAATCTCTTCTAAGAAAATTCTTTTTTTCAAGCTGCATTTCAAAGATATTTGCTTCTTTAGGATATTTTTTACGAAGACAACCGACTGATTTGACCTCATATTCGCTAAAAATTACAGAAGACTTAAACTTCTTAAATAGTGTTTGCAATGGGAGGTCTTCTGGTTTATTTACCCTAACATAAATCACAGTGAATGAAATAGTAGAAGAGGTTTGCTTGTGGAAATTGATCATCACTTGCGGTAAATCTTGTACATATTTGAGTTGGTTGCTCAGAACAAGAATGTTCTTGATCACCTCTTCCTCATTTCGAGGCATGAAGATTGGATTGATTACTGATTCAATCCGGGTCTTTATTTCTCTAGAAAGACGTTTTGTCAGTTGTTTTAGATCGTCTAGAGAGAAATTTTCTCCCTCTTTATAGATTTCAAGATAGATAGTCCTTAAGCTACTGTTGGTTCTCCTATCGAAAATGACAGATCCTGGGACCTTTAATGCCTTGGGTAAGATACTTTGGATAGCAGAGAAGAGGTGTCTTTCTTCAACCACTTCATTTTCTCGAAGAATATTAATGCCTATCAATACCCCAATGACACGTTTTACTTCCATGCCAATGAATAGTGTTGAATGGATTAATTTTAGGTAGAGATGTCTTTGATGGGGGTAAGAAAGAGACTCTGCAGTGATAATCTTTCTAAAGAGGTATTTATAAGAGATAATCCTGGTTAAGTGCTTCATTTCCCGATTGGCAACAAATTCATTATTGAACAATGAGACGTAACTTTGAAGCTCGGAGAAAAAATCTTTTTCAAAATATTTCGGTTGGTACTCGAGAAGCGGGGCAATTTGTTCCTTAATTTGGGAGATCTTTTTCTCTGCTGAGACTTTGATCAAGAATATCTGCAAATGTTCAAAAAGATTCGGTTCAATTTCCTTGCCTGGGCGCTCGAGAAGTGAAAGGATATTATCTTGAATGATCAATTTTTTCTGATCCAAAGTCAGAGGCATGAGGGCAATAATTCTTCTGGCATGCTGGACAGAGAGGATATTTAATCGGACTTCCCTTGCTAAGGTAGGAACGTTCATCATGAAGATGGAAAGGTCCTTTACATTCTCGATTAGGCCTACTAAATGGTGAATGAAAAACGCGTAACCAGGAAAGTGACTAAACTCAAAGGCAAGACAATTGACTGAGGGAATAATCAATTGCTTTCCGGGAATTGTCCAGCGGCTATAGATATCGAGGAGAAATCTGCCTAATCCTTGAGTATCAGCAGCGGGAGCAAGAGTTGTTACTGAAATAGAACAAGGGGGCGATTCATTACTCTTGGTCCAAGAAGTAAATGGGCAAAGCTCGATGAGTCTGTGGTAAAATTCGGTCACTTTTTCGAAATCGTCTAATGATTCGATCGATTCGGCAAAAAGGAGGAGCTCCTCGGGAATTGTTTTTTTTAAGAGATTTTGAACAATGCGATTATTTTGCTCAAAGTAATCTTTCGATTCATGGGGTGGGCTAAAGTTCAGCCTCACCTCAAGAAGATCATTGATGATATTTGAAAAGGGAACAACAATATCCTCACCGTGAGTAGGGAAGTAAGAGTTCATAATGAATGCCCTCCTGTACCGGTGGTTTTTTTAATGTGATTTACCAAAGGGATACCAATTCGTGTTGTTTGAAACCCCTCGATGTTTGGATGTTTTATGTAGGCAAAATTCCAATAGTAAAGAGGAATTTGTGGCAAATCTTCCATAAAGATCGATTCAGCAGCTCTCAGCAGCTCTTCTCTTCTTATGAAATCCATTGTCGATTCTGCTAGTTCTAGGTACTCAGTATAGCTTGGATTAGACCACCCGGTGTCATTGGTCGCTTCTTTAGAAGTTTTAAACCTTTCTAAAATGTTAATTGGGTCATCAAACTGGTAAATCCAAGCTGAGAGTGAACATTCGAAATCTTTCATCCTTAGCTTCGAAAGAAATATTCGAAATTCTTGTGCATCAGGTACCAATGTAATCCCCAAAGTGGTCTGCAATTGGGATGCAATAGCAAGGACAATCCGTGTTGATTGGTCAGAGGGGGTGTAAAGAAATCGAATCTCTTGAAGATCTTTTTTTGAAAGATTCAACTCATCCAATGCTAGCTTCAAATGATGTTTGGCTAACTTGGGGTCATAGGAGAAGAAAGGGGCTTTACCTGAAGTATTGCTAAAGCGGGCCACCAGCCCGTCGGCAATTTCTTCTCCCAAGCATGTGATGTGTGTACAAAGAGCATTTCTATCGATGGCGTAGGCAATTGCTTTTCGGAAATTGCGATTTGAAAAAGGAGAAGAGAGGGTATTAAATTGAACAAGCGAAGTGGCTCCTATAGGAACGACCTGGATGATTCCTTCCTCTTTAAGAGAAAAAACGGCATCTCGTGGGATTTGAGAAAAACTTAAGCCTAACATGTCGAGTTTCCCCAATTTAAATAATTGATATGCCGTCATATCGTTATCGATAAGGCTTATATCTATTGTCTCAATCGAAATCGAATTTTTATCCCAATAGTGGGGATTTTTGACTAAAGTATAATGACTTGCCGTTTTAAAATCTTTTAATAGATAGGGTCCATTCGATATCAGGGAAGAAGGTGAAGTGTTTACAATTTCATCGATCATGGTTCCCATTTTTTCAGGAGTAGGAAACAGCGCGCAGAAAGCCGTTAGTTCAAGAAAATAGGGAGTAGGGTGAGAAAGCTTTACCTGAAGTGTTAAACTATCTAGAGCCATGACCCCAATGCTGTCGATATCGAGTTCTCCCTTCTTTGCTAAAAGAGCTCCTTCAATTGCGTAAAGAAGGTTTGGACTCTGAGAAGGGAAAGAGGGTGTTAAAATCTCTTTCCAGGTTCTTTCAAAATCATATGCTGTTACAGGCTCTCCATCTGACCAAAAAGAGGGCCGTAAATGAAAGATGTAAGTTAGGCAGTCTTCTGAGATTTCATAAGACTCAGCAAGACCAAAGGTAATTTCGCCATTCTCAGAGGGTTTCATTAGACCTTCGAACAACATGTATTCTAGAGTAAATGAAAGGTGATCGCAGGTTTTACGCGAGTCCAAAGTGAGAGGGGCCCGAGACATGTTCAAGTGAAGACAGGAAGAGTCGTTAGATGAAATTGTTTTTTGAATTTTCTGTCGTGGATCAATAAAAAAACCATTTGCTAATAGGAAGCAAGCGAGAAGAAGAGGGACTCCGATAAAGTATTTGGTTTTTTGACTCATCATTCAGAAATGATAAAGTTAAAACAATGTATTTGTAAAGGCAAATGAGTAGGGCTGACTACAGAAAAAAATAGGTCAATCTGTTTTCTAAGATGATTTGCTAGTCGGCCTTCTTACAAGGTTCGTTGCGATCACCTCTGATTTTTTTTTATCGTCAATGACTACTTCTTGAAAAAAATAGCCCCCAGCTTGGTTAAATGCGAAATCTTTAACATAATCCTTAACCAGATAGGCATTTTTCCAGTGATAGATTGCGGTTAATGGCATATCTTCAACCAGAATCGCTTCTGCTCTTTTTAAATATTGGAATCGATCCTCGGTATCTCTAATTTTCATCGATAGGTCGAGGATTTTTTCATACTCGGGATTATCATAGCCCGGATAATTTTTTAACATATTACTATTTTTAAACCGATCAAAGATATTCATTGGATCGAGATATTGAGCGATCCAAACACATTGTCCCATCTGGTAATCGCGTTTAGTTAATTTATCGAGAAATACTTTGTATTCATAGCCCTCTAGACGTACCAGGACACCAAGGTTTTTCAACCATTGGGTCTGAAGGGCCTGGGCCACCATTGGATAAACCCCCGATGAAGCGTGAAGTAGTCTGATGGTGCCTAGCTTTTCTCGTGTAATACCGAGTTCTTTTAAACCCTTTTCTAAAAAATCCTGTGCTCTTTCTACATCACCATCTTCAAAGAAAGGCTGGGAGTCAAATCCGAGAGAACTTGGCAAGAGACATATTCCATTTTCTTCCTTTAATTGAGTCACATTTTTTATGATTTCTTGCCGATTGATTGCATAGGCAAAAGCCTTTCTAATGTTTTTATTTTGAAATGGGTGAGAGTGCATATTGAAGCAACAAATTGTCGATGCGGGAAGGGAGGTTGTTTTGATCATTCCCTTATCTAGGAGGTCTGGCACAGAATCAGAGATGATCCCAGTAAACGGAAGGCCTAAGAAATCAAGCTCGCCTTGTTCATAGAGCTGTAAAGCTGTTTGCTCGCTATTGACAAGGGAGATGTGGATCTCCTCGAGTTCTACATTTTTTGCATCCCAATAGTAGGGATTTTTTTCCAGGGTAATGTAATTGCCGTGACGCCATTCTTTAAGTCGGAAGGGACCATTTGAAACCAGTAAACCTTCTTTGCCATCAGCCCATTTTGGATCCCTAACCGCGATACTCTGATTCACAGGATGGAAAATAGCAAAACTTAGCATATCGAGGAAATAGGGAGTCGGTTGCTCGAGATAGACCTCAATCGTTTTATGGTCAAGGGCTCTAATTCCAATCTCACGATCGGAAATTTGTCCTTGTTTGGCAAGTTCAGCATTTCGAATGGGAAAGAGAAGGTGAGCATTTGGGGAAGGAAAATTAGGATTTAAAATATCTTTCCATGTTTGAATAAAATCGAAGGCGGTGACTGGTGTTCCATCAGACCAAAGGGCTTCTCTTAAATGAAAGGTGTATCTTAGCAAGTCATCAGAGATATCGACACTCTCTGCTAATGCTGGGGCTCTTGTTGCGTAAGGTGTCATACGAACCAGCCCTTCAAAAACCATGAATTGAACAGAAACGGAGGAGAAATCAGCCCCTTTTCGAGGATCTAGAGTTAAATGATCCTGGTTAATATTCAAATGTAGTTGGCATTTTGTATTCTTAGTTTTACGTTTGGTACAAGAAAATCCAAAAGAGATCATTAGGAAAAGAGATAAATAACAGGAACGCCATAGAAACCGATGAATCAAGTTAAGTATACTCCATTACGATTGAATATTGGCATAATTAAAATGTAATGAACCGACAGGTGAAATAAAAAGCCCTTCGACCTTGTCTCTTTGCATTGTGATTTTTCCCCAATGATAAATACCTGCAATGGGCATCTCTGAGAGCATAATTTGTTCTGCTTTTTCCAATATGCCCAACCTTTCTTCAGGAGATTCAGCATAAGCTGAGCTTTCTAAAAGTCTGATATATTCCGGATTTTCCCAGCCCGGGTAGTTCTTCAAGTTCGATTTTATCTTAAATCGATCGAGAATATTCATCTGGTCATTATACTGGGCAATATACATGATTTGGCCGACTTGATAGTCTCTTCGATTGAGTTTATCGAGAAGAAAGTTCAAGGTGTACTCTTCAAGCTTGACTTGTACGCCGAGATATTTGTTCCATTGTTGCTGCAGTGCCTGTGCCACTTTTTTATCTGATGTTCCATTAAAATAAGCATATCGAATTTCACCTAATTCTGTAGGATCAGAGAGTCCCAGCTCTTTTAGCCCCTGCTTTAGATAAAGGAGTGCTTGGTCAGTATCGCCATCCTTAAAATACTCATTCATGACCCCATTTTTCATTAGAGGTGGCACATAACCTATAGCAGGTAATTCTTCGTATTGTGTGATGTTCTCGACGATGGAACGACGATCCATTGCAAAAGCAAATGCCTTTCTAATGTTTAAGTTATGGAACGGAAATGCATTGATATTAAAGGTGACAATTTCAGTAGCTCCAGAAGGAGTAAAATGAAGTCGATCTTGTTTGTCGAGCTCAGGGATCCACTCGGTTTGAACTTCCCCGCAAAACCCTCCCATAAAATCTAGGTCGCCTGCTTCAAACAAAGCCAATGTTGTCGTATTGCTGCCGATGATCAGGGCCTGAATCTTATCTAACTTAACTCGATCTTTCTCCCAATAAGTGTCGTTTTTTTTAAAAACAAACTTATCTGTTGGTAGCCATTGTTGCAACGAGAAAGGTCCGTTAGAGACTAAAGTGTGATCGGTTCTATCAGACCACCTAGAATTTTGTTTAGCAATTTTAGAGGGGACTGGAGAGAGCACACAAAATGAGGTTACATCGAGGAAATAAGGTGTAGGTCTTTCAAGGGT
>CAYZDL010000004.1:73166-92678 GCA_964477345.1 uncultured bacterium
ACCTTTAAAGTTCTATCGTCTATAACTTCTATTCCTAATGTGTCGGGAGCAAGTTCTCTCTTTTTGACTTTTTCTGCATTAAGTACGGGATAGAGCAAATGAGCATTTGGAGCGGGGAAGTCCGGGTCTAGTATCGAACGCCAAGCATAAGCAAAATCGTCTGCTGTGACAGGGTCGCCATTATTCCAATAAGACTCTCTAAGGTGAAATGTATAGACTCTTTTATCATCTGAGATGTCGATTTTCTCGGCTACCCCAGGTTCATGGGTCGATTGCTCATTCATCCGTGTAAGCCCTTCGTAAAGGGCAAAATGAACTGTTGAGGCGACTGGTTCGCCTCCTTTTCTTGGGTCTAGAGTCGTCGGATCGTATGCAAAACTGATTCTCAACACCTTTTCTCCATTGTTGTTATTTCTCTGGTTTCCCCATTTTCCGAAAATTAAAACGGTTGGGACTAAAATAACAAAGGACGAAACGAGGAAGATTTTAAACCAACTGCTCCGACGATTCTTTGGGATCGAATTCATAAGCCTTGACCAGGTCTGTTTATCAAAAGAATCGTACATCGACTAAAGTATATTTGCAAATTCTTTCTCATATGTGAATATTAAATTTAAAATAACTTTACAGAAATCGTCAGAGTAGAGATATTCCCACAATAGTGCTGAATTATTGAAGGTTCATGTGGGATATACAAAAAGACAATGGATTATTCTTCTTTCTTTAACGACTACTTTAGCAATCCTCCTATTGGACAATAACGCGATCCCGATTGTGCTTCCTACACTTCAAACCTATTTTTCTCTTTCTGAGACTAGGGTTGCTTGGGTCATGAACGGGTACTACATGGGGATTGTTGCCTTTGTTATGCTGGGGGGGCGGTTGACGGATATCTTTGGCAACAAGAAAATCTTTTTATTAAGTTCAATAGTCTACACTTTTTTCTCATTTTGGGTCTCTTGCGCTAGCGGAATTGTTTTCCTGGTCCTCTTTAGAATAGCTCAAGGGGTTTCAATGGCCTTTATGGTGCCTGCCTCTTTGTCAATTCTCATGCAAACCTTTCCAACAAATATCCGAGGCAGAGCCTGGGGGATAAGCGTACTACTAAGTTCTCTTGCTTCGTGGGTAGGGCCGATTCTAGTGGGATTCACATTGCAGAATTTTACCTGGCGCGGAGCATTTCTCATAGGGCCTATTCTTTCGTTATTTGGGTTTGTTTCTGTCTATTTATTTGTCCCCTCAGATGGGAAACGAAAGAAAATATCTATTAATGCATTTGAGACAATTTCATTTATTTTTCTTATGTTTTCGTTGATTTTTACTCTTATGCAATCAAGCAGATGGGAGTTATATTCCACACAATGGCTAGCAAGCCTTGCAGTGGTTATTGCTTTCACTCTATTTTTTCTCTATTTTACCAAAGGGCAAGAGAAGAGTCTTTTTGATTGGAGGTTGATGAAAATCAGAAGATTCGTCTCTTGTTTAATGATTGTTTTTTTTGCACAATTCATGATATCGCTCCCGGTTTATTGGATAGAGTACATGCAATTTGAGAGAAATTTTTCCCCTTTTGAGATAGGAAGAATTGTGGGGATTTCAACGATACCCTCTTTTCTGTGTGCACCAATAGTGGGGATTCTTTCCGACCGATTCGCTCCAAAATTTCCCATATTTTTGGGATTTATCGCTTTAATTGCTTCTGTGTTTTGTTTTAATCAGTTTTTAAATTATCCCGATTTTATGTTCTTGTACTTAGCTCTGGTCTTGTTTTCAAGTGGGCATGTATTTATCTTGACTCCAGTTGGAACTGCTGCATTATCGTATTCATTTCCCGATAGTCGCGCAACAGCAACTGGAATTTATAGCACAGTCCGCTTTCTTGCAGCTTCTGCAGGACTTGCTTGTTTTACACTTGCTCGTTCCTATACAAATTCTCTTGATGAGATGTTCGTTTTTATCCATGGAGGCCTATTTTTTCTTTCCATAATCGCAGCCCTCTTGACATTAGTATCATTAAAGTCCTATAACGAGGCTAAAGTACCAACGTAATTGTTATTGGGGTGTGGGTGTGAACAAACTTAGTTTGCTGTCTATTCTGTTAGCCATCGATCTTTGTGCAGGTGTCGTAAGAATCGAGCCGATGAAAGCGACTCCATTTAACGCAAATTTGCAAATCGATTTCGATACGAATCATTCAGTGTTATCTCGAAATGAACCTCTCCATTTTCATTTAAAATCATTCCCTCTTGGAATTCATATCTATTCAGAATCTTTAACAGGGATGAGACAAAATAACTACGGAACAACGGTTTTGGTGCTTCTCAACGGAGAGCATAGGATTTATCTAAAAAAACTTGATATGAATCCTTTAAAAAAAGAGTCACAATCGTATGAAAAACATTTTCAAAAATATATATCGACCAAAATTGCTCGAGAATTAAAAGAAGGGAAAAACACGATTTCAGCAATTCCTCTAAGTTCATTTGGAGAATCAATTAAACAGCAAAAAGCAATTCAAACCAAGATCGTCGATTTTGGTAAACGAAGTCAGAGAGATTACGAACTAGAGGAAAAATTAAATCGGCCCTACATACTCTATAATGAACCTTCAGGAAGCTATTTGAAGGGAGAGCCTATCCTTTTAGACTTTGTTGTCTGTAATACGACTCTTTCTAAAGGAGGAGATCGAGTGTTGGTCAAAATTGATGGGGAAGAAGTTGCCACCTTAGACCAATATGTTCCCTATAAGATCACTCAAATGCCCCTTGGACATCATATCATTAAGCTAACCTTAATTGATGCTAAAGGAGCCACTCACCCCAATCCATTCTGCGAACAGCAGTGCACGATAACGGTAGAATAGCCTGATAACGAGTTAGATGAGAATAATGTTTGCATAATATGCGATCCCTTCCTAAGGCTATGAATAGGGGGGTATCGATGTCTAAGCGAAATAATTATTCGGATGATCCATCAATTTTAGAGGCGGTCGACAATCTATCAAGTATGGCTGAGCTTGAGGTTGAAGAGGCTAAGGTAGAAAAGAAGGAATCGACCGACGAGGCGATTCGTCTTAATGTCAATAAATGGCTTGACCCCAGAAATGAACAAAAATCATTAAATTCCGCGAAGAGTACATTTAAGGCTCTTCATCGATATCTTGAGCACGTTTATGCTAAAGAGAGTAAATCCCTTAAAGACACTGAGATGCAAAAAGGAGTCCGCTCAATCATCGCTCTTGCCAATGAAGCGGCTTTTAAGCTCGATCAGTGCAGGGCTGTATTTGGGGGCAAGGTCAGTGTTACTGAAACTAAAGAGTTTAAGGATTTGATCGAGTTTTATGAAAAAAAGATCCTAAAGCGCTTTGAAGAAGTGATGCGGTCGGAGGAAGAGTGGGAAGAGGAGTGGGGAGGTCAGGAAGATGCGGCTGATATTCAGAGGCGAGGTTTAAAGGACTTAGAGAGTGTAACTCGTGATCGAGATTATGAACTATTCCACCTGATCAAAGAAGATGGGACCAGATTTTACAACCGAAATCTGATTAGACACATTCGTTTGGTTGCTGATTTTGATCAGCTCATTTCTAATGTTGATGGGAACGATCCGCTTTTAAAAGTGCGTGTTGTCCAAGATAAGGAGGCGCAACTTACTGCCAAATCGATTTATACCCATTTAGGTAACGATCTGGATCGTTGGATTCGGCGCGCGGGAAAATTTCGTGAAGATCCGTTTGTGCAGAGTTTTTTTCGAGCAATCATGGCGCTTTTGCTTGCTGCAAATAAATACAATATGATTACTCAAACAACCTCTAAACCCTCGATTTCTTATTTTGCCGATTTTCAACATTATCTTAGAGCAACTCTCTACAATGTTGACTATGTGAGCATTATTGAGAACCCCCCCGAGGAGTTAGATTCCTTTTACGATCATATGATTGAATTGGTCCATAAGGTTTGTTACTATCTTTTTGTTCATAAAGAAGATCATAGTGAGGCCCTTTCCCTATTCACAAAAATCCTTAGGCTTGGAGAAGAGAAAGCCTCTGAAAAAAGCACCCGCTCATCGCTCTCTATTTGGAATGAAATTCTCGATGATCATGAACGACTCCATAGAGAGCTGACCAAATTTCCTTCGGGCCCCTTATTTAAAGTTCTCGATATTATTCACGACGGCCCACCAGAAGATTTCGATCCCTATTTACACGACGATCGTCCTTCAGAAAAATTTAACCTTCACTTAGGGAAGAATCACATTCAAGTCATTACAATGGGGTGTCCTACTAGACAAGTATTGATTCATAAAGCCGATGTAATCCCTGAATTTCTCGGATTTTTACGCCATTTGAAAAAAAATAGTCAGAAGGCGTTGGTGATTAATTTTCAAGATAGAACTTCTTGGAAAGAGTATGCCCGTTGCGCGGCTTTGGAAGGGGTGCAGACCCATGCTGAATTTCGTTTTGAAATCGACGTGATTACTTTCCCAAGAGACACCGATTTTATGCAGCAATCAGACCCCTATCTCAAGGTAAATAATGCAGAAGAGTTTAAGCAAAACCTATTCGAGCAATTCAAAAGTGAAGAAGAGTGTGGTTTTCACTTTCCTAAGTACTTTAAAAGAGACGAACTCCACGAATTTGCAAAAGTGGCTATCGATACAATCCATTCAATTTTTTTTGGAAACAAAGAGATTTTAGCGAGAAAAAATCGGCTTGATTTCATTGAATTGTTCACACAAATTCTTATCTATAAATTTATGATCATCTCGCAAGCAACCCATCTCTTTTTCACCGCAAAAGATGGAATTGACATTCCTGCAATCGCCTCTGCCACTACATTTGCTTTGAGTAAAATTCTTGGTGGATCCTCTGAGTGGCATCAGGAAGAAAAAGAAAGCTATTCTGCCTACATTTTTCTTCCCGCTTTGCTAGTTAGAGAAAGAAGTGTTGATCTTCGGCTTCTAAGCCGTTCCGTCAGCATGCTCTCTGTTGTAAGTGCAGAGCTTGAAGTCAGCCGCGCCGCGGTCCAAAAAACATTGAATATGCTTTTGGGAACCTCGTTTTGTGAAAAATTGTCGGTGGACTTCAAGCATTAAAGTTTTTAAAGCTTACTCAGTAGATTCTGTTACATATCCATGTCCTCTTCCTCGTCCTCGTCCTCTCCCTCTATAATTCTGCCATTCAGCCCTAGGCTGCTGGCCTTGATTTACGTAGTAACCTCTAGGTAGGAAAGGTGCTCCACCTGCATAAGCGGGTAGTGGTGGTTGTAGAGGAAATGTACCGGGTGAGTGGCTTAAATGATTACGGGGATGGAAAGAGAGTCGGTTACCATTGTAGTAAAAACTATAAAGATCCGGTCTCGGGACATACTGCGGTCTACTTCTTCCCCCTTGATAAGGGCGAGCAGGCAAAACAGCTTGAGGCCCCTGCTCGCCAGTAGATTCAGTAGTATCCACCACGTCTATTATTTTTTTTTTTTCTTTTCGCCATCTCCCTCAGTTTGACTGAGACCACCCGCCACCACTGCTCCGCTGGAACTTATAACAACCGGAGATTTTGCAGCTGAGATTGGGCTAGGGGGGGGTGACAGTGGATCATGAGATCCGGGGCGTTCAAAAGTTGCGTCGTCTAGGTCATTAGGAGTAGCACCAAAGGCTGGGACGATTGGAACAGAAGAAGAACTTCCCACATCGGGCGTGCTAGTAATAGTTGCTTTTACACTATCAGGACGTGGTTCCTCTACAAATAGTTGGTTTCGTACAAGAGTTACCTGTGGATACAAGTGAGTCCACACGGCTGTTTGATGAGCTTCAAGAGCTGCCTGTGTCTTCGCGGTTCTTCCCCCTCCCAAATTAACGAAAAAATAACCGTCTTCTCGTTTTGCTAGTTGTTGATGAATTAAAGAAAAATTAGAAAAAAGCTCCGCTATTTGGGCTTCAGTTGTGTGGTCTCCGTGCTTTTTTGTTTTTCCAAACTCTTTGACTAACAGGGACATTTGATCTGCAGCTAGTTTAGCACTTTCAATAATCAATTTTGTTCTCATAAAAAGATCGTTTGCTTTGTGTACACAATTTACGTGCGCTATTTTTGCTAGCACATCAAACATGTTGCCACCTGTAGTCGGATGGCCACTAGACAGGCCTAAGTTAAAAATTTGTAAGCTATCTTCTGCGGCAACCTTCAATTGTTCTAGTACATTATCAGCAGAATAAAGCCTCTGAATGTTACGATTTGACCAATCATTTAATTTTTGTGCTTTAGTTTGATTGTCATCATCTGTTAGTTCGGGGAGTGGATCCAACTCACTAGGTACGTTTGGTAACGACCGTGGTTGAAATAACAAAGGCATGCTATGAGTTAATGTTGATAATCTTTCCATAAAACCTCCTATTTTTGGGTGCGTTCTTTAAATAAATTAAACGCCGAATTATTAGAATCTTTACATATAAAGTAAAGTGATTTTTAATTTTATTTTTATAATGCTTTATGACTGAATAGGTTAGTTTAAAGAAAGGTCATCGGGAATCATCGCGAAGGAGGCATATTTCCCTCCCATTTTCTTTAAAATCGATTGCCACATTTTTTCTGGGGGAGTTTCAAAAAGAAGTTCTTTTGAGGCAGGGTAAAGATACCAGAGTCCTTTAAGAAACTCTTTATCAAGCTCGCCAGTTGACCACCCTGTATAGCCGAAGCAAAGGAGTAGTTCAGGGCAAGTTTCTGAAGCAATCGATTCTTGCAAAAACTGCAAGTCGCCGCCGAGAAAAACATCAGGGACGATGTTGA
This sequence comes from uncultured bacterium, assembly GCA_964477345.1. Lineage (GTDB taxonomy): Bacteria > Chlamydiota > Chlamydiia > Chlamydiales > 2-12-FULL-49-11 > JAJZEO01. The sequence continues at coordinate 79,945 of CAYZDL010000004.1, forward strand.
GAGTTTGGTCGGTATTTTGCTTCGAACTATGGAGAAGCATCATCTGATTTTGTTGCGATTTGCCTCCCAGGCGCAGCTGTACTTTCGGATGTTGTACGTTGCTGATCGGTAGGATTTCAGGAGGGAGGTCTACCGAAACTGGTTTGTTCACAATGAGGCCAAAAGAGCCGGCGGGTGTGTGCTCGCAGATCAAGACGACGCTTTTAAAGTAGATATCCTCTTCGGCGTCGGGTGATGCGATTAGAAAAGTGCCTTTCTCAAGGCGTGCTTGGATCGGTGCATTCATCTTGAGACCTCAAATTCATTAGTTCTTCGTTGTATAATTTAACTTGTGCTTGTAGCGAATCGATTTGTTGCAATAAATCGGCAAATTTCTCTCGGAAACGTTTGTCTTTTGCTAAGTCTTTAGTATTGAATCGATCGGTCAACGTTTGCATCCTTTCTAGGGTGGTGTTGATTTGATCAACCTCTTGATTCATATAAGTTTGAAAAGCCTTGGGAGAGTTAATTCGATTCGCCTCTGCCATCAATTTAACGCGTCGTCTTTGCCATTCTTTATTGTATTGGAAAAGAAATCCATATTGGTTGATGTCATTGAGCATCGTGTTGGCTTTGGTCATGATGGCATCTAGCTGAAGGTACATTCCATCAGATTCGATGATCTTGCCCAAAGTGCCTTGTCCATTAGCAATCGTCGTCGTGGTTTTGCTTACATTGGCGCCAATCGTACATAAGTGATCGAAAAATCCATTCTCATTCATATTGTAGATGATTTGGTCAATTTGACCGAAAGTGGTGGCAATGTTGGCAATCGCATCCTTGACATCTTGCATGACCCCTAAATCATTGAATTTTTTAATAGCAATGGTGATTTGACCGGTTGCATTTCCAATGTTTTGTATTGTAACGCCGAGATCATCCCCATATTTATCGATCCAGCGAATGATTCGATTGAGGGTCTGCTCCACTTTTTGGGAGAGAGCAGAAATCTCATTCATCGCACTTTCTAAGAGGTCACTAGAGTCAGCATAGACTACATCTTTTGATGTAATCACGTGAGCTATTTGACCTTGTGTAATGGGCTTCGGTATGATAGCAACATATTTTTCCCCTAGAAGCCCTTGTGTGGCCACTGTCACTTCATCTGTCGCGAAAATGGTGTAGTTAGAATCGATCTTTAAGGTTAAGAGGTAGGGGTAAACTTGGCCGAACTGGTTGACAGCTTGTTGTCTTGCATCGGTTACTTGTTGAATAGAAGCCACTTCTCCAATCGGCTGTCCGGCGTAAGTGACGGGTGTGCCTAAGGCAATCCCGTTGATATTGGTGAAGCGGACCTTAAGAACTTGTCTTCCATCTCCGACGCTGGGCTTAATAAATAGAATAATGCCGATGATCAATACACAGCCAACAACGACAAAAAGACCAATGAGCATGTTTTTTATTTGTGTGGCCATGATTGTCAATTAACCCTTATTGCGTATTAAACTCAAGTCATAACCGATCATCCTATTGAACTCTTTGATCGAATCATTTTCATATTTCATAAAGTTCATGGGAGTGTCGACGATCTTGATGGTTCCGTCTTCTATAAGGGCAATACGATCAGCACAATAAAGGGTTGTTACAATGTCATGAGAAACAGCGATGGTAGTTCCTTTGCCCGCTTGATGGAGTGTAACAATTAGCTCTGCAACCCTCCTTCCTGTGATTGGATCGAGGCCCGTTGTCGGCTCATCATAGAAGGTGTAGTCTGGTTTATAGACGACTCCTCTTGCAACGGCGGCTCTTTTTCTCATTCCTCCTGATAATTCTGAGGGTTGAAGGTCATAAGTTCCGCCTAGCCCAACAAGTTCAAGCGCTTTTTCCCCTAATTCTCGAATTTGAGAACGTTTGATTTTCTCTCCAGCTACCTTAGCATGATTTTCAAGGTAAAAAGTGACGTTCTTACCGACGCTCATCGAATCAAAGAGAGCGCCACTCTGAAAAATCATTCCGATGTTGTATAGACGTTCAATTAGATCAGTTCCTGTAAGTGTAGTCATGTCAGTGCCGTCAATTAACACCTCTCCATGATCGGGCTTCATGAGACCGATGATGTGCTTAAGTAGAACACTTTTTCCAGAGCCCGATTTTCCTACGATAAATAAGATTTCTCTATCGTAGATGGTTAGGTTTAAGTCGTCTAGAACCTTCTTAGGTCCAAAATTTTTTGCCAGGTTTTTAATCTCAATCATTGAAACCACCGCAATATTTCAGAGTGCATCACGTTGAGACCAAGCGTCATGAAGAAGTTGATGACTAAGATAAGAGTGTAGCAAACGACTACAGCTTTGGTGGTTGATTGGCCTACATCGGCAGCACCCCCTTCAGTTCTCATTCCAAAATAGCAACAGATCGATGTCGATAAAATCCCAAAGACCACTGCCTTAGAAAATCCGACGAAAAAGTCAAAAGGTTGAGTATAAATAGGAATCGGGTCCCAAAATGTGGTAGGGGCCATATCGAAAAAATAGACAGCGATTAAGTAGCCTCCAAAGACTCCCGTGACGATGCTATACATAGTTAAAAGGGGGAACATGAGTGATCCAGCAATTAATCTTGGCGCTACAAGATACCGATAAGGATTGACAGCCATAGAAACCATTGCGTCGATTTGTTCAGTTACCTTCATTGTCGCAAGTTCAGCAGTAATAGAGGCACCGACGCGACCTACGAACATAAATCCTGTCAAGATGGGGCCTAGTTCAGTGAGCATCGCTTTTGCAACCATTAAGCCAGTAACTCCAGCAAGACCCTTATCGGAAAGTTGGTAGTAACTCTGAGTTGCAAGAACAAGCCCAGTCGCAAATCCTGTGAGGGTGACAACCCCTAGAGACATCACTCCAATTGTGTAGAGTTGTTCTCTGATCAAGGACCATCGAGGAAGTTTGGAAAATATGATAAATACAGAGGAAAAGAAAAAAGAGGTGTACTGGCCAATTGAGATTAAAAACTTAAGCTGGCGCAAAATCATCTGCATCCGGACACACCTTTGATATGTCCGGATACTATGAATTTTCGATTAATGGCGCAAGGCGATTATTGAGAATTGCGCATCATTTGCGTTTCGGCATCAGCGATTTGTTTTTGGATGCGAGATTGAAGTTCATCGAGTCTGGTTAAAATACGATCGACTTCACCATCGCGACCTTGAGCGTCTTTTTGAAGCTCTGCAAGGCGCTTGAGTAAACCATCAATTTCTGATTGTTCCTCTTGTGTCAGTCGACTTGCTCCTGATCCCAATTGTCCCATCAAGTTCCCCACGCCCGATAATTGAGCAAATTCAGTTGATTGAGGGTTGTAGGCTGAGGCTCCAATTGTTAAAAAGGCTCCGATAATCCCTAGTAGGGTGCAAGAAGCATCGAATCTACGATTTTTGGACATCCTTTCATATCCATCGACTATGTAGCGATAAGTAGTCATTTTCTCAATCTTTCTTGCTCCGTCTCGAATGATATCTAGAGTGTCAGCGGTTTTAATTCGGGCATGCTGAGCTGCGGTAATTGGCGAAACTTGAGCATAGGGCTCATAAGGTTCATAAGTTGTTCTGCTTACTGGTTCTATTTGTGGCATGAGAAATCCTCCTCTTTTATGCACTATGTGAGCCAATCATGTTGGCTAAGATTACTTTTTTTGCTCGCTCTAGGGTCATTGCTGCTTCGGAATAGGTAGACATCGTTGAAATTGTAGTTTGTGTGCTCATCGTTTCATAACCAGTTTGTTGTTCTGAAATATTGCGACACCTAGCGAGTAGTTCTTGAATTAAGGCTTGCGCCCCTTTCAATTCTTCTATTTGGAAATGAGAATATTGCTTTCCTAGTTCAGCGGTACTTGAAACGATAGCTAGGGAAGCCATCCCCAGGCGAGTTGCGATATCGGCGAGTGAATTCCCACTTAAATTGAGATAAGCTGTTCCACCTATCAAACCAAATCCCATTGATACGAGAGTTAAAAATGTAGCCGCTTGGGGAGAATCATTCGAATCGATCATGATACTTCCGATCAAAGAAGAGATTGCCGAAACAATCATGGCCCCTCCGCCAATTAAATGTTCTACAGAGCCTGGATTGTCAAAGATCATTTTTCCTCCCAAGACAATCGAGAATGCAGAGAGGGAGCAAACGGCGATCTTTTTAAAAAAATCGGCCCAACCTGTATCATCGACATACTCTCTTTCGGATTGAGAGGTCTTTAGCGCCTCTTGTTGTTGAGTCACTATTGTCCCTTCGAGGGAATCGACTACATCATTAGCGCATCCCTTTTGAGTCAAGGCGACCTGAGTGATTGTATCGAGCATTCTAATCAAATTTTTAGAGAGTGGAGTTGGGTTGTATTCTGAAGGAGGAACCAACTGAGGAGCCTCACTGGTTTCTCGTTGTACCTGTAAGTAGGGGCGGCAAGAGTTGTTGATCTTATCGTGAAAAAATGGATTTTCTGTAGGTCTGAATGGAGTTGGTTCTTGAGCCGAAAAAATCGATGATGTGGCTGAATTTACACGACTAGGCATGGATTTTCTCCAGGTGATTTAAGGCAGCCATCTTTAGTGTTCTTGCTTTTTCTTCATACTCTTTATTCAGATCTCTCTCACAAAGAGCGGAAATAGCTCTTAAGCAATCTTTGTAATCACCGATCTTAAATAGACATTCAGCAGCATAAAAATGGGGGATAGGCGACTTTGGATCGATAAAAGCGTACATGCTCCAGAAAACAAGAGCATCTTCAAATCGACCTTGCATCTGAATAGAAGAGGCCAAGCCCTGCCAGTGGCTCTTTTCAAGAGGCATAACGATGACCAATTTACGAAAAATCGTCTCCGATTTATCAAAATTCTGATTCTTGTAAAGAGTAAATCCAAGTTCATAAAGGGTGCGGGTGTCCTCTTGCCGCCACTCTTCTAACTTGAGAGCACCTTCATCATCAAAAGAATTTTTCAGCATCTCGACAATTGAGCAAAATTGCTCTGAATCGAGAACTTCTCGTGCAAAAGTCATCGAATTCCTGTAGTTTGATTCCTAACAAAAGTTTTAGTTTCATCAGGCTTTTGTTTTGCAAGCATCTCAGTAATAATTACGTAAAGCTGCATCAAGTACTCGGTATTACGACCTAATTTTTGAAGCTCATTACTATCTTGCCTCATCAGTTCTTGCAACCCCGAAATCGCTTCTTCCAAATCTTGCATTTTGACTTTTTGTAGAGGACCGGGGTAAAGATTGCTGAGAGGGTCGGCTACGGTGACATCCCGTAAAAACTCGTCTTTAAGGCGCTGCATCTTTCCAGCTAAATGTTCCAAAGAGACCTCTTTAGCGCCTTTGTTACGTTCGTGAAGGAGGTCTTGTACCAAGGAAGCAACGAAATTGACTCTTTCATTGATTGCGTCTATAGCTGCGCTATTTTTCTCCGTTTGAGACATCACTTGGTTGTCCTTGGCCATCTGGACTCGAATCGCTTCCAAAAACATTAAAGAATCATCGTAAGAGGTTTTTCCCAAAGAAGATTCGTCTTCGGGGTCGGGATCTTGTGAATAAACTGCCCCTCTGAAACCAGTAATGGGACTCACTTCAAAATTAGACATTCTTTTACTCCTCTCCTTTTTCGGCACACACAGGATATTTCATGTCAAACTTATAATCAATCCCTTAATCTTTTTTTCAAACATTATAAAAGTGAGCTAACACCCCATTAAACATAAAGAATCGCTGCATTAAGCAGGTTTATGGTGCAAAGCGCTGTAGTAGAGTTGCTTCTGTGAAAAATTGAATCTGATTGTCTATACGGAATGGGTGTATTGTTCGTGATTAGTGTTTCCATTAGCGATCTCTTTTAATAAGTTTGGTCAGATGTTATGTGATTCTATTGAAATAAAGGAAAGGACTATTTCTTAATCGGGGGTGATTTGATTGCTATAAGGCTTCTTGCGGGTGAATTTTCGAATTGCGTAAAGAATTGCAAGAAACATTAGGACGATCCCAGCTCCCTCAAGAAGTGAGGGGAGGGTTCCTGCTAGAATGAGAAGGTAGATCACCCCAAAGATTGTTTCAAAGATGGTAAGCTGGCCTGCGAGAGAAACAGGTAAGTAAAAAGTGGCTTTGTTCCAGAGAAAAGCCCCTACCCAGGAGCAGAGTAGCCCGAGGATTGAACTGCCGATAATGTATCGCTCTAGTTCAGGGGTGTGAGTTAGAAATTTATCGATTTGAAATTGGGTGTTGCAAAAGAGAGAGAGGACGACCGTTAAGAGAAGAACCCAACTCATGGTGGCTACCCCAATCATTGTTGCCCAGTCGCTCGAGCAGATTTGAGGATGATTTTTCAAAAACTTTGAATTTGCAACGACGTACCAAGTCCAAGATGAGAGAGAGAAAAGGGTGAAGAAGAGGCCAAGGCAATAGAAAAGTGGTGAAGATGTCGTTTCAAAATGGGGAATATTTACCATTACAAGTCCAACAACGATCAAAATGGAGGGGATAATCAAATGTTTAAAAGAGATTTCTCGTGTTTTCCAGTTTCCATAAAAAGCAATCGTGAGAGGACTAATCCCAAGAATAAGGGCACAAATTGTTGATGAAGAATAACGAAGAGCAAGAATTAGAAATATATAATAGAGAAGGGTAGAAGCCAGAGAAAATTTGAGAGCTTTACCCCAAATGTGCTCAGAATAACGACAACTCTCTTGAGATAATTTTTTGAAAAAAACTAGGGAAGAGATAAGCCCATAGAAAAAATAACGGCCGAGGGTTATCTCTATGGGAGTAAATCCTGTCATGAATTGAGGTATGACAAATATAAGCCCCCAAATAACGCAGGCTCCTAAGGCGAATATAATTCCTTTTACCATCTGATTTATATTCAGCATGCATCTCTTGAAGTTAAAAAACAAGACAGGTTATACTGCAGGCATGGAAATGACTATTTCAATTCTTTTAGGAAGTATCGCCCTCTTAGTTCTTTTTTTAGAATTTTTCTTGCCCGGGGGGATCATGGCGGCCCTTGGAGCACTTTTGGCGATGGGTAGTGTGGTTTATGCCATGGCTGCCGATATGCGTCTTGGAATGGTTGTGCTAATCATTGAAACCTTTGTTGCTTTTATCGTGATTAGAGTTGCTTTGACTACACTTAAAAAGAGAAAGTTTGATCTAGACAATGATCAAACCGGATTTATCAGTGGCGACTTTGATAAAAGTTTAATCGGCAAGGAAGCTATTGTAACAAAGGATTTGAAGCCTGCTGGGTTCATCGAAATCGACGGAATAGAATTTCAAGCTCTCTCAAAAGGTCACTATGTGAGGAAAGACTCCAAAGTGATCGTCATAGATGGTGAGGGAGCCCACTTAATCGTGAGGTAGAAGATCGTGGAAGTGATTACAATTTTAATTGGACTGATCGTCCTGGTCATTGTTTCTGTACTTTGGATTACTGCAAGGTACATTAGTCTTTGGTTTCAGGCATTCATTTCAGGGGCTCATATCGATTTTTTCAATATCATAGGGATGACCCTTCGAAAAATTCCCCCAAAATTGATTGTTGGGGCGATGATCAATTTGCGCAAAGCTGGATTAAAGACGATCACCGCAAATGATTTGGAGACCCACTATTTAGCGGGTGGCCGCATTCATGAAGTGGTCAAAGCTGTCGTGGCTGCCGATAAGGCAAATATTCAGCTCGATTGGCGACGTGCTACTGCAATTGACCTTGCAGGACGGGATGTCTTTGAAGCCGTTAAGACCAGTGTTAATCCAAAAGTGATTGATTGTCCCAGCGAAAAAGGGAAATATATTTCAGCTGTTGCAAGTAACGGAATCGAGCTTTTGGTAAGGGCGCGTATCACAGTCAGAACCAACATCGTGCAGTTGGTAGGGGGTGCTACTGAAGAGACTATCATCGCACGAGTGGGCGAGGGTATCGTCAACGCAATAGGATCTGCAGAATCCCACTACGATGTCTTAAAGAATCCCCAGGGGGTCTCAGAGTTGGTCCTATCAAAGGGGCTTGATGCTCAAACCGCCTTTGAAATTCTATCGGTGGATATTGCTGATATTACGGTGGGTTCGAATGTGGGGGCCGTACTCCAATCTGAGCAAGCTATGGCCGACATGAAGGTTGCCCAGGCTAGAGCTGAGGGTAGAAAAGCAATGGCGATTGCCCAAGAGCAGGAATATAAGGCTAAGATCAAGGAAGCTGAGGCTCAGATCCCTCTTGCTATAGCAAAGGCATTTGAAAGGGGACAGCTTGGGATTCTCGATTACACCAAGCTTAAAAATATCGAGGCCGATACCAAAATGAGGATGGCCCTTGCCTCCGAGGAGGATTTTGCCATCCAAAGAGAAGACTAAAATCAAAAAAATTTTAGGTAGCAAAAAGTCAAAGATGCGAATTAATTTTTTAATTTCGGAGATTTTCAGTAAACCTAAAGGATTAATTAAAAGTTAAAACCCTCTTTTTGTTATAATGTTTCGTATGGATGCTCTAATTAATTGTGCCTTTAGCCTCTGGTTATCGCAAGAGAAGATCAATATCGCTTTAGAAACAAAGCGAAGTAATTTTACCTATTGTGAATATGAAGATTTAAAGCACGGCAATTTTCATATAGGCATGTATAACAAGGTGACCCAGGATGTTCTCTGGGCAGACGCAAGACCCGTCATAGCCCTTAAGATGCTTGGAATGTTTGCTTTTGTTACTCCTATTGCGACCCTAGTCAGGTTAGGGGGGCATTTGGTCAAGTTGGTCTACACCCCTCTAAAAATTTTCTTTTCAGCAATTCAAGGTTTTGTGGCTGCTTTAAAGAAAGGGGAGTTCCAAAAGGCTTTTTATGATCGTTTACTGGTCGATTTGATCGTGGTCCTTGTGAAAGAGGTGGTTACTCGTCCACTTAAGATTCTTCGAGTCATTGCTTATTTAGTCCCAATGGAGGCGGCTGCTTTCGTGGCCTTTACGATTTCCCCTGATAAAGGTAAAAGGCTCTATTCTCTTCTTGAGACAACCCTCAACTATGATGAAAAAAGAGAGGATCTCCCTAAAGATATCGAGGGGGCGATTGAACTCTTTAATGAAAAAGAGGTGTTTTGGTTGGCTCCTTGTCCTCACCCATGGGCCAATATTCAAAACGATACATTTATTGATCCAGACGATCAGAGTGTGAAATCTCGTTACGAAATTAGGGCATCTTCAAACGAATTAAGGGATTTTCCTTATAAAAATCCTTGTAAGAATGCTCCGAGCTATTTTTGCTTACCTCTCTTACCTTGCTATGATTAAGAGGAGAAATACTCCTCTTACTTGAATTATTTCAGACTTTGTTATAATTGATCATAATAAAGGATGATAATAATTGTGCCCGAATTTCAAGTGTATTTGAAAAACAATGAGCCATTAATTACGAAATGGTTTCATCGTATAGCAAACCCACGCAATAAAATTTACGGATCACATCGAGAAATTTCGGTGATTGATGAAGATGCTGCCCAACGTGCTCGGCTATTTTTTTCAAAGTGGGAAGTGACTACTGTTCGAACGACGATGTTTAAAGATGTTTTAGTTGTGAACACAAGCTCTAAAGAATTGGCCAAATGGCGTTTGCCTCGATTTGTTCTTTCAATTGATGACGATCCAAATTTTCAAGTTGCTGTGGATGAATACCAAAAATCTTTGAGCCACTATTCGGTCCAAATTTTGCCCAAAATTCCTCCGATACGAGCTGATCTTAAACGGAGGCTTAATCTAGAATGTATGTTAGAGGGGTTAAAAGGGAGATCGATGATTGCTTCCAACGATTCAATTTGGGCTGAAATGCCAGCGGTAACTGTAGTGGCACAATCCCCAAGGACCGTTTTTTCAAGTACCTTTGATCGTAAAGAGCACGCTCCTTATCAAGACTATTTTGTGAATGTCTATCTTTGGGATCCAGAAATTCGGACTCCTTTGAGGAGTAGGAAGTTTGCAAGATTTGGTAGGGCAAGTCCAGATCTTACTATTAAAAGAATCGATGACTTTGCCCAGTTAATTAGCTCATTGAATCAAAAAAGGGCGCAAAGAGGAGTCAATCCTTTAGGTTTTCTGAATTACTTTCTTTATCAAAACCCTCAAGCCTTTGATAGGGAATATTCTAAAGAGGTGGAGTATCCTGATAGTCCTACTTTTTGGAGCGCAAACATGGGGCTTGGGAAGCTTGATTTTGAACACTTAGAAAAATGTGCCGATCGTCTTTTATCTCCTCCACTTCCACTCTGGAAATGGGCCTGGGTTAACTTTATTTCATTGTTTAACCCTAAATAAAATTAGTCAGGAGTAGTTTCGTTCCAGTCAAGAGTGGCGACATTATGGACGTGGAATTTCGATTCGGCGATGACGAATTGCTTGTCACCTACTTGAATTAAGTAAATGAAAGTGTTGGGGCTTAATGGACGTCTCTCAATTACTTTGATGTGCTTTCGGTGGTTCATGTGAAGGGGGCGATCAGAGGAGAAGCGTCTTAATAGCCAGATGATGAAGAAGACGAGAAATACAATGATGACAATCGCGATCAGTGTTCCTGTAAACTGTTTTTTATAATTGTTTGCAGGAAGAGAAGTGGTTGCTGCGGGGAAAGGCAATTCAGGTTCGTCATCTATATCGACACTTTGCTGGGGAGCTGTGGGCTGAGTTACTTGCTGTTGCTTGGGGGTCGGCGGAGCGGAGGCATCGGCTTTAAGTGAAAAAGCTGAAGTGAGTGCAATAAAGAGGATTAGAGAAATTCTTTTCATCTTAACTCTACTTATCCCTTTTTTTTCTTTTCACGTCTAGATATAATTGCAGCCATGAAAATCAAAGGAATATTTGCATCTGATATCGATAATACGCTGACGAATGAGCATCATATCATTCCGGGTGAGGTAGTCGATTACCTCACTTCACTTCATGAGGCAGGTTGGCGGATTGTACTTCTTACGGGAAGGACATTTTCTTTTGCTGTTAGAAGTTTCAATGGATTGAATCTACCTTTCATATTAGGGGTTCAAAACGGAGCTGAAGTGATCCGAATGCCTGAAGGGAATGTTTTATTTCAGGAATTTTTGCCTCGCGAAATCTTAACTGATTTAGACAAAATATTTAATGGTCATTCGATTGGGTATATTGTTTACTCGGGCTTCGAAGGGGGCGATTTTTGCTATTATGAACCTCATAAGTTTTCTGAGGATATGTTGCGCTATTTTGATCGATTAAAAAGTTTATCTTCAATTCCCTGGGTCGGGGTTAAAACCCACAGCGAGATCCCTGATAAGGGGTTTCCGTTGGTGAAGGGATTTGGGAATAAAAAGAAACTTTGTGAGATTCGAGATCAATTGGAAAGTTTAAATAAGTTCGATGTTTGCGTGATTAACGATGTGATTGACCGGGATAAGGGGTTATTGTTGATCACGAGTCGGGGTGTCAATAAGGGAAACGTTCTCAAAAGGATCTGTCAATTACGAGGCTGGAACTGTCCGATTGTTGCTGCAGGAGATGATGAAAATGATATTCCGCTATTCAAAGTTGCTGACTTTAGCATTTGTGTTAAAGGAGGCTCCCAGAGACTTGCTGAGTATGCTGATCTAGTCACTGAAAGCTCCTACAATTTGGGGGTGATTCAAGGAATGAACCAAATCCTAAGGGAGCATTTTTCATGAATCTGTTTGTAAAGAAAGCTCTTGCAGAAGGAAGACGGCGACAAAGTAGCTTAACTGGGTTTCTTCACTATACGTTTGAAGAGACCTCTTCTAGAGAGGCGATCCCAATTTATGAAAATCTGGTCTTTATTTTAGCCCTTTGCCGATCTAACCAGGCCGATTCTGTTTTGGAGGGGAGGGATCTCTTCTTGCGCCTCTATCGTTATTTTGACTCTGTAGGGGCCTTTGGAGTCTATCTCCATGAATGGCCTGAATTGAGAAAGCCGATGTTAAATATGCGTATGTTAATTCCTCTCTTAAGGATCTGGCTTGATTATCGCCATGTATGGGGTGATGAGGCACGAAAAAAACTTGATGATGTTTTGTTTCGTCTTTCAAACTTCGTCGATGGTTTGAGATTGCCGCCAATACAGGCGTTTCAAAAACAGGTGTTTGATGCCGTCTTTCAAAAAAAACCACTGCCCGATTTTGATCATTCAATCTGCAATTCGACCATGGATTGGTCAGAAGTGATTACTGTGGCTCCGTGGCTTGGAGGAGAAATTGAGCTTCCTTGGCACCAGGAGCTTGGAGTTTTTGCAGGAAGTTATTTGCACGAATTCCAAAGAACGACGCTGATCGATCTTTTTTTCGGAAAAGATGCAAGAGAAGATGAAATTACACCTCTTTATGGAGCGTTGATTTACGATTTCCCTTTCGTTTGCAAGGCTTTTTCAGAGGCGTCTCGTAGGATTATTTCTTTAAAAGAGTATCAACCGATAGAGGGGCGTACTTCACCAGGATTTCATTTATTCCATTATGCTTTGAAGGGGAATGAGATGGTTTGTCAAGAGACACGCATGGGGTTTGTCTCGACGATGGAGGAAGAGGAAACATTGATTTGCGAATTCGATTTTAAGGATGCTACTGAATTTGATCTTTTTCTGCGCTACCAGCCTGAAAACCCACTTTTTGTGAATGGACAAAAAGCGACCTTCTTTGAGATGGGGGATCATTTGACGATTGCTGGATTTTCTCTCCACTTTCTAAAAGTGTCAGGGGAAGGGCGCTTGTGTG